>CALUQN010000035.1 GCA_944322945.1 Candidatus Gastranaerophilales bacterium | reverse complement strand
AAAAAAATAGTCAAACAAGTTCAGGGTGACAAAAAAGTAATATGTCATCCCGAATTTATTTCGGGATCTAACCACCGGAAAGCAGATGTTTCATGTTGACAAGACCCTGCGGAAAACCGGACATTTTTCACAAAATCATAGATTTTGAAAAAAAGTAGTCAAACAAGTTCAGGGTGACAATTTTAGCTAGTATTAGTGGAATTTGATATATAACTCCCATTAAAAATCCGTCATTCTGAGGGCTAAAGCCCGAAGAATCTTTTTTATGGAGACACTTCGCTAACGCTCAGTATGACACAAGTTTTGAAGATTTTTAACGGAATTTTGCTATATAAATCTCTATTTCTTGCAATTGTAATATAAGTTAAACTCTGTTATAATAAATTTAAACTTATTTAGGAAGTATTAAAAAATGGCAAGCCCGCAAAAAAAATTATCAATTGCATTTTATTGGCACATGCACCAGCCTGTTTACCAGCTGTCCCCTGAGGGCGATTATGTTATGCCGTGGGTAAGACTTCACTCTGTCAAAGATTACCTTGATATGGCAAACATAGTCAAAAAATTTAAAAATATTAAACTGAATTTTAATATTTCACCGGTGCTGCTGAACGGGTTTGAAAATTACGGAGAAAAAGGGCTTCACGATTTGCATTCAAGGTTTACAGTGAGCGATATTGAAGACTTTTCAACCGATGACAAAAACTACATCCTGAATAACTTTTTTGACTCAAACTATCAGTCAATGATTTTAAAATCGCCGGAATACAACAGACTTTACCAGAAATATCAGGAATCAGGCGGGGAAGATGTAGACATTTTTACAAATCAGGAATATTCCGACCTGATGGCACTTTTTAACCTTGCCTGGATGGATCCGGGATACAAAAACGAATATCCGGAACTGAAAAAACTTTATAAAAAAGGCAAAAATTACACAAAAGAAGACCGTATAAAAATCATAGAAATCCAACGTCAAATAATAAGGCGGATAGTTCCGGAATACCGAGAGCTTATTGAAAAAGGCAAAATAGAAATAACAACAAGCCCGTTTTATCACCCTATACTGCCGATACTTCTTGATATAAAAGACACGGTAAGCGGAGAATCCGATGATCTGCCGTCAAATTTAAAAACCGAACTTGACGCAAAAATCCAAACCCAATTTGCGCTGGACAGAATAGAGCAGACATTCGGCAGACGTCCGCGGGGGATTTGGCCGTCAGAACATTGCGTGAGCGAAAAAGAGCTCAATATGTTTAAAGAACTCGGGGTTGAGTGGACAATATCAGACGAAGGGATTTTGTCGGAGTCCATAAACTTTGAATTTGTAAGAGATTTCAAAGGCTATCTGGAAGACCCTTATCATCTTTTAAAATCGTACAGATTTAAGACAAAATATTCAAACATAGACATAATTTTCCGCGATGCTGTAATCCCGAACCTGATAAGCTTTGAATACCCGAACCACGATTCTGTAGTGGCGGCAAACGACCTTTATGACAGAATAAAAGTTACCCAGAGCAAAATTCTCTCGTCTCCTGACGAAAATCATCTTTTGACAATAGCGATGGACGGCGAAAACTGCTGGGAAAATTACCTTGACGACGGCAACGAATTTTTGAACACATTATACAAACTTATAGACGACGACCCGACATTGGAAACTGTTTTGATAAGCGATTATCTTGACAGAGAAAAGAACCCGAAACCGCTCAATAAAATTTGCGCTGGCTCATGGATTAACAAAACATTCAAACTCTGGATTGATGAACCTATCAAAAATCTTGCCTGGACGTATCTAAAACAAGTACGCGACGACTTTTGCAGATACGTGAGAAAAAACCCGCTTAATCCGAACATAAAACTAGCCCGCAGAGAACTTTTTGTCTGCGAGGGAAGTGACTGGTTCTGGTGGTATGGAGAGCCGAACGATTCCGGACGGGACAATATTTTTGACTATCTTTTCAGAGAACATTTAAAGAATATTTATCTCTACCTTGGCATACAGGCACCTGAGTATCTTGATATCCCGCTTTTGTCCGCCATAACCAAGCCGTCCAGATTTCCGAAAGGTGAATTTACGCCTGAGCTTACCGGCAGCCCTGAAGATAGTGCTGAATGGCTCAACGCCGGATGTATTGACATCCCGGACGGTCCGGTGCTCAAAGAAACCAAATTTTTCGACAGAATTTATTACGGCTGTGACAAGGAAAATCTTTATTTGAGATTTTACCTTAACGAATACACATCCAACACTCCGATTGCTAAAAAAATGCACCCGCAGATATATATTTACGCTAAAAATTTCGATAAAAAACAAACGCTTTCGCCTGTCAGAGTAATCCACCGCAGAGAAACAATACTACCGGTGGCAAAAGAAAAATTCCATAACGAAATAAAAATTTCAATAGACGACAACCGGCTTGATGCGGTAAGGTTTGCGCAGGCAACGAACAACAACCTTTGGATAGCAAGGTCTTCCAAAAGAATTTTAACCTCCTGCGGCAGGGTGCTTGATATGTCAATACCGTTTGATGTTTTAAACATTGCGCCGGGAGACACCTTAGAATTTATGTTTGCAAACGCTAATTTTGATGCGCTTGACAGCTATATCCCCAACAATAGCTTTTTAACCTTAAAAAGAAGTCTTCCTAAATGAGCAAATGACCATGTGGTTAGTGAAGAGTGGTTATTGAAGAGACCATTACATTAAGAGACCAGGTGACCAAGTGAAAGTTCTGGCAGCGTCTGACTTACTCTCAATTCCCTATCCCGATTTGGAGAGCGGATTTTCGGACTGTAAATGCTCCTCCTCCACTGCTTCGCGGGGGAGGAGGAATTAAAACTGCTAAACTCTTACGGGCATAACAAAGTTTGTGGGCACGCGTGCGCTTTGCCCACCCTATAACTCTGTCAGGCAATGCCTGACCTACTTAAACTTTGTACCCTCCCCAGGTCGGGGAGGGCTAGGGTGGGGAACAAACATTATGTTTGGCAAACGTTACGTTTGCATCAATAGGTCTATTCAACTTTCAAAAAGTCGCCTTTCGAAGATATTCAAGAAACTTTAAAAGTCTTTGAAAATCCGGCTTTTATTTCGCCCGTAAGAGTTTTTCAATATTCTCCCCTCTCCTAAACTAGGAGAGGGGAGGGTGAGGTCTTACTGTCATCCTGAAAGCGTAGAAAATCCGTTTAAAAAAAGACGAGATTTTCGAGCTGTTCAGAATCTTGCCGTGCGGAAAATCTTGCCAGCACTCCACAAGCTAAGACCCTGAAATAAATTCAGGGTGACAATAAGTAGGTCAGGCAATGCCTGACCTACTTAAACTTTGTACCCTCCCCAGGTCGGGGAGGGCTAGGGTGGGGAGCAAACGTAACGTTTACTGTCATCCTGAAAGCGTAGAAAATCCGTTTTTTTGAAAAACGTGATTTTCAAGCTGTTCAGGATCTTGCCATGCGGAAAATCTTGCCAGCACTTCACAAGCTAAGATGCTGAAACAAGTTCAGCATGACAGATTAATGAAACGGACTTAACGTCTTATCGTCCTAACGTTCTTTTCTGTAAACTTTTGTAACAAAATAATTTTTTACCCTGAAAACTACCCTCAAAAATTCCAAAAATAAAACCCGCTTGCATCAAGCCTTTTAAACGTTAATTGTAAACAATTGTAAAAATGTTGTGCTAAACACTTGAAATTTTATTTAAAATGGTATATAATATGAATATAGGGTGCACATATTATTTATTCAAGATTTGC
>CALUQN010000034.1 GCA_944322945.1 Candidatus Gastranaerophilales bacterium | reverse complement strand
GCTTGGTAGCTACGCTACCAAGTCCTCTCGAAAAACCGGACATTTAGTCAGGTTTTTCTCGGCAGAGTGCCACGTCCCGATTTTATATAAGTATTAAATTTTCACATTTCCGCTTGGTAGCTACGCTACCAAGTCCTCTCGAAAAACCGGACATTTAGTCAGGTTTTTCTCGGCAGAGTGCCACGTCCTGATTTGAAAAATAAGAAAAATTCCCGGAGATGGATTCGAACCACCGTTGGAAGAGCCAGAATCTTCAGTCCTGCCGCTAGACGATCCGGGAATAAACTTTATAAAAAAAGACCACGTTGGGCGGTCTTTTTATAAATGGCGGGAACGACGAGGCTCGAACTCGCGACCTCATGCGTGACAGGCATGCGCTCTAACCAAACTGAGCTACGCTCCCATGCTGGTGTCTTTCGACAAGTTTTATTATAATATGCTCAAAAAAATTTTGCAACAACTTTTTTATAATATTTGTATAAAAATTTATTTATACTGCACCCAAAAATCTCATTCTGTTTAACTCTGCAATCTGTGTAGCACCGGTCATTGACTCTGCATTCAATTTGTCTTGCATATTAATCCCGGCAAGCTCCTCTATCGTCTCTCCAAAGGTTTTGTTCGCCTGCATTTTCTCCTCAGGCTGTGCTGAGTCTGCATTTTTACTGCTCTGTACCCGCTGTAACTTTGCCTTGTCTGTCGCTTTGTCTCCGCTCGGCTCTATTCCGAGTGCTCTTAATTCTCTCATTATCCGTTGGTGCTCACTGTCTATTCCGCAGACTCCTAAACCGTACATACTAAAAATTCCATTGATGCTCATCTCTTAAACTCCATTAGGGTAAATTAGTAACACTTATATATACATTATATACTATTTATATCCTTTTGTCAAGTATTTTTGCTGTTTTGTTAATAAAAATTTACAAACACATCAAAAAACCGGTCTGCGACCGGTTTTAAAATTCCATCCTATCCTAAGTTTTATAAATCCTTATCCTATCATTCCTTGTGTTTTCCTTAATTCTCAATTTCCAACGATTACGCAATAAAGTTGTTTCCGTATCTGTTTGGTCCGTGGAAGAATGATTGCCGCATCATTTCCACCAGGGTTTTTCTAACGACAACTTTTTCACTAAGCTTTACTTCGCTTAATGCCTTTGAAGTCTCTTTATATTTCTCGCTGACAGCTTCAAATAATAACATTGTTGCCATTTTAAACCTCTCTTTTCTTTATTTCGCTCTCGTATATATATAAAAAATTCCTATAAAAAATTATTGACTTTTTATATTCACTTTATATAAAAATTGTTACAATTCTTTACATTTGCAGGTTTATTACGGATTGTTAATATGGCATAAAAGCAATCCGCGCAAGGTATACAGAGCAATTCCCTGAAAAAGTGATTAAAGATTTAATTAAAAAATTCCGATGACTAATACAAACTGAATATAACACTTTAATACGTATAAAAAGGAGATGTAACATGGCAAACAGTTATGACGTCACAAGATTACCAATTCAGCAGCAGCCAAAAACAACGGTAGTAAATTGGAACAGCTGCACAGCTGATGAGATTTTGAGTTATGAAGAAGACGGTCAGGAGGTGCCTGAACAGTACCTCAAATGGGCGGAAGAAATGGCAGCCGCGATGAATGTACAAGATGATGTTACGTACGAGATGGCAAACGGCGAAGTAAATGAAGAAGCCGGCGGCGGCAACGCAGCACAGAATTTCCGTGCAGAACTCGGCGATAGCGGGGTCAGCCTGAAACAGCAAGGCGAAATATTTATCACGGAAAGCAGGGATAAAGAAGAACAAACCCTTGCGTCAATAGAAAATATGGCGCCGTTGTTAAGCCAGACTCAAGAAATAAATGAAGAGGCAGACCAGGTTGCCGAAGAGACCAAAACACGTTTGCAGGAAATCAGTGACCAGATAAATTCGCAAATCAGTGACAAAGACAATTTCAAAACAAAAATCTTTGGCAGCCGTGAAGATAAAGGAGAACTGAAAGGCTTGCAGGCTGTAGCCGGAGCACTGGCAAACGCAGCATCAGCACAATTGGAAGGGCTGAATGAAAACCTGACAGAGATACAAGGTACTGTAAATGAAGGTGCTGCAATATCACAGTTGTCACAGGATTACGGCTCAGAGACGATTGCGATAGGCAATGAGCTTTTGGGCAATAAAGGCGGAATAGCAGGCGTAATGCAGGACATCGGAGACTTCTTCGGAGGACTGTTCGGAGGAGGCGGCAAACGCAAAGTCGGACGTGAAGCCGTACAGCAAGGTGCTGAAACCAACACTGTCGGACAACAAGGCGCCCAAATTGCACAGGAAGCTGCTGACGCAAACGGTATTACAATACAGAATGTCGGTCAAGAAGCGTCAAGCGTCGGCTCTGAAGGAAACGTTGACGGCGGAGCTGAAGGAGGCGGAAATGAAGAACCGCCGACCGGAGATGAAGTAGCCGCTGAACAAGGCGGAACACGTTCAGCAAGCGCAGCTCCTGAAAAATCCGAAGTCGAACTCGCACAGGCTGATCCGTCAGAAATCGTTACAGACCCTAATGAAATTCTGAAACGAAAAGAACGTTTAGGCACAGCGTAGAGACGTAACAGCTAATTTAATATCCGGTGATTTATATATGTAATTGCCGGCAACAAGAGAGTTTGCACCTCGTTCGGTGCAGACTCTTCCTGTTTTGTCATTAATTCCGCCATCAACCTGCAAAATTAAAGACTCTGGTGCATTTGCTCTGATTACTGGAAGTTTTTCTGCACAATCTTCCATAAATGCCTGCCCGCCAAATCCGGGCTCTACTGTCATTACAAGCACCAAATCCAAATACGGCAGGAATTTAATTATTTTTTCCGGAGACGTTTTGGGTTTTATTGAAAGCCCTGCTTTCACCCCAAAAGATTTTATCTGTTTAATAACCTGTTGTATTTTGTTTTCATCAACAGCTTCATAGTGGAAAGTCAAAATATCTGCACCTGCGTTTGCAAACGGTTCAATATATCTTTCAGGATTTTCAATCATCAGATGAACATCAAGCGGCACTCGTGCAATTTTTTTGATAGAAGCAGTCACCGGCACCCCGATTGTTATATTCGGGACAAAATGTCCGTCCATAACATCAATATGCAGCCAATCAGCACCGGCATTTTCAACCTTTTTTATGTCTCGTTCAAGGTTGGCAAAATCTGCCGACAAAATTGAAGGCGATACAATTATATCAGACATTATTTTATGACTCCCAATTTTTTGCAGGCTTCGTAGGCGCATTTTTGTTCGGCTTCTTTTTTAGATTTGCCAGTTGCGCGGGCAATGACATTTTCCTGATACGAAACCTCTACTTCAAATTCTTTTTTGTGCGCAGGTCCGATTTCCGCAACTACACGATAAACAGGTGTTTCTTTCGTCAGCCCCTGCGTATATTCCTGTAATACGGCTTTTGCATTGTATTTTGAGGCGTTTTTGTTAATTTCTTCAATATAAAACTCAAATTCTGACTTGATATAATTTAACAGTTCATCAAATTTTCCGTCGAGATAATAAGCGCCAAGAACAGCTTCAAACGCGCAGGCGCAGACTGATTCCAAATTACGGCACCCTTGCTTCTCTTCGTGTTTGCTCATTATGATAAGATCAGAAAGCCCGTTTTTCTTTGCGATTTCAGCAAGAACAGCATCTGATACAACGATTGAACGTATTTTAGAAAGCTCACCCTCTGTGTAATCAGGGTATTTATTAAAAAGGCAATCAGAAATTGTCAATTTCAACACTGCATCGCCTAAAAATTCCAGACGCTCATAGCACTCAATAAAGTGCATTTCATTTTCTTTAGTGTAAGAGGAGTGGGTTAGCGCTCTTCTGAAATTTTCGCAATTTTCAACTGAAATCCCGAAAATTTGTTCAATTGCAGTTTTATCAAAGTTCATTAAAACAATCCTCTAAATAGGTTTATAATATCAATAACAGTCTGATCCGTAAAAATAAAATATTTACAAAAATAATACATTACAGGGATGGTAAAAATAAAACTGTCAGTTCTGTCTAAAAAGCCGCCGTGACCCGGGAGTGTGTCGCCGGAATCTTTGACGCCCGCGTCTCGCTTGATGAGGGATTCTGACAAATCGCCGATTTGTGCAAAAATAGTACACAACAGACCGTAAATTACTGACATGTACCACTCAAGCCCAAGATAAGTCCCAATAACAAGAGTGCCTATAACCGCACAAATTGCGCCGCCGATAGAACCTTCTATAGTTTTATTCGGGCTTACAACAGGTGCCAGCTTGTGCCTGCCGAGGTGTCTGCCGGCATAGTAGCAGCCGATATCTGTCAGAAGCACCGCGATAAACAGCATTACGACAAAACCAAGTCCGCTGTCAAACTGCTGGCAGGATAAATCCCTTAAAAACAACAAATGGAGCGGAAACCAGCCTGCATACACAAACCCGAGAATTGTAGTCGCAACATTTGCGATGTACGGCTGACGTCCTTTGAAAAGCACCCACATAAAAGCTCCGATAGAGCAAACCGTGAGTGCCAGTGCTACAAGGTCAAACCGCTGAAAATACGCAATAGCTGCGAGAAACACTTCAGCTAAAAATATTAATTTAAGGCTCGGATAAAACCCTTTGTTTTCAAGAATTTTAACGTACTCTTTTGACGCAAAAAATACGAATACAAGAACCAGAAGTAAAATTGCAAGTCCGCCGTATAGAATACAAGACATTGCAATTGTGCCCAGAATAAAGCCCGTGAGCATTCTGGTTGCGTTTTTATTTAAGCCTTTAATTTCCGTCATTATACAGTCATAACCTCTTTTTCTTTTTCTGAAACCAAAGAATCAACAATACCGGTATATTTATCAGTTTGTTTTTGGATTTTATCCTGATTATCTTTTACAACATCTTCCGGAAGGTTTTCAGACTTTTCAAGTTTTTTCAGGTCATCAACCATATCACGGCGTGCGTTACGTACAACGATTTTAGCTTCTTCGCCGATTTTTTTAACTTCTTTTGCTGTTTCTTTTCTTCTTTCTTCAGTCAGCGGCGGAAAGTTCAATCTGATACATACACCGTCATTGTTCGGAGTTATTCCCAATTCTGCTTTAATAATAGCTTTTTCAATGTCTTTGATAGTAGATTTGTCAAACGGTGAAATAACAAGAGTTGTACCTTCTGACACAGTTACCTGAGACATTTGTCTGAGCTGAGTCGGCACTCCGTAGTAATCTACCATAACTTTATCAAGGATAAGCGGATTTGCTCTGCCGGAACGGATAGATGCAAATTCACGTTTCAATTGCGCAATCGCTTTTTCCATTTTTTCTTCACCAAATAAGAACAATTCTTCTAATGCTTCAGACATTTTTTACCTCTTTCTTATAAAAATTATAAACTTATATACGTACCTATATCTTCGCCGTTAAGAATTCTGCATAAGCCGTCTTGGGCAAGAAAATCAAAAACAACAATCGGAATATTGTTTTGCTTGCATAGTGCGCAAGCTGCAGTATCCATAACCTTTAATCCATTGATAATAATATCATCATAGGAAATCTTTTCCAATTTTTCAGCTTTAGGATTAACATTCGGATCATCAGTATAAACACCGTCAACACCGTTTTTCGCCATAAGCATAGCCTGGGCATTAATCTCTGACGCTCTCAGTGCTGCTGCCGTATCTGTCGTAAAAAATGGGTTGCCGGTACCGGCTGCGAAAATAACTACTCTGCCTTTTTCCAGATGTCTGATAGCACGGTGCCTGATGTAAGGTTCTGCGACCTGATTTATAGCTAATGCGCTTTGTACGCGGCACGGGACATCTAATTGCTTAAACGCACTTTGCAAAGCAATGGCGTTCATAACAGTTGCCAGCATACCGACGTAATCACCGGATACTTGATCCATGCCTAGTTTTGATGAATTTTTCATTCCGCGGAAAATATTACCGCCGCCGACGACAACAGCTATTTCTGCGCCTAAATCTCTGGCTTTTTTAATCTCTTCCGCTATCATCAAGACCGGTTTTTGGTCAATCCCAAACTGCTGCTCTCCCAGCAATGCCTCTCCGCTTATTTTTAATAATATACGATTATACTTTAATTTTTGCGTTTCCATAAGGATACCTCTTAAATTATATTATATTAAAAAAGCTTGAATGTAAAGCGTTTAACACTGGGAGTTATATAGAAAATTAACAATTTTTCAATCAAAACCGCACAAAGAAACAATTTACTAAATATGGAGTTCTGCGGCGTTGTATGAACTTCTCACCAGAGGACCTATCTGATAATGTTTTATCCCGCACTTTTCGGCAAGTTTCTTCAAGTCCTCAAATTCTTCCGGCGTATAATATTTTTGAACAGGAAGATGAGCTTTTGACGGCTGAATGTACTGTCCCATTGTTACTATGTCGCATCCGGCGGATTTCAGGTCGGATAAGGTGCTTTCTATTTCTTCAAAACTCTCGCCAAGCCCTACCATTAATCCTGATTTTGTTGTAATATCGCTGTTATTTTTGACATATTTCAGAACTTCAAGCGAACGCTTGTAAACAGCCTGCGGACGAGCAGTCGGGAATAACCGTTCAACCGTTTCAATGTTATGGTTAAAAACCTCCGGATGAGCTTTTATTATAATATCCATAGCGGATTTATCACCCTTGAAATCCGGTGTCAAAATTTCTATTTTCACACCGGGTGTGAGAGTTCTTATTTCTTTAATACAGCGTGCAAAATGCCCGGCACCTCCATCCGGCAGGTCATCACGGGTGACGGAAGTTATAACGGAATATTTTAACCCGAGCGCCAGAACAGCTTCTGCTATATGTTTCGGTTCATTTTCGTCTAATGGCTCCGGTCTTGCGCATCCAATGTTGCAATAACGGCAGTTACGCGTGCAGACATTTCCCATAATCAAAAAAGTTGCTGTATTTTTTGTGTAACATTCGTTCTTGTTCGGGCAGCGTGCGTTTTCGCAGACGGTATTCAGACATTTTGTTTTTAGAATTTTTCTGACGGTTCTGGTCTTCTCCGTATCAATTAAGGGGCGTTTGAGATATTCAGGCAGTCTTTCACGTGTCATTTTATCCTCCAAAGGCTTTCAAAAATTCCCTCTGAATACGTCGGGTGGGCAAAGCAAACTTCTTTCAGCTTATCAATCGTAATATTATTCTGCATTGCAATTAAAATTTGATGAATAAGCGCCGACGCCTCTTTTGAGACAATATGAGCCCCGATAATTTTTCCGTTTTGCGACAGAATTTTTATGAAACCTTCGGTTGCGTCATCGCAGTGAGATTTTCCGAGTGCGGAGATAAGCAGGTTCGATTTTTGGTAAGTGCCGGGCTGTAAATCCTGCTCGCGCTGTCCAATCCAGGCAATTTCAGGCAAACCGTATACAACAGATGGCACAAGAGATTCGTCAAATTTAACCCCTTCAACTACTGCTATCGCCTGCTTTATGCCAAAATGCGCAAGCTGAATTTTGCCGGACACATCGCCTATATATGTAACACCTTCAATTTTTTCAGTCTGTACCGGCGTTCTGCCTGCCGCAACAAGAATTTTTTCCGGCAGAAGCTCTTCGCCGTTTGTCAGTGTAACTGTTTTGCCGTCAATTTTTTCAACAGTTGTACCTGTATAAAATTTTATTTTTTTAGTTTTAAAAATTCTTTCAATGCGCTTTGAAACCTCAATATCTGCAAGCGGCAGAAGATTTTGGGCAAATTCCGTGACAGTCACGTCCACCCCAAAGTTTGAAAAAATCCTTGCCCATTCAATTCCGATTGCGCCGGAGCCGACAATTAGAATACTTTTAGGCAGCGCCGCCAAATTCAAAATATCATCGGAATTCAGAATAAAATTATGGTCAAATTTTAGCTGCGGCAATGTTTTCGGTTCCGCACCGGCTGCAACTATAATCTTTTTACACTGATACGTTTTTCCATCCGCAAGTATAGTATTTGCGTCAGCAATCCGGGCAAATGACTTCACAACAGATATTTTATTGGTTTTAAACCCGAGTTCCAACCCTTTTCTCAATTTTTCAACAACATTGTTTTTGTGTTCAAGCACTTTTGCATAATTTAATGTAACATTTTCAGTACAAATGCCAAGCTGGGAAGAATTTTTCATTTCGTAAAAAATTTCAGAAGAATGCAAAACCGTTTTAGTAGGGATACAACCTTTGTTCAGGCACACACCGCCTATCTCATCTTTTTCAAATATAACAACGCTCATTCCTTTTGCCGCGGCATGGAATGCAGCTGTATAGCCGGCAGGTCCGGCACCGATTATCCCTATGTCAAAATTTTCCATAGAACCTCTACCTTGTATAAATTCTGGGCAGTCTGACTTTTAGACGGCAGGTGAGTTCGTAGTTAATGGTCTTTGCAATATGAGCCCACTCATCAATTGTATTTTCACCACCCAGCAGAGTCAGTGTATCCCCGACTTTTGCATCAACACCCGTTATGTCAAACATCATCTGATCCATTGTTATATTGCCTACTTGCGGCACCTTTTGCCCGTTCAATATACCGCAGATTTTATTTGATAAAATTCTCGGAACCCCGTCCGCATACCCTATTGGAACAGTGGCAATAGTTCTTTCACCGTGCGCTCTATAGGTATGTGAATAGCTTACGCCTTCGCCATTGTGTGCCTTATGTATATGGACAATCCTGCCTTTCAGACTCATTAACGGTCTCAAATCAAATTTTGACCTGTCAGCATCAGGGGGCAGATCCGGATACAATCCGTAAAGCGCTATTCCTACTCTTCGCATATTTGATGTCGGCACTTCATAATACATTGTGCCGACAGTATTTTGAATGTGTAAAAGCAAGCCGGTTGTGTCTATTTGCGAAATAATTCTATTCCATTTATCTATTTGTAATTGAGTTTCATCACGTTCTTCAGCTGATGCAAGGTGGGTGAAGATACCTTTAAAATCTATAAAATCGCAGTTTTGAACCTGCTTTATAAAATCAACAGCATCATCGACAGCGACACCTATTCTATTCATGCCTGTATCAATTTTCACGTGAATTTTCGGTTTTACACCGGTTCTTTCAAAAGCGAGGCGGCAAGCTTCTATATGCTCTTTTGAAAAAACAGATATCGACAAATCAGCGGCAACAGCACTTTCGACCGCCCAAACAGGAACCGCACCGAGTACGAGAATATCACAGCCTATTTTAGCATTTCTCAAATCAACACCTTCGTCAATTGAGGCGACTCCGAGCATATCAATGCCTGATGCCAGAATTACAGGTGCCAGCATTACAGCTCCGTGACCGTAGGCATCCGCCTTGACAACTCCTAAAAGCTTTGTCTCAGGAGGAACATTCCTTCTTATTTCTTTGACATTATGTTCCAGGCTCTCTAAATTAATCTCAATCCACGCGTCGCGGTGAGTGTTGATATTTGTTTGTCTTACGTTTTTCATAACACGATTATAGTACAAAAAAGTTGAAATTACTATTAAACAATACTGAGACTTATATATCAAATTCCGCTTTTACATTCATTCGCCCCCCTGGTTCTGTAAATAGGATGGGGGGAGGGTCTTACTTTCATCCTGAAAGCGTAGAAAATCAGTTTAAAAAAAGACGTTAGGACGATAATACGTTAGGACGCTAAGTTCATTTACCCCTCTCCTAAATTAGGAGAGGGGTAGGGGTGAGGTCTTACCGTCATTCTGAACCCGATAACAATTCAGGGGGTGAAGAATCTCTTTTTTAATTGAGATTCTTCGCTAACGCTCAGAATGACAGCCCTTAAAGAATATATATAGCCGACTGGTGGACACACTTTCGCTTTGCCCACCCTATAACTCTGTCAGGCAATGCCTGACCTACAGAAACTACATAAACTTTGTACCCTCCCCAGGTCGGGGAGGGCTAGGGTGGGAGCAAACGTAACGTTTGCATCAACATTCTTTCAACAAACTGAAATACCGCCTTTTGAAGATGTTCAAGAAACTTTAAAAGTCTTTGAAAATCCGGCTTTTATCACGCCCGTAAGAGTTTTTCAATATTCTCCCCTCTCCTAGTTTAGGAGAGGGGCAGGGGTGAGGTCTTTCTGTCAGGCAGTGCCTGACCTACAGAAACTGTGTAAAGAATAATGATGCAAACATGATGTTTGCTGTCATCCTGAAAGCGTAGAAAATCCGTTTAAAAAAAGACGTTAGGACGTTAAGTTCATTTCACCCTCTCCCGATTTGGAGAGGGTGGTACGTAGTGCCGGGTGAGGGGACGGACATAATGGTTCTCGCCTTCCCCCCCACCTAACCTGTCTTGGATTTGCTTCCCCAAGCCGGGGAAGGAGGTTTAAACAAGTTCAGGGTGACAGATTAATAAAATGGACTTAACGTCTTAACGTCCTTTTTTCTGTAAACTTTTGTAACAAAATAATTTTTCATTCTAAAAACTACCTTCAAAAATTCCAAAAAT
>CALUQN010000033.1 GCA_944322945.1 Candidatus Gastranaerophilales bacterium | reverse complement strand
TCCGGTGGTAAGATCCCGAAATAAATTCGGGATGACATATTACTTTTTTGTCACCCTGAACTTGTTTCAGGGTCTTGCCCGTGGTAAGATTCCGAAACTCGGAGGGCAATCTGTCGTTCGGAATGTCATTATGCTTATCGTTTAATAATATTTGGTGGAAACATATATATAAATTCCAATGTTAAGTACTTTTCAAACTGCGGATTTACCGTTATAATATAACCAGTTTTTAAGTAAGAGGAGATTATATGAAAAAGATAATACTACTGATAATAGCATTATTAACCATAAACTGCGCGTATGCAGACCATCCTGCAGATTACCGGCTTAATGATATGACATCAAATATGGTTGATGAAGGACAGCAAATCGGATATAAGAAAGAAACAAAAAAATGGTCGAGAGATCTTTCGGATGCAGACTTAATATTCACAAAACACTGGACATCCGGTTCAGGAGGATATTCCGTATATACGTGGGAAAATCCGCCGGAACAACTGCACGAAGTAATGTCAGCGTCAGAAAAAGAATTATACGGGGATAAAAAACCTGAATTTGAGACAGATACAAATTTTGAATTTTTATGCCACAAACGCCTAATCGGCTGCAATATTCACAAACTGCAATTTTACAGACTGCACTTTGACGGCACGCAGTTCATACGCCAGCCGATTAGTGATGAAAAAGTCCGGGCGCATTTTCCCGGTGCTGAGATAATAAAGGTTTCACAGTTCAAAGATAATGAAATTACTATATACAAACCGTTTTTTGCCAAGAAAACTTATATCCTGATAAACGATACAGACAGAGAATTTTACAAATATTTCTTTGAAAATTATGTCGGCGAAAATAACTTTTTCCGGAATGTTTTTGAAATAAGACTGCCGAGA
Organism: Candidatus Gastranaerophilales bacterium; assembly: GCA_944322945.1. Classification (GTDB taxonomy): domain Bacteria; phylum Cyanobacteriota; class Vampirovibrionia; order Gastranaerophilales; family Gastranaerophilaceae; genus CALUVN01. The sequence goes on along the minus strand of CALUQN010000033.1, from coordinate 9,911 downwards.
ACGCTTGTCTACTCGCACTTCAAAAGCAAAGACCCCTCAACACCGCCGCTTATTATACATATCAAAGGCACTATTTTGCCAAAAGATTAATCAAAAAATCATAAACATCATCAAAAGCTCCCCTCCAATCGTCGGGAGTTTTTTGTTTGAAAATTTTAACACTCTCATACCAGTCACAAATGCTTAAATCAGTATGCCAGCGCCAGTTATAAACATAAGGCAGGAGAACAAGACATTTTTTGCCCAAGGCGCCTGCGAGGTGCGCAAGCGATGAATCGTTGCTGATAATTAAATCCAGATTATCCAGAGCCGCAGCAGTGTCCGAAAAATCTTTGAAAGTTGACCCCAAATCAACTATGTCATACCGGGCTTTAATTTTCTCAATCTCTTGTGAGCCTTCAAAAGTCTGGCAAGAATAGAATTTTGTATCCGGGATATCAAACAGCTTAAAAAACGATTCGACCGTAATAACTCTGCCGCGGTCATACATTGTATTCCCCTGCCATTTTATTCCTATTTTAAATTTGCCATTATCAAAATATTTTGCTTTATATTCAGCGGATTTTGCGGGGTTTGCGTGCATATACCCCCCGCGGAGCGTAAAAATTTCTTCTCCTTTCAAAGAAAGCGCATACGGCAGGCTCATGATAGGGATATGATAATCAAAATGGATTGTATTTTCCGGTTGGAAAATTCCCATAATCTCGCAGCCGAAATTATTTTCCTTAAAAAGATTTACAAGTTCTTTTTGAGGTTTGAAGATAACTTTTCCGACACGCTCTTTCAAAAGCGGAAGGTATCTTGCAAACATAATCATATCGCCAAAACCGGCTTCATAATAAGTATAGACTGTTTTATCTTTTGCAATTTCACCGCTGTAGACAGGGGCTGATTTTGTCAGGTTAGGGTAAGTTTTTTCCTGCGACATAATGCTGCTTTTGCGGCAAAGACGGTTTTCAAAATATTTTTCACCTTCCGCATAATTCTTCATCTTGAAATACGCCAGCGATAGAAAATATTTAACCTCACTGTCGTCAGGATTTATTTCAAGAATTTTTTTGTAGCAGTCAACCGCCTTTTGGCAATCGTTTCTGTCATAGTAAATAGTTGCAAGATTATAATAAGCCTCGGTCAAATCCGGCTCCAGTTCCAGAACTTTCAAATATAACTCTTCCGCCTCATCAGGATTGTTGTTCTGCTTGCATATTAAAGCTTTTTGAAAAAGTGTTTTGTAATCTTCCATAAAAAAATAATAAAATATCCTCTTATAAAACTCAATACAGCGGATTTAGTAAATTGTATTGTAAAATCATTGTTACAAAAATAGCAGCTGCTAGCAAAAATTTTTCTGTAATGCTTTTAATATGAAAAAATTTACGGAGAAACTCATGAGAATAACACCAATAACAGGCACCCCTAACAGAAATACCCCAACCGGCACAGCCGTACAATCAAAGAAAACCCAAGCCACAGAAACCGGAGCACAAATATCACAAATTTATGAGGGCAAGACAAAATTGCCGCCGGCTGTTTATTTCACTTCAAACATTAACAGCGCAGCAAATGTCAATGATTACACAACCATAGCGGACAACGAAAGTGACACCCTGAAACTCGGCAAAGCCGTTAACTTTGCACTGAATAATCTTAAATCGAACGAGCTGGTTGTTATCTCAAATTTAGAATTGGATAACACCGCCAAATATCTTCTTGGCGTAATGGAAGACAAGCTTTTTGAGCCTGCTCCGACAAAGCTCAAATTGATTATAGACAACCGTTTTGAGACACCTGTATTCATAGGGCTGAATGATGAAGATGCGGAAGATTTTCCATACTCAATTGCAGCTGGCGGAGAATGTGAAATTTACGACGAAGACGACGAACTCCAGACCAAACCTGCTACAATCCATGAAGTTTATCTTTTGAACGACAGAGACAAAATTATTTTTAATGAAGAGGTTGACTTTGTAAGATTAGACCCTGAAATCTTCCCTATAGACGGCAAAAAATACATTAATGAAGTAAACGCCGCAGATTTTTTGGAAGAAAATTATAAAAAAGAGGACAGCTATGACAGCGGTTCAATAATACATACCCGTGTGAACACACCTGACAAATATCTTGTTAAAGGAGACCTGCACCCGAATTTTTCTGATGTAGGCGGACAGAAAAAAGCCATACAGCAGCTTGAAGAAGATGTTTTGTTCCCGCTTGTATACAAAGAGGCTCTGGGGCACACAATGAATAAAGGTATAATTCTTGCTGGCCCTCCGGGCACCGGCAAAACTCATATAGCACGAGCTCTTGCCAATGAAATTTCTAATATGACAGGCACCGAAATAAAATTCTACAATATAGACGGAACTTCATTAACCACATCAGCAGTCGGTGAAACCGAAGCAAAATGGCGCCAGTTATTTGCAAAAGCTGCAGAGGAAGCGCCAAGCATAATATTTATTGACGAAGGGGAATCTGTTGCACAGAACCGTGACGATTCCAGCAATGCACGCTACGACAACAAAACTGTAGACCAGATATTGACACTGATGAGTAATCTGGAAAAGAGTGACGATAATGTATTTGTACTTATGGCGACAAACAAACTGGCTTCGCTGGATCCTGCAATCACAAGAGACGGACGTTTCGGGATAATTATCCCTGTGGAGCTGCCGGATTTGGAAGGCTGTCAGGAAACACTGGATATTTATTTACGTGATAAAAAAGTTGCCGGTGATGTGGACTTGGATAACTTTGCAAAACAGCTTGTAGACTTGAAAGTGAACTACGCGACAATTGCGGGAACGGTAGAACGCGCCCAGAGAATTGCACGCAGAAGATGCGGAATTTTCGACAAAATGAGGAACAGAACATTCAAACCGGAAGATATGCAGGCGGTTGAAATAACCCAATCGGATTTGACGGAAGCATTGAAAGAAGTTCGTGAGAAAGAAAACCTGAAAAGCGGCAGCAGAATAGTAGTAAAAGGTTACAGACGCTGATGCGGCAAACAAATTCATCTGTAGAACGCAAATAATACGGCAGTGAACTGTCCAGGAAGCAAACACGTAATGAGAGTTGCACCTGCCGCGCCGTTTTTAAAGACGCTGTAAACTTATATAGCAAATCCACACAGTTACTATAAAAAGTCTGTCATTCTGATGGCATTAGCCCGAAAAATCTTGTTTATTCAGGTATTTTGCTTACGCTCAGTATGACGCCGTTTTGAAAATTTTTATGGGAATTTGCTGTATAAGTCCTGTTTTTAGTGATATAATTTGTCTGTCCAACAGGAAAGGCAAGGAGTTTTCTATGGGGGCAGAAAAAGAATTAAAACCTGATAAAATGCTTGTTCGCGGAGCAAGAGTGCATAATTTAAAAAACGTTAATGTAGATATTCCGCTCAATAAAATCGTAGGTATCGCGGGCGTTTCAGGTTCAGGAAAATCTTCACTTGCGCTGGGTGTACTGTATGCGGAAGGCTCAAGACGTTATCTTGAGGCGTTATCAACATACACAAGACGCAGGATGACGCAGGCTGCAAAGGCGCAGGTTGATGAAATTTTGTACGTACCGGCAGCACTTGCACTCCATCAGCGGCCGGGGGTGCCTGGTATCAGAAGCACTTTCGGAACTGGAACGGAATTGTTGAACAGTTTAAGACTAATGTACTCGCGGCTTGCGAATCACCGCTGCCCGAACGGGCACTACCTTGAACCGACATTACTTGTTGCGGCGGGCAAAGAACTTGTCTGTCCGGTTTGCGGCGCACATTTTTACGCGCCGGGAGCAGAAGAACTCGCTTTTAACAGTCAGGGCGCATGCCGGCGCTGCGGAGGGGTTGGAACGGTCAGGACAGTTGACGAGTCCACACTTGTACCGGATGAATCCTTAACCATTGATGAAGGGGCTGTTTTGCCGTGGAATTCGCTAATGTGGTCTTTGATGACGGATGTTTGCCGCGCAATGGGAGTCAGGACAGATATTCCGTTCAGAGAGCTTACCAAAGAAGAACGGGAAATAGTTTTTCATGGACCTGCCGAGAAAAAACATATTTTCTACAAAGCAAAAAATTCCAATCAGGCCGGAGAAATTGATTTTACATACTTTAATGCAGTTTACACGGTTGAAAATGCGCTCAAAAAAGTCAAAGATGAAAGCGGGATGAAACGGGTTGAAAAGTTTTTAAAAGAAGACATCTGTCCGGATTGCCGCGGAACCCGTTTGTCAGAAGAAGCAAGGGCGCCAAAGTTACGCGGAATATCGCTGGATGAAGCCTGCACAATGACTTTATCAGAGCTTATCAACTGGGTCGGCGGCGTGCCTGAGTCTTTGCCGGAAAAAATGCGTCCGATGGCAGAATCCATTTGCGAATCTTTTCTTGCGACAGCAAAACGTCTGATTGATTTGGGTTTGGGCTATCTTGCACTTGACCGTGCCGCATCAACGCTTTCTACGGGCGAAAGACAGCGGATGCAGCTTGCACGTTCTGTCAGAAACCGCACCACAGGGGTTTTATACGTTTTAGATGAGCCGTCTATTGGTTTGCATCCGGCGAACATAAAAGGATTAAACGCTGTCATGCACGACCTTGTAGCTGACGGCAACTCTGTTGTGCTTGTTGACCACGACACGCAAATCTTATCCGAATCCGATTGGATTATCGAACTGGGGCCGGAATCAGGAATTGACGGCGGTGAAGTCATCGCAGAAGGAGCAATCCCTGATATCATAAAAAATCCTTTAACTAAAATAGGTAAATTTTTATCAGGCAAAAATAATTCACGTATCCGCCCGCAGACTGCGGCTTTGGAAATGTTTAAAAACGGGGAAATTTTACTTTCTACATCCGCAATCCATACGGTCAAACCGTTGGAAGTTAAAATCCCGAAAGGCAGACTCACCGTGATTACAGGTGTTTCCGGCTCCGGTAAAACAACCCTTATTTTAGAAAGTTTAATCCCTGCCCTGGAAAACAGTATCACCGGCGTGAAGCTTCCGGAACACGTAAAAAGCGTAACCGCAGAAGGAATTAAACACGTAAAACTTATAGACGCAACCCCAATCGGCATAAATGTCCGCTCAACGGTTGCAACTTACGCAAATGTTCATGATGAACTGAGAAAAGTTTTTGCAAAAACCAAAGACGCAAAAGAACTAGGTTACAAAGCAGGCGATTTTTCGTATAACACTGGTAGTCTAAGATGTCCGACATGTGATGGAACCGGCAGCATAAGCCTTGACGTTCAGTTTCTGCCTGATGTGGATGTACCATGCCCGGATTGTAGAGGTTCAAGGTACTCAAAACAAGCTGAAAAAATTAAATACACCTCAAAATCAGGCGAGACATATTCCCTGCCGGAAATTATGGCAATGGATATAAACCATGCACTCACTGCATGCCGCGACATAAATATTGTGAGACAGCGGCTTGAAGTATTAAAAAATTTAGGTTTGGGATATTTGACACTCGGCGAGGCAACCCCGAGCCTGTCAGGCGGAGAGGCGCAGCGGCTAAAGCTTGCATCCGAGATGGGACGCCGGCAGGAAGATTCTGTTTTTGTATTTGATGAACCGACAATCGGGCTTCATCCGCTTGATGTACAGTCGCTTCTGGGGGTATTCCAAAAACTTATCGAGAATAATGCGACAGTAATTGTCATTGAGCACGATTTGGATGTAATAAGAAATGCGGATTACATAATAGATATGGGCCCGGGCGGAGGCGAGGACGGCGGAAGAATTGTAGCAGCCGGTACGCCGGAAGAAATTGCCCGCTGTCAAAACAGTGTCACAGGCAGATATATTAATATTAGTGAGTAGTGAATGGTGAATAGACATTTACATTAAGTGACCAGGTGACTAAGTGATTTAGTGATTAACATTTTTATATTCTCCCCTCTCCTAAATTAGGAGAGGGGCAGGGGTGAGGTCTTACTGTCATCCTGAAAGCGTAGAAAATCAGTTTTTTGAAAAACGAGATTTTCAAGCTGTTCAGGATCTTGCCGTACGGAAAGCCAACGCAAGACTTTACGATGGCTGGACCTGTTGTTCCCCATCCCAGCCTGTCTTGAATTTGCTTCACGCTCGGAAAGTTTCGCTATTGAACCTACGGTTCAACTTCGCTCAATTTCCTCGCTAACCGGACTAACTGCGTGTCGTCCCCTCTCACAAAACCAGACATTAAGTCAGGTTTTGTTCGGCAGAGTGCAAATCCGCTTCCCCAAGCCGGGGAAGGAGGTTTAAACAAGTAATGCTGTCAGGCAATGCCTGACCTACAGAAACTAAAGCCCTCAGAATGACAGCCCTTAAAGAATATATATATAGTATCACCGGAAATTTTTGTTCGGCAGAAAGCTCAGAATGACGTATTGCTGGCTTTTCAACTATATTCTTCAACTCATACAATATATGCAAAATTCCAACCTACAACTCTTGACCTGGAGTTACTACCAGGTGGTAGAATTAAAATAATTATGAAAAATTATTTACTGGTAATATTATTAAGCGCGGTAGCATTAGTAACATCGGTATTGATGATAAATTACCGTGCAAAAGCAGAGGAACAAATTATGACAAACAAAAAAGTATTAGTTGCTTATTTCAGCGCAACAGGAACAACGGAAAAACTTGCAAATAAACTTGCAAAAGTTACAAATGCAGATTTGTTTACAATCACACCGAAGCAACCGTATACGGCTGATGATTTAAACTGGATGGATAAACAAAGCAGGAGTTCTGTAGAAATGAAAGACAGGAACTGCCGACCTGCAATAGCATCAAAACTTGATAATATGAATGAGTATGATGTAATTTTTGTGGGATTTCCTATCTGGTGGTACCGTGAGCCTTCAATTATAGATACGTTTATGGAATCTTATGATTTCACCGGGAAGACCATCATTCCGTTTGCGACATCAGGCGGCAGTCCGATTGGCAATTCAGGGGAAATAATGCAATCGCTTGCCCCGGATGCAAAAGTGTTTGCAGGGAAATGCTTTCCCTCAAACACGACAGAAGAAGCTTTGAAAGATTGGGCAGAGGAATGGTTATAAACCTATTTCAATAATTTTAACTTAAAAGGAGAGTTTATGAATTTAAAAAGAATTTTAAGCGTAAGTTTGTTGATATTAGTTGTAAATTTATTTACAGGAGGATTTTGTATGGCAAAAGACGTTTTGAGTAAAAAAGAGATAAGCATCGCAAAAATTTCATCTTACACCGCATCAGGCGACATTGAAAGCCTGGAAAAAGCCCTGGATGCAGGATTGGATAACGGTTTGACCGTAAATGAGATAAAAGAAATTCTGGTACAGTTGTACGCATATTGCGGGTTCCCGCGGAGTTTAAACGGGCTTTCAGCATTTATGAAAGTGACAGAACAGCGTAAAGACAAAAACGACACTATAGGTGATGCCGGAAAAATTCTGCCGGCAGGCACAGACAAATTCGCATACGGTGATAAGGTTCAGGTGGAATTAACCGGAAATCACGTAAGAGGTGCCATATATGAATTTGCGCCGGCAATTGACCAATATTTGAAAGAACACTTATTTGCAGATATTTTTGCCCGCGGAGTTCTGACAAATCAGGAAAGAGAAATTGCGACAATTTCGGCATTAGCATCAATGCAGGGAGTAGATGCGCAGCTCAACGCTCATATTCAAATCGGTAAAAACACAGGATTAAATGACAACCAGATTAAAGCCATTCTTGAGATTGCAAGTGTTCCAAAACTTAATGAAATATTCAAAACGGGAGCACCGAACACAGCTTATGCAAAATATTTCGTTGGTCAGAGCTACCTTAACCCGCTCACAACTGAAGGCGTGAAGATTTCAAACGTAACCTTTGAACCGGGCTGCCGTAATAACTGGCATATTCACCATAAAGGCGGACAGATTTTGATAACAGTACAGGGAAGAGGTTATTATCAGGAATGGGGCAAACCAGTACAGGAACTACACCCCGGAGATGTAGTAAACATTCCGGCAGAAGTTAAACACTGGCACGGTGCAGCACCTGACAGCTGGTTCTCTCACCTTGCTATAGAAGTCCCGTCAGACGGCGGCTCTACAGAGTGGCAGGAAGAAGTTTCTGATAAAGATTATAAACAATTGAAATAAAACTAAGAGGTAATTATGCAGAGAATAAAATTAAATAACGATGTTGAAATGCCGATTTTAGGCTACGGGGTATTTCTTGTTGACCCGAAAGAATGCGAAAGATGCGTAACCGATGCTATTGATGCCGGTTACAGAATGATTGACACCGCTCAGGCTTACTACAACGAAGAAGGCGTCGGAGCTGCCATCAAAAAATCAGGGATAAATAGAGAAGAGTTTTTTCTTGTAACAAAAGTCTGGATAACAAATTCCGGAGAAGAAAAAGCCGCAAAATCTATTGATGAATCTCTGAAAAAATTACAAACTGATTATGTGGATTTGCTTTTAATCCACCAGCCATTTGGAGACTATTACGGAACCTATAGAACTATGGAAAAAGCCTATAAAGAGGGAAAGACAAGAGCAATCGGCGTCAGCAACTTTTTCCCTGACAGATTTGTTGATTTGTGTAATTTTGTTGAAATTAAGCCGATGGTAAACCAGATGGAAACACACGTATTTCAGCAGGAAAAAACTTTGCGTAAATATATGGACAAATACAATACGCAGCTTATGTCGTGGAGTCCTATGGCAAGAGGTGAAAACAATTTCTTTAACAACGAAATTTTGAAATCAATCGGAGAAAAATATAATAAATCTGTTGCACAGGTCGCACTGAGATTTTTAACACAGGAAAATGTCATTGTTATTCCAAAATCTACACACAAAGAAAGAATGAAAGAAAACTTTGAAATATTTGATTTTGAATTGTCCGGTGATGATATGAATACGTTAAGAGCCTTAGACAAAGGCGAAAGTATCTTTGTAAATCACTATAACCCTGAGTTTGTACAAAATATTATAAACTATTAATATTCAAAATGTGGAATTATTTATTAACAATTAAAAACGGGTTTATATAATCCGTTTTTATTGTTAAAGAAATTTTAAAATAATCTAATCGGACATTATTTACTTCAAAAGTCTAATAATCGTTTTATCCGTACAAGTTACTGAAATTTGGACAAACGGCAGTTATAATTGGTTTTCAGACAAAAAAATTATGAAATTTTGAGAACATTTTTGATACCTAAAAGAGACTTTTCGTCCAGTTTCATAACGCATAAAACGATTACTTCCGACCGCCAAAATTCAAACACAAAGCCAACTTTGCCGAATAATCCTTTTATTCGTTCAAGTAAAATGTCCCGTTAAAATACACACATCATTACTGCAAAGAAACACCTTAAATGATTATTTGTAACAGCTAAAATGACTATCGCTATTTGTTTATTTTATAAGTTTTTTATATTTTTGCCATAAAATCAATGCAGTATCCTAAGACAAATAAATGACTATAGGTCATTGACTTTTAGTCATTTATTTGTTATAATATTTTATAATCAGGAGTATTTTATGAATAAAAGACAAAAATCAGCCGTTGAAACTAAACGAAAACTTATATCCGCAGGGTTGGAGCTTATTAAAGAAAAAGGCTTTGACGCAATTAATGTCGAAGATATTACAAAAAAAGCCGGTGTTGCCAAGGGAACTTTTTATACTTATTTTAAACGCAAAGAAGATATTGTTATGGAAATCAGCAGAACACCATTCGGTGAAATTGCTGATGAAATTGAGCAAATGGAAAACGCTGAATTGTTTGACAAACTCAGGCATTATTTTCGCCGTTTTATGGAACAGGTTGAATTTTGTGGAATTCAAATCTGCCGTGAATGCTCATGTACGGTAAGGAAGCAAGCAACCGAAAACAAGAGATAGACCGCCAGCACTACACTATTCCGAACCAAA
>CALUQN010000032.1 GCA_944322945.1 Candidatus Gastranaerophilales bacterium | reverse complement strand
TCAACACAATGTATATTATGTTGAATGGTTATTATGGTTAAAGTATAAAATTTTTGTAACTTTCGTCAATTGTGTCCTGTTCTATTCCTATGTAACGCAGGGTTATCTGAGGGGTCGAGTGATTTAGAATTTTTTGCAGCATTACAACATCTTTGTATTTCTGGTAGTGATGATACCCAAAGGTTTTTCTCATTGTGTGTGTCCCGATTTTATGTTCTATTCCTGCGGCTTTGCAGACCCGGTTTATTATCCGGTAATACTGTGTACGCTCCATTCTGTTATACATATATGACAAAAATAACGGCTCATTATCTTTTCTGCCTTCTGTATAAGATTGTATCATCGGCTTTAGTTTGCTGTTTATCGGAAATCTTTTTCGTTTGCCGGTCTTCTTTTCTGTTATTTCTATATAATTTTTGTGTTTAACATCTTTTACATCAAGTCCAAGAATGTCTGATATCCTCAGTCCGCAATTCGTTCCCAGCGTAAATATCAATAAATCCCGCTCGTTTTTATTTCCTAAAAATTCCTCTACTTTTTTAAGCAGTTTTTTGTCTCTGATTGGTTCTACCGTATTCATAAATTCTCCTTTTGTTTTTTACTGTGTGTAAATCCACATGTTTAAAAACGGGGATGACTTATGCTGTATTTGTATGCTAAAATAATTTGTATGTTTGATGTCAAATTTACGGAGCATAACGAGAGTTTCAGCCTGTTCAGGTATAATCTGCTGCATTCGTTTTCGTTTGCGGTAACCGGATTGACCTCTGTTTTGCGTCTTGTTTTGCTCACTAAAATCCGTGAGATTACAAAACGGAAGGTGCTTTTTGTTACCTCTTCCGAGCAAAATGCTCTCAGGTATCAAAATGACCTCAAAAAAGCTTTTGATGTTGATGCAAAACTTCTCCCTTTTCAGAATATTTCCATGTACGAAAGCGTTATGCCAAACATTTATGACTACGCGGAACAAATAGAAATCTTACGCCAAAAACCTGATTTGGTAATCGTTCCGGTCAAAACTCTTCTGGAAAAATTTCCCCACGAAGGATTTTTTGAGTTAAACAAAATTAAACTCAAAGTAGGTGATGAAATTGATGTCAAAGACTTTGCGCAAAAAGTTGTCAAACTCGGGTACAAACGCGCTACAATGGTCAGTGATATCTCCGAATTCAGTATCCGCGGAGATATTATTGATATTTACGGAATTGATGAAATGCCGGTCAGAATTGAGCTCTGGGGCGATGAAATTGTCGATATCAGATATTTTAACAACGAAACCCAAAAATCCGTAAAAAAAACAAAAGAAGTCGAAATCCTTCCTGTTTATAAATTTGTTCTTGATGATATGAACACCGGTTTGAGTGAAGAAGAAGGATATTTTGAAGGAATAGGGGTTTATCAAAATTATTTTAATTCAAACCTTGTGAGTGCATTAGACTACTTCAAAGATTACATAATAGTCTATGACGAGGCGCCGGAAATTTACGCTAAATATCAGTTTATGGACGATGAGTACGATAAACTAGCGGAAGAAAATCTAAAATCAGGCTTAAATAAAGAGTTGAAAGGCAGAAATCATTTTACATTCAACGAATTTCTTCAAAAAGCCGCAAGTTTTGTAAAAGTCGGGTTTAACAACTTTCTCGATAGTGAAATGGACGAAATTGTAGAATTTGATTCCCAGCCTGTAAAAAATTTCGCGGCAAATCTTGATGATATTGCGGGATTTATAAATTCAAAACACGGTTACAAGATAATTATTGCTACTGATTACCCCGAACGTGTCAAAGAGATTCTGAATGAAAGAGAAATTTTTGATGTAGAATATACGGAACTTCTATCTTCACACGGTGCAATTCTTGAAGATTGCAAGACTGTTATCCTGACAGACAGAGAACTTTTTAACAAAAGAACAAAGGAAATCACCGCAACAAAACGTTCGTATTATAAAGAAAAACCTGAATACATTGAAAATATTAATGACATACAGGAGGGAGAATACGTTGTCCACGCGGTTCACGGGGTCGGAATTTATAAAGGTTTAAGCAAACAGGAAATAGACGGGCAATTAAAAGATTATCTGACAATTGAATACGCAGCCAAAGACCGTCTGCATATTCCTGCGGAACAAATTAACATGCTATGCCGTTATCGCGGCTCAGGTTCTGTTAAGCCTAAACTCTCCAGAATGGGCGGGAAAGATTGGGAAAATACCAAAACACGTGTCAAAAAAGAAGTTGAACAAATTGCCTATGACCTGCTCAGACTGTACGCAAGACGAAAAATGCAGCACGGCATACAGTTTTTGCCTGATACAACATGGCAGGTTGAGATGGAAGAAGCTTTTGAATATGTTGAGACTCCTGACCAGATGCGCGCTATTGTCGAGGTTAAAGCTGATATGGAAAGCGACAAACCTATGGACAGACTTATTTGCGGCGATGTAGGTTTTGGCAAAACAGAAGTTGCCATGCGTGCTATTTTTAAAGCGGTAACATCGGGCAAACAGGTTGCCGTAATTGTACCGACAACCATTCTTGCGCTTCAGCATTTCCAAACCATGTCCGAACGCTTCAAACCTTTCGGGGTGGAAGTCGAACTTATGTCGCGTTTCAGAAGCCACAAAGAACAAAAGGAAACTATTAAAAATCTTGCAACCGGCAAGTGTGATGTTGTTATCGCAACCCACAGACTGCTTCAGGACGGGATAGTTTTTAAAGATTTAGGGCTTCTTGTAATTGATGAAGAACACCGCTTCGGTGTCCGTCATAAGGAAAAATTGAAACAACTTCGCGAAAATATTGACATTATAACCATGTCAGCAACACCTATTCCGCGTACCCTTTATATGTCGCTGTCAGGGATTAAAGATATGTCAGTTATTAATACCCCGCCTAAAAATAGACTTCCTATTAAAACCTACGTTGGCGAGTGGAATGAAAATATGGTGAAAAATGCAATAGTCCATGAACTAGACCGTGAAGGACAGGTTTTCTATCTCTATAATCGAGTGGAAACAATTGAAGAATTTCGTCTGCAGCTTCAAAAATTGGTGCCTAATGCCCGTATAGGTATCGGACACGGTCAGATGGATGAAAAAACTTTGGAGCAGGTTATTATAGATTTTGCAAACCGTGAGTACGATGTACTTTTAGCAACTACGATTATCGAAAACGGAATAGATATTCCGAACGCAAATACAATGATAATCCATGACGCAGACAGGTTCGGTCTTGCGCAGCTCTATCAGCTTCGCGGGCGGGTAGGCCGTTCGCAGAGACAAGCTTATTGTTATTGTTTCTACAAAAAAAGCAAAGAAATTACAAAAGAAGCTATCCAGCGTCTGAAAGCCATAAAAGAATTTACAACCCTCGGCAGCGGTTACCAGATTGCCCTGAGAGACGTCGAAATCCGTGGTATCGGTAATATTCTCGGTACAAAACAGCACGGGCACATGATTAATGTCGGATTTGATACATATTGCCAGCTTTTAGAAGAAACGGTTCAGGAGCTGCAGGGTGAAAAAGTCGAAAAATCAGTTCCGACTATTGTTGACATAAATGTCACAGCATTCATTCCTGACGATTGGGTGGGCTCTTCCGAGCAAAAAATGATTGAATACAAGCGGCTTGCAGATGTTAAATCGGATGTAGAGCTGGATTGTATTGTGGATGAGTGGAAAGACAGATTCTCAAAGCCGCCTGAATGCGTGGAAAATTTGATTAAGTTAATAAAAATCAGACTCTCCGCAACTGAGGTGAATATTTCTCTTATACGCGAAACAAAAGATAATATAAGAATTTACACGCCGTTTATCCAGCCGGAATGGAATATTATCCGCGCGGCGCTCCCCGGCGAAATTCTCAAAAAATTAAAATTTACAATTGCTCCGGCGTCCTGTCAGGAGGGTAAATCTATCCTGCTTTTAAATAATGCTTATATGAACTTTGATGAAGTATTTAACATTTTGATTGATTTGTTTTATTATATGTATAAAATTAGTCATGAGTTTACTTATTAATAAAGAAAGAGAGACAATATGAAGGGAAAAAAATTACTGATTACACTGGCAGCGTCAGCTGTATTGTTCGCAGGCTGCGGTCTTAAATCAGGCGAAACTATCATAAAAGTTAATGATACAAATATTACGCAGGCTCAATTTGACAAAATGTTTGAAAAACAAGTCGGCAACTCTATGATTTCCCAGCTTGGAATAAATATTAAAGACAGCAAAAATACTTTCCTTTACAATTTGATAAAAGAACGCGTTGTAAATGAATTAATTGTAAAAGCACTTCTTGATGAAGAAATCGCAAAACGCGATATCACTGTTGCCAATAAAGATGTTGAAGATGCAATAAAAGAAATAGTAGATAAAGTCGGTTCAAAAGAGCAGTTGAACAACATTTTGAAGAAAAACGGCATTTCTGCAAATCAGTTCAAAGCTGATTTGAAAGAAGAAATCAAGATGAAAAAACTGGCAAAAGAACTCGGCAGCTCTGATGTTTCAGACAGCGAAGCACAAAAATTCTACAATGATAACGCGGCTAAGTTCAAATATCCTGACAGAGTACGCGCATCACACATCCTGATTTCAGCAAACCCTGCTGAAATTGCAGAAATAGTAAAATCAGATCCTAAAAATAAAGACCTGACAGAAGAACAAATTCAGGCAAAAGTAACCGAAGAAATGAATGCTAAAAAAGCAAAAGCTGATAAATTACTTGCCCAGGCAAAAGCTGATACAACACAGTTTGCAAAACTTGCAAAAGAAAATTCTGACGATACAACAACAGCTGTAAAAGGCGGAGATTTGGGATTCTTTGCAGCACAAGAGATGGTTCCGGAATTTTCTAAAGCAGCGTTTGCTCTCAGACCAAATTCAGTTTCAGGTGTTGTGCAAACCCAGTTCGGCTACCATATTATTTTTGTGACAGACAGAATGGCTGCCGGTCAGGAACCGTTTGAAAAAGTTAAAAACGAAATTAAAGGGTATCTCGCAAACCAAAAACAATTGCAGCTTGTTGATAACCTCGTTGAATCAATGAAAAAGAATGCAAAAGTTGAATTTGTAAACAAAGATTATGATCCGTCAACAATAAGAGCAGATATCCAAAAACAAATAAAAGAAGGCGCTCCGGAAGGTGCTCAGCCACAACAAGGTCAGGCTCCCGCACAGCAGCCGGTTAAAAAATAAACGGTTTTGAAAAAAATAAAACTAAAAAGAGGACAATTTTTTAATAAAAGTTGTCCTCTTTTATAAAATAAATAAAGCAGTTCATAAGCCGTGTTCTGTTTCTAAATAATCATCTGTCTGGTATTGAAATTACTTTCAATCTCAAGCGGTATGTCAGAGGCAGACGGACAGCCTTTAAAAGCCTCAATAACCTTGCATTCTACCGGGGGTTGCCTGGACGCGGTATTTCTCAACACCGCCGGTGAGCTCTTACCTCGCCGTTGCACCATTGCCTGAAAATCAGGCTGTATATTTTCTGTGGTCCTATCCACCGACTCACGTCGTCCGGAGTTTCTCCGGCGGTCTGTCCTTGAATGCACGGACTTTCCTCACCTGAAAATGTTTCAGGCGCGATTATTCGGCTGCTTTATTCAATTGTCAAATCCTACACGAATACTAGCATGCAGGCTGATTTTTTGCAAATCAAATGTAAAAATTTTTTTACATTCTAGCAAAATAATTTATTTAGATGAGTTAATATATCATTCAATCGGGTATAGTTTAGAAAACACGATGTATATAAAATAAAATATATGCGATTGAAACTCGTACAAAATAATTTTGTACAAAATGAGGGTTAAGACATGGTCGATAACAGATCAGCTGGCTTTTTCGGAGTGGGAGGCGCATTTAACTTTAAAAGCGGCGATATTTCGGGAACAGCGGCAAGAACTCAAGATGATAAAATGGGACAGGGCGGAGAATACTTTGCCCAGCCTAACGGTGAAGAAGAAACCGAACTGCGTGCTAACGAACAGTATATGGACAGAAGTGCTGTTTTGCGCGCAACCTTGAATTCTCTTGCTATGATGAATGTCGCGAACGTTATTAATGCCAAAAAACAAGCAATAGCAAAAGACGAAGAAGAACGGAAAAAGAAAAATAAACGCCCCAATTATCAAAAAGAAGAGTTTAAAGAAGATTTTCAACCGGAAGAAGAAATCGACAACGAGCAGTATTAATTTTTTGTGTTTTTATCTGTAATTCTGGGTGAGGTGTCTTAGTGTAGTATTTTATTCCTCAGTTTTTTTTCGCATGAAAAAGTTTTTGTTTTTCAAATCTTTTCTGTTGACAACAAGCCCGCAGTTTCGGCATGCAAGAATGTCTCCGGTGCTGTCTATCGGCATAAAAATATGCTCGCAGGATTCGTAATCTTCTTCAAAATTTTCCTGCATGGGGTCAAAATCAGTATCAGATTTCTGCTTGTTCTTTTTTCGGTTTAAGATAGCATTGACAATAAGTTCTATAAAATACATTTTATAAATTAAAACCGTGCGGGAGAAGGTCATTGAGCTTGTAAACTCTTAATTCTCCGTTAACTTCAGTAATTACATCAGCACCGTCAGAAGTTTGAAATTCGTATATAACCTGCCTGCAAGCTCCGCAAGGAAAACAATTATCGCTGTTTGGAGAATAAATTGCGATTGCTTTGATTTTTCTTTCCCCTTCTGCAATTGCAGACCCTATGGCGTTTCTTTCAGCGCAAATAGTCAGCCCGATACTCGCATTTTCAAAGTTACAGCCGGTGTAAATATTACCGTTTTCTGTTAATACGCAGGCACCTACAGCAAATTTTGAATATGGAATGTAGGCGTTTTTCGACACCTCTTTTGCACTGTCCATTAATTTTTGATAATCCATAAATGTGTTACCTCATTCTCTAAAATTTTACTCCATATTACTTTTTATATAATCATTCACACGGATGAGAATTTAGTGTGTTATAATAAAATCATGAAATTAATTTTAAAATTGTTATTATTTTTGGTGATGTTAATACCGCAGTCAGCTTACGCAATTACTTTTAATGTTGTGGTGCTGCCAGTTGATATTTTAAACGTATGCAACAATTATTATTGTTTCCCGGAAGCTTCTGAAATTCTTGCCGAAGATATTATCCAAAATTTCAATAAAACAGATAAAGTTAAATCACCGGACTTGTACCAGATAAGAGCTGCGCTTGCTGCAGATGCAGAATTGTATAATACAACGGCAGCTGTTGTAAGAAAATATGATTATAACAGCAGAATAGATTATGCAGGTTTAAAACAAATAGCAAGGGCATTTGATGCCAAATCTGTTCTTCTTGTCTCAAGTGTTGTTGTATCAAATAACGGGCTTGTAAAACGCAGTATTTGGGAAGTTTTGGAGATATCAAGCGCTTTTGATATTGAACAATCATACAATCTGGAATCCGGAGCGGTTTTGCTTGATAATGTCAACGACGTAGTTATGTGGAGCGGGAATTACAAACGGATACTCGGCGAAAAGTCCGGATTTATTGCGCGGAACGCGTCTCAGGCAAATTCAAAACTTGATACTTTAAGGATGTATTTTTCTGATATGATTGCGAAGGATATTGCGCAAAATGTCATATTGAGATTTTTCCCAAAAACAATCAATCCTCTTGAGCAAAAACAAAAAACTGATAAAAAAGAAATTTACAAAGACGGCTCGATGCTCAGGTTTGAAAAAACTCTGCCGAAACAAAAAACAGAAGAAGTTCAGGAACACCCTGACGATGATATCGGTGAAATGATATTCGGCATATAACGGAAAATATTTTTATTCAGGCAGCGTCGGTTCGGTCATTGTCTGCGGGGTGTTAAAAGGATTTGCAGGGTTTGTCTGTGGTTCAATATGATTATCTTTAAATCCTGTCGGACCCTGGTTAAAATTTTGTCCGGAGTTTTGAATATTGCTTCCGAGCGGGGTTTTTATGTCTTTGTTTATCTGATTATTTATACCTGAGCCGTCGGATGTCTGCGGGCGTGATTTTATGTTTTTTTGAACTTCGGTTTGGTCGGCAAGCCTGTCAAGCTCATGAAATCTGTCTCTCATATCTGCGTATGCCATTGAACTTATTATTAGAATTGTCAGCGGGACTATAATTTTTTTCATAAATTTTTCTCCATTCAACTACATTCTAAAATGAATTTAAAAACAACTGCACGTCTGCACAGGCTAATCATAATATTTATTCCGTTATTGCATAAAGTAATATTCAATGTTAAAATATAAATTGTATACAAAGAGAAATGATGAGAGGAAAATATTATGGCAAGACTAGTCAGACCGACCTGGGCAATCAGATGCGTTCAATCAGGATGTAAAACATTATTTGAAGTCGCACAGCTGGAAGACGGCAAACAACAGGAAGTTGTGTGCCCTGCCTGCGGTGAACATTATGTTTACCCGATTTTGAAAGATGACGAAAATACTCAGGAATAATGTCATCACCGGTAAAAGAATTTAACGGCACTGATAAACGTTATAATCAATTTAGTGCCCATTTAAAAAATAAATTCGGCGTCAAGGTATACAAAATAACTCTTGATGCCGGTTTTTCGTGTCCAAACCGTGATGGTACAATTTCAAAAGGGGGATGTATTTTTTGCGATGACGGCGGAAGCTTTTCGCAGGCGCATTCAAATCAACTGTCAATACCGGAGCAGGTGGAAGTCGGCATTGAAAACTTAAAAAAAAGATTTAAGGCGCAAAAATTTATGTCGTATTTTCAGGCGTTTTCCAATACCTATAAACCCGTAAACGAGCTAGAAAAAATATATACATCTTCCCTGCAAAATCCTGATATTGTAGGAATTTCAATCGGAACCCGCCCGGATTGTATTGATGATGACAAATTAAAACTTATTTCTGGTTTTAAAGACGACTATTATACTTGGATTGAATACGGCTTGCAATCCATACACGACAAAACTTTGCGGCGTATAAACCGCGGGCATGATTTTGATTGTTTTCTGAAAGCTTATGAAAAAACAAAAGAGTACGGAATAAATGTCTGCGTCCATGTAATTTTTGGTTTGTGGGAAAGTCACGATGAGATTATGCAGACAGCCGAAAAACTTGCAGGACTCAGGGTAGATGGTGTAAAAATCCACATGCTGTGTGCATTAAAAAATACAAAACTTGCTAAAATGTATGAGGACGGTGAAATTGACTTTATGAGTGAAGACGAATATGTCGATACCTGCTGTGATTTTCTGGAATATTTGCCGGAAACTACCACTATACACCGTCTGGCAGGCAACGGTTACAGCAAAACACTCATTGCGCCTCAGTGGCTCGGTGCAAAGTTTGACTGTCTGAATAAAATCGACAGAGAGTTTGTTAAGAGAAATTCATATCAAGGGTCGAAATTTTGTAAACAGACTTTACAAAATTTGACATGTATGTGATAATTTGAATGTAAATAAGACAGGTTTGTAACAAATTATTAACAAGTTTATATTCAGGTAGCAAAAAAATCTGTTTTCATGTATTAATGTGTATGCATAAACTAAAAATTGGAGTCCAAAATGTTAACAATCCAACCTAAAGTTACAAATTTTAATTCTTCAAAATTATCCCCTGCATTCGGTCAACGCCCTGAACCAAGATACCAAGACATAGCAGAAGATGCTGATTATGTCGAAGTAAGAAACGGTGATGTCAATAATGACGAAGAGGAAGAAATAAAAAGTACAAGAGCTTTTTGGGAAGAACAAAAAAGGCAGTACGAAGAAGCTGCAAATGATATGGCGCTCCCAAAACCGGTAAGAAAAGGTGCAAAAATCTTTTCAATAGTTTCAAACGCGGCAATTGATGCAATCGCGGTATTTTGTACCGGTAAAATGGTAATCGGCGGCGCGCAGAAGGCAATGAAATCAGAAAAAGTTAAAAACATCCTGACCGGCGGCGGCGTTTTGAGCAGCGGTGTGCGTGCTGTTGCTTCAGGTATTGCAACAGGTGCCAAATTCGTAGGTCGTGCAATTGCAGATACTGATACATATAAAGCTACAGCAAAATTCTTAACAACAAATAAATATGCAAAACCTGTTACAGATGGCATAAAAGCTGTTTATGACTGGACTGCAAAAACATCTGCAGGTATTCAAAAAAGAGTCAGTGAAATAACCGCAAAACAGTATAACAACGCAATTTCCGGTACAATTGCAACCGGTGCGGGTGTTGCAGGCGCTATTGACGAAACAGATAAGTATCTCAGAGCACAAAAAGAACAAATTGAGGAGGCTGCATAATGGTCTCTGTTGCTCCTGTAAGTTTCGGTCAAAACTTTGAAGGTTCTGCAGCAACTCGAGCAGAACGGCGTGAAAAAGTTGAAGATGCAACATCAAAAACAGGTGCTGCTATAGGTGGCGGCGTTGCAGCTAAAAAAGCTATCTGGAAGCAGTTTAATTCGGCTTCAAAAGTCGGACAACTTTCTCAAGAAGCTCAGGTTGCTATCAGAACAACACGTGAAGTTACAGATAAAGCCAATACTTTGTTTGGTGCGTTCAAAAATAATGTTGCAAGATTTAGAAATATAGCATTGGATTTCGCCTCCGGATTCAAGTCAACTCCGATAATCAAAACAGTATTAGACAGCAAAGCATACAGAAGAGTTGCAGGCGGTTTTGGGTATACAATGGCAGGATTTGTGTTCCTTAGCGGATTGATGAAAGCCGGTTCTGTCTACGCAGAAAAAGCTGCTGCACTGAAATAATTTTTGGGAATTTATAAGTATACACTTGCGCCAAGATGAGTGAATAGTTACTAGAGAGTAGTGAATAGACATAATTTGTCATGCAGAACGGCGTAGAAAATTGGTTTAAAAAAGGACGATAGGACGTTAAGTCCGTTTCATTAATCTGTCACCCTGAACTTATTTAAACCTCCTTCGCTGGGTTGGTGAAGCGAATTTGCACTCTGCCGAACAAAACTTGACTAAATGTCTGGTTTTGTGAGAGGGGACGACACGCAGGAGAAGTTATAGGGTGGGCAAAGCGAACGCGTGCCCACCAAATTTGTCATGACCGTAAGAGTCACTGTAGGTTGGGCATACTTGCCCAACAATGCCCTTATCGTCCTAACGTCTTCAAAGCGACTTAATCCGCTCTACCTCTTTCCCTCGCCCCTATGGGGAGAGGGAGAAGCCGTGCGAAACGTTAGTGAGCTACGGATTCGGGTGAGGGGGGTGTCAATAATTAACAGGAGAGGGGGTCTGTCACCCTGAATTTGGTGAATCCTCCTTCCCCGGGTTGGGGAAGGCTGGGATGGGGAGCAACAGGTCCAGCCATCGTAAAGTCCTGCGTTGGCTTTCCGCATGGCAAGATCCTGAACAGCTTGAAAATCTCGTTTTTTGAAAAACGGATTTTCTACGCTTTCAGGATGACGTTAAGACCTCACCCCTGCCCATCTCCTACTAAGATTGAAAAACTCTTACGGGCGCACTAAAAGCCGCCTGTTAAAAGACTTTCAAAATTTCTTGAGCATTTTTAAAAGGCGACTTTTTAAAAGTTGAATAGTCCTATTGATGCAAACGTTACGTTTGCCAAACATCATGTTTGTTGAAATGTCCCCCTAAAAACGTAATCGGTCAGTAGGCAAGTTTTCGAATATAATAAAAAAAGGAGGAAGAATGAGA
>CALUQN010000031.1 GCA_944322945.1 Candidatus Gastranaerophilales bacterium | reverse complement strand
TGTGCCATTTCTCTTTTCCTCCTACTCTTTATTATACATCTTTTTCCTTTTATTAGCAATAGTATGGTAACAGTACCGACCTGGGGAGGGTACAAAGTGCATTGTTGAGTTTAAGTAGGTCAGGCATTGCCTGACAGTTATAGGGTGGGCAAAGCGAAAGCGTGCCCACCAACTTCATTAGCGCTTACGCGCATTTTTTTGTAATGTAATTGATAACTTCCACAAATCTCTTTAGCGCATACGCGCAGCTGTTTATGTAGGTCAGGCATTGCCTGACAGAAAGACCTCACCCCTGCCCCTCTCCTACTAAGATTGAAAAACTCTTACGGGCGAAATAAAAGCCGGATTTTCAAAGACTTTTAAAGTTTCTTGAACATCTTCAAAAGGCGATTTTTTGAAAGTTGAATAGTACTATTGATGCAAACGTAACGTTTGCTCCCCACCCTAGCCCTCCCCGACCTGGGAAGGGTACAAAGTGCATTGTTGTGCGAAAGAGAGTTATAGGGTGGGCAAAGCGAACGCGTGCCCACAAATTTCATTAGCGCTTACGCGCATTTTTTGTAATATAATTGATAACTTCCACAAATTTCTTTAGCGCATACGCGCAGTTTATGCAATATAATTGATAATTCCCCCAATTTTCATTAGCGCATACGCGCAGCTGTTTATGTAGGTCAGGCATTGCCTGACGTTCATTTAATAAAAAACGAGTCCGGAATGTTCCGGACTCGTTGAATTTTTCCTCAATTGATTTAGTTTTACTACTTCATCAATTCGCCGACTGCTTTGTAGACAGCCATTCTTTGTGCAGCATCCTTTTCTGCCTGTGCATAAAGTTCTTCTGCTGCTTCAGGGTTGGTTTTTACAAGTGATTTGTAACGACCTTCTGATCTGATGAATTCCTGATAGCTGCCTTTCGGATCTTTAGCATCCCAGCTGAACGGAACTTCGTTATCAGGATTGTATCTGTATAACGGGAAGTAACCTGCTTCAACAGCACGTTTTTGTTCAGTTTGGGTTTTGCTCATATCGATACCGTGAGCGATACAAGGTGCATAAGCAAAGATGATAGATGGTCCGTTGTATGCTTCAGCTTCCTGGAATGCTTTAAGAGTTTGAGCTCTGTCAGCACCGAGAGCAACTGATGCTACGTATACGTAACCGTAAGACATACTCATCAAGCCCATGTTTTTCTTGTAAGTTTTCTTACCGCCTGTAGCAAACTTCGCAACAGCACCTGTTGGTGTTGATTTAGAAGCTTGACCGCCTGTGTTAGAGTAAACTTCGGTATCAAGAACAAGGATGTTTACGTTTTGGTTTTGAGCCAGAACGTGGTCAATACCGCCGTATCCGATATCGTTTGCCCAGCCGTCGCCGCCGATAATCCATACTGATTTATCTGTAAAGTAATCTTGAAGTTCTCTTACTTTTGCTAAATCAGGGCATTGTACATCAGCGTATTTTGCAAGTGCCTTTTTAGCAGTTTCCTGAGCAGCAACAGCTTCTTCTGTTTTTGAATTATCAAAGTGAGCCATAGCACCCTCAAGAGCTTCTTTCAGGTCGGCAGGAGTTTTTTCGTTTTCAAGAACTTTTTCAACGTAAGTTTTCAAAGTGCTTCTGTTTTGGTCAACGGCAAGTCTCATACCAAAACCGAATTCAGCGTTGTCTTCAAACAGTGAGTTAGCCCAGGCAGGTCCTCTGCCATCCTTGTTAGTTGTGTAAGGAATGGTCGGGAATGTACCTGAGTAAATTGAAGAACATCCTGTAGCGTTAGCAATAATTGCGTTTTCTCCGAATAATTGAGAAACTAATTTAACATAAGGAGTTTCTCCGCAACCTGCGCAAGCACCTGAGAATTCAAACAACGGTTTTCTGAGCATAGCACCTTTAATTGTTTTTGTTGTGTTTTTGCCCATTACGTTGTCAGGTAATGCATCGAAGAATTCTTCGTTAGCCATTTCTCCTGCAGCTTCTTCTTTTTCAATAGAAGACCATGTCAAAGCTTGTTTTTCAGGATTTTTATTAGCAGGACATTGATCTATACAAACGCCGCAGCCAGTACAATCTTTGCAGTATACCTGAACTTTGAATTTTTCTCCGTGGTCATTCGGTTTTGCATCAATAGTGTTGAATGAAGCCGGAGCATCTTTCAGGTTTTCAGGTTCCATCAATTTAGTTCTGATAGCTGCGTGAGGGCAAGCAGATGCACAGATACCGCATTGAATACAAGCTTCTGAATTCCAGTGAGGAACTCTCGGTGCGATGCCGCGTTTTTCAAGACAAGCTGTACCGGTCGGAATTACGCCGTCATTAGACATTGCAGAAACAGGAATATCATCTCCTTTTTGTCTCATTGACGGTTCAATGATTTTCTTAGCAAAGTCAGATGCGTCATCCGGAATAAGTTTGATGTCTTCTGCATGCGGAACACCGGCAAGTGATGACGGTACCGGAACTTCTTCACAAGCATCAACAGCAGCATCAATCAATGCAAGGTTCATGTTAACAACATCGTCGCCTTTTTTCTTGAATGTTTTCTTAGTCATTTCTCTCATACCTTCGAGAGCTTGTTCAAACGGTATGATTCCTGAAACTTTGAAGTAAGCAACCATCATAACGGTGTTTGCACCTTTACCGCGCAAGCCAGGTTGTTTTTCAATAAGAGCTTCTGCATCAATATTGTAGAATTTGATTTTCTTATTGATGATGGTTTCCTGCATATCTCTTGTAAGGTGAGCGAAAGCTTCATCTTTAGTATAAGGAGAGTTGAGCAGGAATGTGCCGCCTTCTTTGATACCTTTCAGCAAATCGTATCTGCCAACGTATGCATGAGCTGAGCAAGATACGAAGTCAGGAGCTGTGATAAGGTAAGTTGATTTAATCGGTTTGTCACCAAATCTCAAGTGAGATACAGTAACACCGAATGATTTTTTAGAGTCATAAGCAAAGTATGCTTGAGCATCTTTGTCTGTATATTGACCGATAATTTTAATAGAGTTTTTGTTAGCACCAACGGTACCGTCAGAACCAAGACCCCAGAACATGCAGTTTGTAGTTCCTTCAGGTTCTGTAACGATGTGTTCTGTAACTTTCAATGATTTGTGGGTTACATCATCTTCGATACCAACTGTGAATCCATGGAAGCCGTTGTTTTCAGCGTGTTTGTAAACAGCAAGTACCATTGACGGAGTGAATTCTTTTGAAGATAATCCGTAACGTCCGCCGATTACTCTTACATCTTTGTTTTCAAGAGCTGCAATTACATCGAGATACAACGGTTCACCGATAGAACCAGGTTCTTTAGTTCTGTCAAGAACGGTGATGCGTTTAACAGATTTTGGAAGAGCTTCATTGAATCTTTTTACGTCAAACGGTCTGTAAAGTCTTACCTTAACCAAACCGTATTTAGTACCGCGTTTAGCGTTGAGGTATTCAATAGTTTCTTCAATAGTTTCGCAGCCTGAACCCATAGCAACGATAACATCTGTAGCGTCAGGAGCTCCGACATAGTCAAACGGATGGTATTGTCTGCCTGTTACTGCAGCAACTTTATCCATATATTCCTGAACGATATCAGGAACCATGTCATAGTATTTATTAACTGTTTCACGACCCTGGAAGTATACGTCTGTGTTTTGAGCACCTACTTTGCAGATAGGAGCTTCAGGACGCATTGCTCTTTGTCTGAATTCTTCAATATATTTAGGTTCAACTAATTTAGCAATATCTTCATAAGAGATTTCTTCAATTTTGTGTACTTCGTGAGAAGTTCTGAAACCGTCAAAGAATTGCAAGAAAGGAACTTTAGCTTTATAAGTTGCAAGGTGAGCAACAAGAGCTAAATCCATTTCTTCCTGAACTGAGTTAGCGGCAAGCATAGCATAACCTGTGTTGCGGCAGCCCATAACGTCAGAGTGATCTCCGAAGATTGATAATGATTGTGCTGCGATTGCACGTGCAGCTACGTGAATGACAGACGGAAGCATTTCGCCTGCGATTTTGTGCATTACAGGAATCATCAACAACAAACCTTGAGATGCTGTGTATGTTGAAGTTAAAGCACCTGCAGCCAGTGAACCGTGTACAGCACCTGCAGCACCGGCTTCTGATTGCATTTCTGCTACTCTTACTTCTTTGCCCCAAATGTTTTTCTTGTGTTGAGACGCCCATTCATCAATCCATTCACCCATAGTTGATGAAGGAGTGATAGGATAAATTGCGGAAACTTCGCTCATCGCATAAGCAATATGCGCTGCGGCGTAGTTGCCGTCAACTGTTATTGTTTTTCCTGGCATAATTAACTGACCTCCTTATTTAAATATGCGCTATTACTTAATTGTAACTATACCCTTGCATGATAATACAAACATAATATTTTGACAAAAAATCCGGTAAAAAATATTCTTTGTAAATTATTGTAAAGATTACTGTTGTTTTTTTATTTTTTACGTAAAATTTTAAATTCACGGGAGTTATATAAACAGTTATCTTCATGGAGAAAATATTATGAATCTTACT
Organism: Candidatus Gastranaerophilales bacterium; assembly: GCA_944322945.1. Classification (GTDB taxonomy): domain Bacteria; phylum Cyanobacteriota; class Vampirovibrionia; order Gastranaerophilales; family Gastranaerophilaceae; genus CALUVN01. The sequence continues at coordinate 8,879 of CALUQN010000031.1, read as the reverse complement.
ATTTCCCCTAATCTTCAAATTTTTACAAGCAGACAAAAATATAATACAAACAGCAGATGTACTCAGCACTCAAATCTAAACGTATTAAGCGCAGATACAGTATCATTTACTGCAAGAAAAAATATCAAAGAGTCTACAAATGTTATTGCAGAAGCAATACAACAGTCATATCTTTCTCAGGTAGGTAAATTTATTGAGTCTGCCAAAAATTTTCATATAGGTTTAAAAAATGCATGTGAAAAACTTTCTGATGAGGGATTTGTTTATGATGAAGTTTATAACAGTAAGCACCCTGTAAAATCACGTGCATCTTTTATTGATAAATTAGAAAGACAAGGATATGTTCAGGATGCAGTGCGTGGTACGGTTTACTGGACTGATCAACAGAATATTCAATCATTTAAAAAATTTATTGATACGATGAAAGATGAAGGCTATGAAATAGCGGTAATTAAAACTTTAAATTCTGAAACCGGCAAGTGGGTAAGAAAACCTGATTTAGAAATCCGCCAAAACGGTATTACACCCGAAGATTTAGAAATTTTGGGGCCTTTTTTGAGCAAAGCTGAAATTTCAAAACCACGCAGCAGTACATATTCTGATTATCAGATGAGATTTGTGCCCTCAAATAAAATTGGCAAAAAAGAAAACAGACAGCCGTTAGAGTTGATAATTTTATACGGTCCGCATTATGCAAAAGCAAAAGAACTTGAATCTAAATATGTATACAATATTGCCAGAACGATGGGTAAATTACATATTGATACAAAGAAGATGTATCCGGAAAAAACTCCAGGAAGAAGAATTGCAAATAATGTTGATGTGATAAAAACAAGACTGCGAGAAGACATCTCAAAACCGTTATTTATGAATGCTTACATTGCAGATGCTAAACTCAGAGGCGAAGAAAAACTTCCTGTCGTAATTAGTAAAATGCATAGTGAAATGCTAGATGGGTATATGTCAGGTATCAGGCAAAAAATTCCTCTATATTATAAAGACGCTAAACAAAAATTTAAATCTGATGAATATGTTAAAAATTTAATTGAACAATCAAATGAATATAAGTTACGTGATGATAAAACCATAACTTCTGATGAAATAAAAGAGCGTAAGCGTTTTTATATGGATAGATTAGATGTAATGGAAGCCGAAGATATTTCAACTATTGCAAAAGCACAGGAAATGTTGAAAGCTACTATTGAAAAATTCGGCGAGAAATAATTTATTTATATATAATAGCCACATTTTCAACATGGTAAGTATGGCAGAACATATCAAAAGGCTGAATGCATTCAACGCGGCAGCCTTTTTCTGTAAGAATTTTTAAATCTCTGGCTAGTGTCGCAGGGTTGCAGCTTACATAAATAATAGTTCCTTTTGATAGTCTGAATGCTTCATCCAGAGATTCTTTAGTACATCCTTTTCGCGGCGGGTCAAGAATTACTGCATCGAATTTTCTGGTTTCGTTTTTGAAAAATTCTGCAGCATCGCCGCTGTGAAATTCTATATTTGTAATCCCGTTTTCTTTTGCAATTTTTTCTCCGAGTCGTACGGATTCTGAATTTTCTTCCACGCTCACAACTTTTTTGCACACATCGGAGATGCAGATTCCGAAAGATGTTACGCCGGCATACGCGTCCAAAATAACTGCATCCGGCATTGTGTGTTTTATATAATCTTTCACATAGCGGAAGATATTTTCAGCACTTTTGGGATTGACCTGAAAAAATGTATTTGCGCCGATTTGGAAAGTTTTATCAAGAATTTTTTCTTCAACAAAGTCTTCTCCGCAAATGCATTCTGATTTTTCCCCAAGAATTACATTTGTTTTTTGCGGGTTAAAGTTTATGCATACTCCGACAACTTGCGGAATTTGTTCATAAATTATGTTTGCAAATTTTTTCAAATTTTCAAAAACTTTTGTTGAATTAACGACAAGAGTCACAAGTACTTTACCGGTTGAAGTCGAGCATCTTAAAACAACGTGGCGCAGGTCACCTGTATGTTTTTTTTCGTTATAGCCTGATACACAATACTTCGGTGCATTTTCTCTTATAAATTCAATAATTTTATCACAAATCGCAGGTTGTATAGGGCAGTGTTTAATATTTACGATTTCGTGTGTTTTTTGTTTGTAGTAACCGGCAAGTAGTCTTTTTGAAACTTTTGTCTGAGCAACCGGATATTGAACCTTGTGGCGGTATTCTTTTGTGACCGGGCTCGGTACCGGCATAGGAATTTCAAGCTTCAGCCCTGCGATGTGGTGAATTGTTTCTTCCACAATATGCTGTTTTAGTTTGAGTTGGTAATCATAGTCTATAAACTGCATCTGGCATGCGCCGCATACTTTTTGCATTGCACAAAACGGTTTTACCCTGTGCGGGGATGGCGTAATTATTTCTATGACATCGGCATTTGCATAATTTTTAGTTACTTTGGTCAGCTTAATTTTTACGACATCTTGCGGACAGGAATTTTCAACAAAAATAACAAACCCCTCAACACGTGCTATACCGTATCCAAGGTTTGAAAAATCTTCTATTTTCAGTATAAGTTCGTCACCTGTCTGCATAAGAAAATTTTATCATAAAACAGGCAATTTTGATTTTAAAAATGTTTTTATTTATCTATAAGGTTAGTTATTTTATTGAAAGGTTAAAATTGTTATCCTCAAAACTTATTCATAGTGTAACAGGTCTTGATGCTGCAAATGTTGTAAAACTGGAAATTAATAAAGAAACCTCCGGGCTGCAAAGAGTTAATACAGCAGTAAAAGATGTATTTACAAAGAATAATTTTTGGAAAGAGATTAAAGAGTTGTCGCCGGAGGAAGCCGCTGCCAAATTTCGCAATAAATTCTCTAAATCAATATTGTCAAATAAATTAACTAAGGATAAAACTATAGAAGATTTGATTAAATTATGTTCGCCGGACGGAGTTCCTGATAAAAAAATGCTTGCGTACGTTAGTGAATTAATTGACAATTTGGGGCGTCAAAATGCCTATGGAATAGCGTTTATGCTTGATGCAAACATGCGTGTTCATGGTAAATTGGATAGTAAAAAACTAAAAAAAATAGTAACTGCATATAAATATATTCTGAAAAATTTTTCCGGAACTGAAAAACTTCCGGAGGGGGCTGAAAAATCCCGCATTCTAAGAATAGCAATAAATGTCTATGATAATCCGCAGGTAGCACAAATTCTTTATAGTCCGGCTGCGGTGAAACATTATAATCCTATGTATGGAATTTTTATTCCTAATTCTAAAAAGGCAGCACAAAAGATTAATGATGAAATAATGAGGCTGCTTCCGAAAGATGATAAAACTAAATTTGAAATCGCACGGAATTCTTACGATAAACGTTTTTGTGATATATCAAAAAACACAACTTTAAGTGACAGAACAATTGAAGAAATAACAAGTATGGATAAAAACGGTGATAAAGTTATCACCACTACCAGACAGAAGTTCAACAGCGGTATAACTATAGAAGTCGAGAAAAATAAATTAAAAAATAAAGTTGTGTACAAAAAATATGGTACAAATCATATTTTGCAGGAGCAAAAAATAAAAATATATGACAGAAAAGGAAAACTGGTTCGTACCGAAATTATGAAATCGACTCCTGTGGAGGGGAATTTTGATATTTTTTACCAGTATCCCGACGGGCGTGTTGAAATTGCAGCAAGAGCGTTCAAAGATCCGACAAGCAACGAGCAGGTAGTAAAGCATAATCTTGAATCCAATTCCGGAATTCAGACAAAAGCCAAATATGAGACACTTGCTAATGGTGATACAAAATCTGAATATCAGATTACCGGTCAAGACGGAAAAATAATCTCACGCCAGCGTGCTTCACGTAAACAAATTGATGATAATCATTATATTACAACAAAAAACGGTGTATCTTATGATGTACAATTCACTGAAAATCAGGTAATTGTTACTAAAATAAAAAATGGGGAACTCTCTTCCGAGCAGGTTACATTTAAAATAGGTAATGCAGGTGAAGATGATGTTATTTTTGATAAAACGCTTACCCCAATGTTGAAACAGTTATCAGGGGATGAATTTTTCGCTATAAAGAAAAATGATATACAGAAAATCGTAATGGATAATAAAGTTCGGGGCAACGCATACTGGAATAAATTTGATAAGAAATTGGTTGTGTCACCTGAATTACAAGACAAGTTATCTGTATTAAAACATGAACTGGGACATTCCAAGGATATGCCCGGCTATTTGGAAGAGGTTATTGATCTTAAAAAGCAGCGCATGACAGTTAATGACGGAACCGCATTATATTCCCATAACCAAAAATTTAATAAAGTATTTGCAGATGAATTAAAAGAATTTGATGAAAAAGCAACAATTTCCGAAAAAGTCGCGCTTGATTATTTTATTTCGCAGCGTCCTTTTTCATCCTCCGGCACTTTCGAAGTGCTAGCTGAAGCTAATGCACTGCAAAGTTCAATTCAGGATTTGCCAGTGATTGCAGAGCGGACTGTCAATTTAGAGCGTCATTTCCCGAAGTCATTGGCACAGGCGTTTGAGTATCTGAACCAGACAGCGAAAAAGATAGAAGGTTATGTTATAAAAGATAACGACAGCCCTTATCTGCATAGTTAATATTAAACCTTGTCCTCCATTTACGGGCGGACTGAAATCTGTGATTTCGAGGCGGGGTTCTTGTAATGAAATATTAACTATTCCGTCATACTGAGCGTTAGCGAAGTATCTAAATAAAAAAAGATTCTTCGTGCTAAAGCACTCAGAATGACGAACTTTTCATATCATCCGTGGAATTTGTTATATAATTTCCATTAACTTTTAATATTCCGGCAAATGTTGTATAATAAATTTATTCAAAGAAGGAGATATTGTTTATGGATTTGATGAATTTATTAAAAGAGCGTTATTCTGTAAGAATGTTTAGTGACAAGCCTGTAGAAGATGATAAGTTAAACCAAATTCTTGAAGCCGGTCGCGTGGCACCTACAGCTGTTAATTTCCAGCCGCAAAGAATACTTGTGCTTAAAAGCAAAGACGCTTTAGATAAGCTGAAAAATTGTACACGTTACCATTTTGATGCACCTGTTGCTTTGATTGTCTGCTACGACAATACAGTGAGCTGGAAGCGCGGGTATGATAACCATGATATGGGCGAAGTTGATGCGGCAATTGTAACAACACAAATGGTTTTAGAAATTGCAAATCTCGGGCTTGGCACAACCTGGGTCGGGCATTTTGACCCTGCTGCTGTTGTGAGAGAATTTGAATTGCCTGAAAATATCATTCCGGTAGCAATTTTGCCAATCGGGTATCCTGCGCCTGACGCTGAACCAAATCCACGGCATTTTGAGCGGCTGGAATTGACAAAGACTGTTAAAATAATTTAATATAATTTGTAACAAAAATATGTATAGTAAAAAAGAGAGGAAATGTAAATTATGAAAAGTCAAGCATTGCAAGTATTTTCGGGGGGGGGGGGGCTCCTTTACAGCCCGTAGACAGGGCTTTACACTGGCAGAAGTTTTAATAACTCTGGGGATTATCGGCGTTATTGCAGCCATGGTTTTGCCGACATTGATACAAAAATATCAAAAATTGGTTGTAGAAACACAGCTAAAAGTTGCATATTCGCTTATAACAAACGCATTCAAATTTGCAGAAGCAGAGAACGGTATCGGGTTTGATTTTTTGCCAAATTCCTGGAAAGATGATGAAGAACTTGCTGACGTTAACGGATATTCTTATGAATTCAGTGAAGCTGCATTTGAATCTTATTTAAGAAAATATTTTAAAGTTATAAGAAGTTATTCTAAGTCTGACAGTGTTAGCAAATTCAAGTATAACAATAATATTGGAATATCAGGGCATCCAAAATGTTATTTACTGGCAAATGGTATGGGATTATGTTTTATTGCGTCGGGTAATATTAATTCAACTGCCTATTTCTATATATTCTTAAAACCGGACAATAAAAATAAAATAGCCGGCAAAGATGTATTTAATTTTACTGTTCGTAAAAAAGGCCGCGGCACCTATTATGGCTATCAAATGATGTCAGATGTGTATAACGAAAGCAGAAGGCAAGAGTATCTTGAGGGTTGCGCAAATAAGACATCTACACATCCGGTAGATATATATGATGCACCATTTATTTGTACGATGCTTATCTGGAATAACAATTTAAAAATTCCGGATGATTATCCGATAAGTTTCTAAAAAACAAAATTTTTTGTTCCTGCTGAGCTTGCCTGCGGAAAATACTGACTGCCGGATAATCCTTACACCAGCAGATTGTAAGACGCTGAAAGAAGTTCAGCAGGAATATGTTAATTAAACAATTCAGCATTTTCCGCTAATCTCACGTTTCCAGCAGAAGAAGAAATAAATAGCCAGAATAAAATACACGCACCACATAATAAAAGTTGCGTACGCTTTTGTCCCCTGCAAAATTAACTCCAGCCACATCAGTGCAGACAAACCGTTCACAACCATCCAGATTATCCACTGTTCAATACACCTTTTAACTGTCAAATACATACCGGCGACAGACAATACTGTAGTAATTCCGTCAAACACCGGACTAGAACCGCCGAAATATTTTATAACAACAATTGAGTTTAGCGTAAAGCATATTATAATAACTGACAATACTGCGCGTTCTAAATTTGAAAGGCTTCTTTTTTCAATGACTTTTGTTTTTTCATCAAGATGCTTGCGCCACGCAAAAATTCCGGCAATCTGCATAGGGAAATAACATCCGAGATATAATAGTAAATTGCCGTATAAACCGTTTTTAAAAGCAAGCCAGGAATAACATCCGGTTCCCAAAAGCCCGAAAATATAACAGGAAATTTTCCCCTTGCCGGCAATTGTTGTGTATAAAATCCCGCAGATTGCGGAAATTATTGACACAATGTCATCTTTAACAACGAGAGCATTTATTATAATAATTAAAAATACAACGATTAAACCGGCAGATTCGTGTTTTTCCCAGCCGCTCATTTCTGCTTTTATAAAATTTTTCAGCCTGTTTATCTTCATAAAATTATTAATTTAATCAAATGAAAGATTTACTTTTCCTTATGTATGTTATCTAATAAAAAAAGATGAAAGTAAATTCTTTAATATACACGAATAAAATATTATTGAGAAGCTTAAAATTTGCCTCTGGAAACAGTTCTTTGTTCAGCGCAACAGCATCACTTGCGCTGTCAACAATAGCAAGACCAATTTCAATAATGACAACCCCGTGTGCAGACAGGGAAAATAAAAAATTAGCCTGTGCAAAGTCGTTTGCATCGAGTGCCGTCGGTTATTTGATAATGGCAGGCGCTTCGCTGCCGGTGGCTTCGGCTATAAAAAAAATTGACCAAAAACCAGCGGACTATCTAAAACGTTCTACAATAAAAGCTTTAAAAGGCGGCGCGGAAACACTTGCCAAATCAGGCAAATATTCATTTGCAACCCAATTGTTTAAGCTGGGGCTTGGGCTTGTGATTGCGGCTCCGAAATCAGTATTGACCTGTGCGTTAATCCCACCGATAATGGCAGGTGTATTCAAGCGGAAAAAAGACGAAGATGTCGCCGGCACAAAAAATTATAAAGATATCGCATTCAGCGGTATATCCGCCGGTTCTAAAGCTGCGGCTAAAGACTTAAAGGGTATGTATGACGTTTTTACTGAATTTTTAGCACAAAAAGCAGGAAAAATTCTTGATAAAAAGTCAGTGCAAAATCTGGCAGAAAAGTACAGTGAAACCAATTTTGCGCAGCATATAATGTCAGCAACGGATGTGGTTTCTACCCTGACATTTGCGCATCAAACCGCAAAGAGCAAAGGGATTGAACAAGAGCGAAAGAAAACTTTAATAAATAATTCACTGATATCGACAGGGCTTTGTATAACGGGCGGCTACGGATTGCACCAAATACTAAAGAAGCCGACGGAAAAATACATTGAAAATTTTAAAGCTGCAAACAAAAATCTGCCGGAACTTGAACGGTATGTAGAGGGAATAAAAATAGCAAAACCGGCGTTGATATTGGGCGGAATTTATTATATAGCAATACCTGCAATAGCAACATTTTTTGCCGAGCGAGTAAACAAAAATAAAAATTAAAGCAAAAAAAATTATTTAGGGAGTTTAAATATAAAACAATGAAAATTTTACCTAATATAGGAATTAAAAAAGCCATAGGTTTAACTATTGCGGCTGGGGCATTGCTTGCCGGCGGTCAGGCATTGCGTGCGCAGGAATTAAAAAAAGACACAGTAGCTGATATTTTTGAGCGAGAAGTTATTGTGCCGCCATCCGGCACATCAGACAAAAAGGTTTTGCTGAACGCTCCTAATCCTGAAATAACAATCAAAGGCGATACTGTAAAAGCGGCAATAGTTGTGGATATATCCCAAAATATCCTGTACCATTACAATGAAGACGGCGAAGCTGACGGTGCCTATTTGGTAGCAAGCGGCAAGAAAAAGTACCCGACAGATACAGGTGTGCGGGTTGTGACCCATGTTGAAAAATACCCGTATAAGTCAGCGCCTGAGACTACTAAAAGGCATAAAAAACCGAACGATTACGGTCCAAGGACAATTTGTCTGGAAACCATAGATCCGGCAACCGGGAAGCGCGGCAAGACAGGTGAATTCATCCACGGAAACAATAATCCTAATAGTCTTGGAAAATACGCCTCCTTAGGATGTATCAGGATGGATAATGAAGTTATAAAGGAACTTGCGTCAAAAGTAAAACGCGGCGACATAGTAATTATACAAAAATAAAATTTTTGTGTATAATAAAGATAAATCAACCGAAGCGGGGTTTACTCGACCCCCATGACAAGTAAATAAAACA
>CALUQN010000030.1 GCA_944322945.1 Candidatus Gastranaerophilales bacterium | reverse complement strand
GATGCAGATGCTGATGCAGACGCAGACGCTGATGCAGATGCTGATGCAGACGCTGATGCAGATGCTGATGCTGATGCAGACGCCGACGCTGATGCCGATGCCGATGCAGATGCTGATGCAGATGCAGATGCCGATGCCGATGCAGACGCTGATGCTGATGCAGACGCTGATGCTGATGCTGACGCCGACGCTGATGCTGATGCTGACGCCGACGCTGATGCTGACGCTGATGCTGATGCTGACGCCGACGCTGATGCTGACGCCGACGCTGATGCAGATGCTGACGCTGATGCTGATGCCGATGCAGACGCTGATGCTGACAGCGATGCTGATGCTGATATTGATGCAGACTCTGATACCGATGCAGATGCCGATGCTGACGCTGACTCTGACGACGATGAAATCTCTGAATACGACAATATGGGTAAGTTGACTTACAGAAGAGACTATGATGAAAACATCTCTGCAATTGATAAACGTCAATATATGAGATTCCAGGTTGAAGGCAACAGAAACCCTGTAGAGTTGGCTCAAAACAGCAAGATTGAATCACTGGTTGATATTTCAAGAGGCGGTATCGCAATCAAACACCACAATCAGGTTAAAGTCGGTGATGTAATCCCTGTACAAATCTCTTACGGTGACCTTGATATTCAGGCTGATGTAAAAATCGTATCAGCAACCGACAGAAGAGCAGGTGCAGAGTTCATCAACTTAGACCAGGCAACAGCAAACAAATTACTCTATATGAACGTTCTTCTTGAAGAAAACCAAACAATCTCATTGAACAAATAATTTGAGTAAAGTTTAACAAAGATTAAAAAAAGACCGGTTTTAAAAGCCGGTCTTTTTATGTTTTGAAATTTCAGATTAGCCGATAGGTCCGCCGTATCTTCTTTTGTTAATGTTAGCGATGACCTGTTTTGTTCTTGCCGGGTTAGTGAGTCTGTGTCCGACATAGCCGACGCCTGAACCTGTTCCGCCTGACATATTATCAAATTGCTGCATTTGTGCACCTGCTGATGACAATGCAGTGCCGAGTTGTTGAGCACTTTTCAGCCATTTACTTTCGGTTGTTTTCGGAATCTGGCTTGCCCATTGCTGGTTAACTTTACCGATATCGTTGTTTGCTGCATTTTTAACCATTTTGTTTGCTTTTCTTGCAAGTTTTTTGGTTTTACCGGCGAGTTTTGCGTTATCCTGTAATAATGTGTCTTTTGCGTTTGTAAAATGAGCATCTGCGTTTGCAGCAAAGTTATTTTCTTTTGCCACATTAAGTGCGTTTTCTTTCATTTCAGCTGCGGAATCACCGGTCAGACCATTTTCCATAATTTGAGCTTTAACATCTTTTTTGAATGCGGATTTACTCATGCCTTCAGGAATATCTGCATTTTTGGTGATATCTTTAGCAGCGGCGTTAGCTGCGATGTTTTTGGTTGCATTTTCAGCTTGTTTGTTGATAGCTTCCATATTTTTGCTGAAGTCTTGTGTTCCCTTAACCGCTGCGGCACCGGCTTGAATTGCTGTACCTGCACTTGCCAGAGCTCCTGCAAGGTTGCCTTCTGCTGCGTAAGCAGCTGTCTTAGTGATGTTAGCTGCCATTGTACCGTAGTTACCAACGAGTTCTACAACGTTACCGGCTTTCATCATAAATGAACCTGCAGAAACCAATGCAGCACCGACACCGCACCAGGATGTTGCAGAACCTAAGGCGATGAGAGCTTTACCGCCGAGTTTCAGTGCTTGACCGACTTTTGATATTGTCTGGAAGACTTTATCCATTTTATCTGCAACCTGAATTACTTTGCTTTGTTCTGTTGATTGTGTGTCAAGTTGTTTTTGGATTTTTACGGCATTTTTGCTGTAAGTTTTACTCATCTTATTCATGCTTTTCAAAGATTTTGTAGAAACTTTTTGTTTTGTCTGAATGATTTTACCGTTGGAAATCATTATCTGTCCGAGGGAGTTTGCTTTTGTCTGCAAGTCTGCAATTTTTGCCGTAGTTTCATCAGAACCGCCAGTGCCGCCTGAAGAGCCTGCGGACATTGATCTGCTCATCTGTTCGTTTTGCAGAGTTTCTATTTCTGCATTAATTGCATCCATTTCAATTTGAGCTTTTTCAACTTCTTCTGCGGCTTTTTCGATTTCCTGCTGAGCCTTCATGAAAGTTTTTTGTTCTTGTTTAATTTTCTTTTCAAAGGTTTTGTTTTCTTTAGTTAAATCTTTTGCTGTTTTGCTGGCGTCTTTGCTTACGCTTTCGGAATTTTTACCTTCTTCTTCAAGATCCGCAGCCTGTGATTCACCGTCAGATGCAATCTTGTCACCTTCCTGTGCTAATTTTTTACCGTCAGAAGCATTGTCTACGTTTTCATATTTTGCCATCGGATCTTCGGCGTCAGCTTTGTCTCCGCCTCCGGCACTTCCTGTACCTCTTGTCTGCGGGTCGTCTTGGGTACCTTCTGCACTGCCGAATTTCTTTTCATAAATTTCAGTGCCTTTTTCTTCGCCCCACATTCTTTGATACAGTTCAAGTTTTTTATTTTCAGGCTGCGGAGTTTCCTGAGTTTGAGAAGGTGTTTGTGTTTGAGCAGGTGTAGAAGTTTTTGATGTTGAACGTGCATTCGGCGCATTAAAAATAGAGCCTGTGGATGTCATCCAGGACTGTTGAGCAACGGTCGTCTGCTGACCGCTCCTTTGCTTCGCTAATTTATATAGCTCGGCTTTATTCATATTTTGAACGTTATTTACGCCCACAAAGCTCTCCTGTATTTTTTTGCTCTCTAAACATATAAAAACATCCGAAATCCTCTGATTTCAGCATGTTCGCTTTTTGTTACATTAGTTAACATTTCTTTTTCGTGTTAAAAATTTGCAAAAAAATATTATTTAAGTTATTATTAATTGGTAACTTAGTATTTTATGAGGGAGAAATAATTATGAAACTAATGGAAGGTAAAAAAGGGTTAATTTTTGGTGTATCTAATACCCACGGCATTGCATATGCAATTGCAAGACAGCTTTACGAAGCAGGTGCCGATATTGCGTTTACTTATGCAGGTGAAGTTATGGAAAAACGCGTAAGACCGCTTGCTGAAGAAATGGGCGCCAAAGTTATCATGAGCTGTGATGTTACAAAAGAAGATGAAATCAAGGCTGTTGTCGCTGAATGCGAAAAAGTTTACGGTAAATTGGATTTTGTTGTACACGCAGTAGCTTTTGCCGCTAAAGAAGATTTGCAGGGCAGATTTATTGATACTTCTCACGACGGCTGGAATCTTGCTATGGGTGTCAGCGCTTATTCATTAGTTTCTATTTGCAGAAATGTTGAACCTATTATGAATGAAGGCGGTTCTATTTTTGCACTGACTTATTTAGGTTCTGAATATGTTGTTGCAAACTACAACGTAATGGGTGTTGCAAAAGCAGCGTTAGAATCTTCTATGAGATATCTTGCAGCAGATTTAGGCAAAAAAGGCATCAGAGTCAACTGCATTTCTGCCGGTGCAGTTAAAACACTTGCAGCAAAAGGTATTTCAGGGTTTGACAAAATGCTCAAAGCTGCTGTTGCAAAAGCTCCGCTCAATCGTAACGTATCACTTGACGATGTCGGTAAAGCCGGCTTGTATTTAGCCTCTGATTTGTCAACAGGTACAACAGGTCAAATCCTTTACGTTGATTGCGGCTGCCATGCGGTTTATGCATCGCTTGAAGAAATGGAAATTATCGCAAACCACGTTGCTTAAAATTCTATAAAAATTTATTAATAAAAAGCCCTCTGAATTTTTCAGGGGGGTTCTTTTTTGCAATGTGAATAAGAGTGATGATGTCTGCATTAATAAGGTGGAGAGTGTAATTTAGACGTTAAGAATGTTGTATATTATCTGAATACAATGGTTTTGCCTAAATTGTAAAGAATTGTGAAAATGAGTTTTAAAATGACTAAAATCCGCTTGGACTGCCTTATAGAATAAAATAGAATGCTATGCGTTTGTGTCAATAATTCCAGCTAATTTTTTTTTATAACTGTATAACACGAGTGCGATTCTAAAAAAAAGGAGATTTTAAACATGAGTGGAATTGAGAAAACTGACGGTACTTCCTCTAAACGTGATGTGCCAAATGTTGAAGGTCCATCGTTCCCTGTTAATGAGGGTGCTGCACCAAGGATTGAAATTAATTTTATTAAAAAGGGACCTCTGGAAGAAGCCCAGGAGGCTTTGCAATACTTAAATGAACATTCTACAGCAACAGAGTCTGATTATCAGAGAAGTTATACTGAAATTATGCAAGCCGCAAGAAAAGCACACGACAAGGACGAAAATGATTTATGGGACAGGTATGTGAATGGCTGGAAAGAAGATTTTAAGGATGTTGATGATTTTGGAAGTGCTGTTTCCGCAGTTGTAAAACGTACTAGAAAAGGGTTTAAAGCAATGGATGTCGTGAATCCTTTAACATACATTAAAGAGCCGGTAAAAGATGCTGCAAAAAAAGTCGATGAAATGGTCAGTGATGGTGATCCTTCCACTATGACAGCCGGTGAAAAGTTATGGAATGCGACAAAAGGTGCAGGTAATGTTGTAGATTATCTTACATCTACAGAAGGACTATGGGTTACCAGTACTACTATTTTGACGGCAGGTGTTGCAATTGATACTGCATTAGGTGCCGCACCGCAGCTTGCAGCGGCAGCTCCTGCACTTAATTCGGCGTTAGGTACAGCCGGTGTTGGTATTACCGGTAAAGGTGTTTATGATGTTGCAACCGCAGAAAATGAAGAAGATGCTCAAAAGGGCGGCGCTGAAATATTAACAGGCGGTTTGATGACAGGCGGAGCAGTGGCAGCTTCCAAAAACTCATTGAGCGCTGCCAGACAGGCCGGTGTTCCTGCTAAAGATCCTGCTACATTATCAACTTTAGGAGCTGTGAAAGAAAATTTCCGCGTTGCCGGTCAGGGGTTAAAAGTTGCCGCAGGTCTGGAGGCGCCGACAATGGGAGCTAATATACCAGCATCAGCTTTTAGAATGGAAAGTAAGCCTAATGAGGTTGAAGCGTACCAGACAACCGGTAAGGCTGACGGTATTGTTTATGAAAAAGACGGTAAACTGTTTGTTCCGAATAAGTGGAACCCTGAAGCACCTTATGAAGTTAAAGATGGCTCTATAATTATGATTTATGACAGAGCCGGTGGTGACTTTGCGGTTTGCGATCCAAAGATTTTCGCGAAAACTTATGTCAACGGTCAGGGCTCTTATGATGCAATGAAAGGGATTAAACCTGGTGAAACTATTCATGCTACCAAAAAAGCGGTAGGCGGTTTTGAAATCGTACCTGAGGGCACAAAAGTTAGAACGCTTGAGGGTGATGTTACGGTTAAACAAGGTCAGGCTGTTATGTATGATGTCGACGGCAACCCTTATGTCGGTGATATTAATAAATCGCTTTTGAAACGTAATGTACCTGTTGATGATGCTTCTGCACGTATGTTTGAACGCTTGAAAAATCCTGATGCTCCTATAAAACCGGGATTCACAGACGATTATACGGACATGCTTGCAAATCAAGGCTGGGGCGATTTGTATGGACCGAGCCTTGTAAAAGAAACCCAGCAGGCAACTATAATGCTCGAAACGGAAATGGCTAAAGGAACACCTTTAACTAAAGAACTGGTAGAGAATATTCTGATGCAGAGTTCACCTGGGGCATCCGGAGGCAGTTACTGGACGCAATTGCGCATCCTTGCAAATAAATGGCAACACGGTGATATCATATTAAATCTATATAATAAATAATTATAAATCAAGGCGCAGTTTTCGACTGCGCCTTATAAATTTTGTGGATTTAAGAAGTGTCATAAAAACTTTTTTTGTGCTAAATTGTTGTTATTGAGACACAAAAAGAGGGATTTTAAATATGACAGATACTGCTTGCAAGATAGAAGATTTACCTACAGTTTATGATCCGGCGTCGACTGAGGCTGAGATTTATAAGTTCTGGGAAGATAACGGATTTTTCAAGGCTGATGCAAAAAGCCAAAAACCGCCTTATTCAATAGTAATCCCGCCGCCAAACGTCACAGGTGTTCTTCACATGGGGCACGCGCTCGATGAAACTTTGCAAGATATCTTAATCCGCTATCACAGAATGGCAGGATATGAAGCCCTCTGGGTTCCGGGAACCGACCACGCAGGTATCGCAACCCAAAATGTCGTTGAAAAACAACTCCGTGCAAAAGGACTTTCCCGCTACGATTTGGGCAGAGAAGAGTTTCTCAAAGAAACATGGAAATGGACTAACGAGCATAAAAGTGCAATCTTAGACCAATGCAAGCGTCTTGGGGCATCGTTTGACCGCTCAAGAGAATGTTTTACCTTTGACGAAGAACGCTCAAAAGCCGTTAAGGAAGTATTTGTCAAATTATATGAAAAAGGACTTATCTATAAAGGTGCCTATATTGTTAACTGGTGCCCGCGCTGCAAGAGCGCTATTTCTGACGTGGAAACCGAATACGAAACAGAACAGGGACACATGTGGGAAATTTCTTATCCAGTTAAAGGCGAGCACGGTGCTATTATCGTTGCAACAACCCGTCCTGAAACTATTTTTGGTGATGTTGCTATTGCTGTTCACCCGTCAGACCATAAATACAGTGAACTTATCGGTAAAACTGTAGTCATTCCGCTTTCCGGCAGAGAAATTCCGATTATTGCCGATGAATATGTAGATAAATCTTTCGGTACAGGTGCTGTTAAAATCACGCCGGCACACGATCCAAACGACTTTGAAGTTGGTAAACGTCATAACCTTAAACCTATCTGGGTTATTGATGAAGAAGGCAAAATGAAAGCTTGCGGAGAAGTTCCGCCATCACTTCACGGTCTGGATAGATACGAAGCACGTGAAAAAATTCTCGGCATGCTGAGTTATGAAAAATTCCTCCTGAGAACACGTGACCACGAACATAACGTCGGCAAATGCCAGCGCTGCAATACCACTATTGAACCGCTTTTGTCAGAACAGTGGTTTGTTAAAATGGAACCGCTTGCTAAAGAAGCTATTGCAGCAGTTAAAGACGGCAGAATAAAATTTGTTCCGGAACGCTGGGAAAAGAACTACCTCGGCTGGATGGAAAATATTCGCGACTGGTGTATTTCCAGACAACTCTGGTGGGGACACCAAATTCCGGCGTATTACCACAACGTAACCGGTGAAATGGTCGTTGCTAAGGAAAATCCTGATCCTGCAAATTATACGCAGGACAGCGATGTTCTTGATACTTGGTTTTCATCAGGTCTGTGGCCGTTCTCAACCCTTGGCTGGCCAAATACCGAAGCTGAAGATTACAAAAAATTCTATCCGACATCAGTTCTTGTGACCGGCTTTGATATTATTTTCTTCTGGGTAGCAAGAATGATTACTATGGGGCTGGAATTCACGAAAAAAGCTCCGTTCCCGACAGTTTATATTCACGGACTTATTCGTGACGAAAAAGGTCAAAAAATGTCTAAATCCAAAGGCAACACAATTGACCCTGTTCAAATTATTGATAAATACGGCTGCGATGCTTTGAGATTTACGATGACGTCTCTTTGTACTTACGGCGGTCAGGATATCAAAATAAGCGATGAAAGATTTGAGTATGGCAGAAATTTTGCCAACAAAATCTGGAATGCTTCAAGATTTGTGTTGATGAACCTTGAAGGTGTTGACAATAACGACATTGATTTTGACAAGCTTACAATCGCTGACAAGTGGATTTTGGATAAATTGAATACTACAGCCAGAGAAATTAATGAAAATATTAAAAACTACAGAATTGGCGAAACAGCTCACATCCTCTATGATTTCTTCTGGAATTCATATTGTGACTGGTATGTTGAAATTGCTAAAATTCAGCTGCAGGATTCTGAAATGAAAGCTAATACCCAGCGTGTCTTGAGATATGTTCTTGATATGTCTTTGAGAATGCTTCATCCGATTATGCCGCATATCACTGAACGCGTATGGCAGTTAATCCCGAAAAAATCAGAGTTTAAAGCTCTGATGCTGGCTGACTTCCCGCAATACAAAGACAGCCTTGCTTTCCCCGAAGAAGCTAAGGAAATGGAACTAGTATTCGAAACAATTAAATCTCTGAGAAATGTCCGCCAGAGTTTCAATATTTCCCATTCTTTGAAATTTGATATTGAAATCCGCGCTGATAAGTCAGAGCAGTCAACATTTGAAGCAATCGAAGCTTATATCAAACGCATGGCGCGTGTTGAGAATATTACTTATGCCTCAAAAGAGGCGCCGGTGCCTAAAAAATCTGCTAACGCAGTTGTTTCCGCTTCTACAATAGTTATACCGCTGGAAAATCTCATTGATTTTAACGAAGAAATCGCAAGACAGCAAAAGAAACTGGAAAAACTGAACGGTGAGAAAAAATCTCTCGAAGGCAGAATTAATAATCCGAAATTTGTTGCTAATGCCCCGAAAGAATTAATAGAGCAGACAAAAGCGAGGATTGATGAGATTAATATTCAATCTTCAACAATAAATCAGCTTATTGAATCACTAAAATAGCAACATTTCTTAATTATTTTCAAATCAGGCTGAAACATTTATACAAAGGGTATTTCAGCCTGATTTTTCAAGTACAATACACTGTTAAGGAATATTTCGCGTTGTTAATAAACCTTTACAGATTGCCAAACGTCTGATAAAATACATGTCATAAATTAGTTTAATAGATAGTGTCTGTGGACAATGGAGAAAAAATGGCATCTTTAGAAAAAGATATGGATTTTGAAGAGTTATTGAAAAAGTATGATTACAAATTTCAAAAAGGCGATTTAGTAAAAGGCATCGTCTGCGGGTTTGACGGTTCAGGGGTTATGGTCGACATCGGCGCAAAAACAATAGCAATTGTTCCTGAAAAAGAGGCCGTAGACAAAAATGAAAAATTGGAAGAAAAATTCCAAAAAGGTGAAGAATATGAATTTCTGATTATCAGAGAAGAAGACGAAGACGGCAAGTTCCTTCTGTCACGCAAACGTGTTGATTTTGCTTACGCATGGAAAGAGCTTGAAAATGTTAAAGCTGCAGATGAAACAATTCTCGGTACAGTTGCCGGAATTGTCAAAGGCGGTGTGCTCGTAGAAGTTTCAGGTGTTCGCGGATTTGTTCCGTCAAGCCAGCTCAGAGTGAAGGAAACAGAGCTTGAAGTCGGAAGCAAAATAGAGTTGAAAATTCTGACTCTCGATGCACAACAAAATAACTTTATTCTTTCTAATAAGAAAGTTTATGATGATAGTGCTGTTGAAGCAAGAAAAAATGTATTTTCACAAATTGAACCGGGTCAAATCGTGAAAGGTGACGTTGTCAGAATTACTGATTTTGGCGCGTTTATTGATTTGGGCGGAATTGACGGGCTTTTGCCTCTTTCACAGCTTTCGTGGAGATGGATTGACCATCCGACAGATATCCTGAAAGTCGGCGACAAAATTGATGTCGAAGTCATTGCGGTTGACCATGACAAACAGCGTGTGTCATTAAGCTTGAAAAACCTTGAACCTGATCCTTGGGTTGAGGCGGAAAAGCAAATTAAAGAAGGCGATAAGGTAGAAGGTACAATCACCCGAATTAAACATTTCGGCGCATTTGTTGAAGTATTCCCGGGGGTTGAAGCTCTTCTTCCGCATAACGAAGTTGTTGAATTGCAGAATAAAAATTCAAATATTTTGCAGGTCGGTGATAAAGTTATGACTTATATCTTAAAATTCAATCCGACAGATAAGAGAATTGCTCTTACTGTCAATGAGCCAAAAACAGAAGAAACAACTGAAACGTCTGCAGAGTAAATGGTTATATAATAACAAGCGGCCGCCGGAAAATCCGGCGGCCGTTTTACTGCGCAAATGAATGATTTTTGTGTATTTTCCTACTATATTCGGATGATTTTTAGCGATTTGATTGTATAAAAAACTTAATATTCCCGTATAATTTATTATGTAATATTGACTTTTGAAAAAAAGTCATTATACAGAGAGTAAAAAGGTAGAAAACACAGATAAAAATAATGAAGGAGAGTTGCGTATGGGTATGGCAGCATCACAAGCAAGATATTTAGGCTTGACGGCAAGAAAGACAAACGTTGAATATGAAGGACAGCAGGTAAACCAGGCGCGTGTAGCATTGGCAAACCAGAGTGCGAACCTTTTTAACCAGCTTTTGGCGTTAGAAGTTCCTACCGCACCAAGTACTTCAGATTTTACAACTGTACAATATTCTTATGAAGACGGTGTTTATGCAGAAACTATCACCGATATGCACGAATTAATCGAAGATCCGGACGGATATAACTATCTGGTTACTCACTACCACTGGGCGGACGTTTTCACCGGTATTCAGAACAAATTGAGAAATCCTCAGGTTAAGTTAGAGGAAACAATTTCAACAAATACCCTTACCCGCAACCCAGATCCGGATGCACAAACCGAAGACGGACCGGGTTTGAATGAAGTTGACGGGGTATATTATGTTGACGGCAATCAGGTTTATGAATACCCGCAGACTGAGGATGAAGAAGCTCTTCACCCGGATTTGAAAAACGCGTTTGAAAAACTTGCGGCAAACGGCGAATCTCAAACCCCGCCTGTTGAATTTAACAAAGAGGAACTTTCATATTACAGAGATGAAGACGGCGTATATCACTTCCTTAACACTGATGATGTGACAGGCGACGCCGATGAGATGGATGATTATACAATAGACGCAAAACTGCCGGGGTCTGTCGGAAACCATGAATTATATCAGTACGATCCGACTGATAAAATGATGGCGTCAGCTTACGAACAGATTTGCAAGGATTGGCCTGATGAACTTATCGCGCAGGCTGATATCGAAGATATCTACTGCTGGGATGACGGTGACAAAACTTATTTTGCCACAAAAGAAGATTTGTACAACAGCTATATGTCTCCGATAGATCCTCAATACCCGACAGAAAATCAGGACAAATTGATATTCTACGAAGCACAGGACGTTAAAACAAAGATTGAAAGAACACAAAAAGCAATGATAGAAATTGACGGTTCAGGACGTTGGACATCAATCAATTTTGAAGATTCATCGGCTGTATATCCGCTGCACACAGAAACAATTACGGATGAGGCTGCATATCAGGATGCAATGAACCAGTACACATACGATATGGAATCTTATGAAAAACAAATTCAGGACATCAACGCGCAGACAGAAATCATCCAGCAAGAGGACAGAACTCTTGAATTGAGACTGCGTCAGCTTGATACAGAACAGGATGCACTCCAGACAGAAATGGAAGCCGTCAAGAAAGTTATTGAAAAGAACATCGAATCTACATTCAAAACTTTCGAATAGAGTTAAAAAGCTTGTTAAAAGCGATTATATTAAGAGGTACTTATGTCATACAAAAACGATAGTTATTTGGTAATAGCAAACAAATACGGTTCCGCAAGCGGTGATGCGAAGGCACAGTTATTTGAAACATACGACAGACTGCGAGACCTGACAGTATCAGGGAGCGGGATGGGTACAGGTTTTGAAACTACCGGCGGATTTTTGTATAATTTGGCGAGTATGCTGGCTCCGTCATCATTTGCACACGTGTTCGGCGCGTCAGAGGCTATGAACGTAGCAGGTACCTCGTATAGTTCACCGTATTCAGGCGGAAGCTCTTACGGGATAGATTCTTTGTATAACTATTCCGGGTTTCCTGGCGGTGCAGCACCTGTGTCGTGGGGGCTTGACGGGTATTCAACAGGCGGCGCTGCAGGGTTAATGACCGGCTGGGGTTCAGACGGATATGTAACAGGCGGTGCATCAAGTATGGGCGGAATTGCGGATATTGCAAGCGCTGCTGCTTACGGTGTCGGTACTGCAAACGGTTACGGATTTGTTGGCAAAAATATTGTACTGCCTTTAGCGAGTGTAATATCCGGATGGGGCGGTATAATGCAGGCAGCAGCCCCGTATTTGGGCGAATACGGACTTCCTGCACTTGTAATGGGTAACTTAATGCAGGGTACAACATCGGCTGCTCTTGCTGCTTACCAGAACGTTACAGGAAAGATTACAGCAAATGCTGACGTTATTTTGTCCAACAAAGTCCGTAATATTGAAACTGTTTGCAAAATGCTTGATACGCAGGGCGATGTCGTTAAAAAGATGTTAAAAGAATCCATAGACGGCGACAGCAAAGCTATTCAAAACTTGTAATTGTTTTTGGGCTTTGGGTTATAAGTATATTATAAAATTTGGCAGGATTACTATTTTATTGTAAAATTTTATTAAAAATAACGTAATTCTGTCAGATTTTTTTAAAGTTCTGTAAAAGTCTGCCGTTAAATATAATAAGTACAAAATATCTGAGGACTGAAAGATTAAGACATGTTAAGCTTAATGCTGCAAAATAAGCAATTATCGGGCACGACTTGTTTTAATATACATGTAGGTCTAAAGTGTAAAGGAGAAATATGCTTCGAGATACTTTAGAGATGAATATGAAAAGGCTGTTAGACTTCCTTATCTATTCAAAGAACTTCATCATCAGGAAAAGCCCGATAAAAGCATTGATGAATTCAATAGTAGACGGTATTAAAGACTTTTTGACAATGAAGAAAAAATTAAAAATGGCGCAATACCGGTTGAATTATCACAGGCACCAGTTCCAGAAAATGGAGCAGTTAATCGCAGAAAACAACCAGCACAGCTTTTTGAGGGGTAATAACCTGAACACAACCAGATAAAGGCAGGAAAAATGGGTGTTATTACCGATACAATCAGAACACAGTATTTGACCAATCTCAAGTTTGATTTGGAGTACAAAATACAGCTTGTGACCCAGTCAAAGATGTCGCTTGCGCAGTCAACGAGTGACCTGATGCAGGTTGGGACTGATTACGACCCTGATTCGCCTGTAATGAAAACCTTAAACCAGCGGCAGGCAAAGTTAAAATTACTAGAGCAAAAGTTAGAGCAGCAGTCGCAGCAGTATCAGATAAAATTGAGGATGGTAGAAGCGGAATTGCAATCCGTGAAGGGCAGATTGACAAGCAACATTTCGCGTTCATTCAGCTACAACCTGGGCGGCTAGTGTCTTGGTGAGTGAAATTAAGTGACCAGGTGATCAGGTGACCAAGTTCTCCCTCTCCCGATTTGGAGAGGGTGGCACGCAGTGCCGGGTGAGGGGACAAACAAATGTAAGTGAATTGTGAACAGTTTAATGTCAGGCAATGCCTGACCTACAGAAACTTTTATAACGCCTGTAAGATCTTAACGATTTTATTCCCTCCCCAGGTTGGGGAGGGCAAGGGTGGGGAGTAAACATGATGTTTGCTGTCATCCTGAAAGCGTAGAAAATCCGTTTAAAAAGGACGATAGGACGTTAAGACGTTAGGACGATAAGTTCGTTTCACCCTCTCCTGGTTCAGGAGAGGGCGGGGGTGAGGTCTTAATGTCATCCTGAACCCGATGACAATTCGGGGGTGAAGAATCTCTTTTTATTTAGATTCTTCGCCCTCTCACAAAACCAGACATTAAGTCAGGTTTTGTTCGGCAGAGAGCAAATTCGCTTCCCCAAGCCGGGGAAGGAGGTCAAATTCAGGGTGACAAAAGAAAAAAAGGAAGTTTCAGAAACGTAGTTTCTGATAACTCGTTTCTTTTGGTCGCGTTTTTCTCTTTCTTTGGTTCTGTTTCTTTCTCTTTTACTCGCAATAAAAGAGAAAGAAATGAACAGCAAACATGATGTTTGCATCAATACTATTTCAACAGACTGAAGTTCCGCCTTTTGAAGGTGTTCAAGAAATTTTGAAAGTCTTTTAACAGGCGGCTTTTATAACGCCTGTAAGAGCTTAACGATTTTATTCCCTCCCCAGGTTGGGGAGGGCAAGGGTGGGGAGTAAACATGATGTTTGCTGTCATCCTGAAAGCGTAGAAAATCCGTTTAAAAAGGACGATAGGACGTTAAGACGTTAGGACGATAAGTTCGTTTCACCCTCTCCTGGTTCAGGAGAGGGCAGGGGTGAGGTCTTAATGTCATCCTGAACCCGATGACAATTCGGGGGTGAAGAATCTCTTTTTAATTTAGATTCTTCGCCCTCTCACAAAACCAGACATTTAGTCAGGTTTTGTTCGGCAGAGAGCTCAGAATGACGTATTGTAGTGCCCACCAAATTTCTTTTAGTAAATTTTTCTTAATATCAGCCATATTTTTATTTATAACCGTAAATGTCTGATTTATACTGTAAATATCAGCGTATAAGAGCGGGGTAAATGGACAAGAAACAAAAAGAAATTGCGGTTATGATTTTGGGTCCGCTGGGTGATGTTATTAACACCTCAGGCGTTTTTAGAACCCTGAAAAAGGCTTACCCTGACACGCCGCTTTCGATTATAACCATTCCAGCAGGGATGACTGCTTCTTACGGGATACCGGAGATTTCTAACAGGTATTTGTTCGACAGAAGCAAAAAAGGTCTCAAGGGGCTTTTGGAAATCTGGAAATTTGCATTTGCTAATCACGGCAAATTTGAGACTATTGTAATTTTAGACACCTCATTCCGGAGTGCGCATCTTGCGTTTATGTGCGGTGCCAAACGCAGGATAGGAAGACGCGGCAATCTCCGGACGCCACTTTTGACCGGCTCGATTCCGTTTACAAAAGAAGAGAAAAATGATGTTTACGTCGCGGAATATTATGCACGGTGCCTCAAGCC
The DNA here is from genome assembly GCA_944322945.1 of Candidatus Gastranaerophilales bacterium. Taxonomy (GTDB): domain Bacteria; phylum Cyanobacteriota; class Vampirovibrionia; order Gastranaerophilales; family Gastranaerophilaceae; genus CALUVN01. The sequence goes on along the minus strand of CALUQN010000030.1, from coordinate 5,520 downwards.
TCTCGGGTTGTATGAGCCGGGTATCAGGACATCTTTTGCTTATACAAAAGAGGATGAGCAAAGTGTCGAGGAGCTTTTGAAAGAATACAATCTTGACGGCAAAAAACTGCTGGGCTTCTGCCCTGCCTGCGGACAGGAGATTAAAACAATGCGTGTGGAGGACGCCGCGGAATTTATCGACCTTGTGAACCAAAAAGGCGGTTATAAAATTGTGATAACCGGCGGCAGCGATGTTTCGGATTTTGCAGCAAGACTGAAAGAGTTATGCAAAACAAATTTTGTAGATTTAACAGGAAAAACAAAGTACGGTGAGACCGCCGCAGTTATTGACAGGTGTTCAAAGTTTGTAACGGTAGATACATCCTGCCAGCATCTGGCGCTGGCTTTGAAAACGCCTGTTGTGGCTCTGTTTTTCAATAATTTATTTACAAAATGGGGGCCGGACGACCTTAATTATAATAAAATTATTGTCAATCTCAACGACAAAAAAATCAGCGCCGGCGAAATTTACGAAAAGTTCTGCAGTGTACCTGACAAGAAAATAACGGGAGTGTATTGTTAATGAAAAAAGCAGTATTATTAATAACGTTCAATCGTTTTGAAACCACAAAAAAAGTCTTTGAGCGAATCCGCAAAGCACAGCCTCCGCGGCTTTACCTTGCAAGTAACGGCGCAAGACCCGAAGTCGAAAACGAAAGCGCTGTTGTCAGTGAAATCCGTAACTGGCTGCTGAATAACGTTGACTGGGAATGTGAGGTTCATACCCTGTTCAGAGAAAAAAATCTAGAAGTAACTGAGAGTGTTCCGGGCGCTATGGATTGGTTTTTCCAAAACGAACCCGATGGCATTATGTTAGAAGATGACTGCCTGCCGTCAGAGAGCTTTTTTGATTATTGCGAACAGGCGCTGGACAAATACAAAGATAATAAAGATGTGTGGCATATCAGCGGTGCAAATTCCATGGATATCACTCTAAAGAACAATGATTACTCTGCTTATTTCAGCAGGTGCATAACATTCTGGGGCTGGGCTTGCTGGGCTGACAGGTGGAAATATTATACGCCGGATTCCCGCAATTTTGATGTGTCTGATATAGCCAAAACATTTAAAAGTATTGCAGCCCAAATATATTGGCTCCGCATTTATTACAGATGCCAAAACAATATTTCTGACAGTAGTGATTACCAGTGGAACCTAGATATAATGCGGCTTTCCGGTGTCGGGGGGTATTGCGTTGTCCCGGCTAAAAACTTGATTAAAAATATCGGCTACTACGGTACTAATTACAAAAGAAAGAAAAAGAGCAAGATGCTTCTGCATCAGCAAAATTATGAACTTGAAAATATAAATCTTCCTGACAAAGTTGTCTACGATGAGGAGTACGACAGGCAATTGTTTATAAAATTTTACAGAATAAGAAGTTTCATGTTCAAATTTATTTTAAAGCTTCTTGCTGAATTCTTTACTTTTAACTATAATGGTGAAAGTATGACTATAGTTAAGCAAGTCATAAAAATAAATAAACATAAGAGAGTATAAATGCAAAAATTTTTCGTCAACTTAATAACCTGTCTTATACCATCAAAAAAAATAAGACAAGCCATCAGAAAAAAATACATCTTTGATGCAAACAGTCCGGTTAACTACGGAATAAAACATATTTACGCAGGCGATGATGCCGAAGATATTATCTCAAATGCACTGGAAAGTGATGCACCTGCTTTGGTCTGCCGCTATGGCGGAACTGAAATGCGTGTTGTCAGCCAGTTTTTGAAACATATTAACAAGCGAAATAAATTTTCACCCAAAATAAAAAAAATGATATCAGACCTTTCCGGTTTTTATCCGGCTGATGAGTATAATCTTTCAAGATTTTCAAGCGAGTTTCTGGAGCTTTTGAAAGACACGGACGTTATGGGGGTTTGGAACACCAAGGGCGAAAAGTTTGTAAGCGAGCATTTTCTCGGCGAACATACAAAACTTGTGGCTCTGGGAGCTATTGATTCAATCAACTACAACCGTCCGTGGTCAAAACATTTAAAAGGCAAAAAAGTTCTTGTCATTCACCCGTTTGAAGAGTCTATCCGCGAGCAGTACAAAAAACGCGAACTCTTGTTTGAGAACAAAGATACCCTGCCTGATTTTGAATTGATAACAATGAAGCCGGTTCAAAGTCTTGCGGATAACAAAGATAATCTGCCATACGCAACGTGGTTTGAAGCGCTGGATGCGATGAAAAAACAAATTGATTCAATTGATTTTGACATCGCAATAATCGGCGCGGGCGCTTACGGAATTTTTCTTGCCCACCACTGCAAAATGATTGGCAAAAAAGCTGTCCACATGGGCGGCGCAACCCAGATTTTGTTCGGGATTACAGGCAAACGCTGGGAAAATAAATACGACAATACGGTCGGTAAATTAATCAACGAACACTGGGTTAGACCCATGGCATCAGAACGTCCGAAAGGTGCCGAAAAAGTTGAAGGCGGATGCTACTGGTAGCAGATCTCGCCGGCATTTCAAAAATAAATTTTTAATATCAATCACATAGGAGAAAACATATATGAAAAAAGCGTTTATCACAGGGATTACAGGTCAGGACGGCAGCTATCTTGCGGAACTCTTGCTCTCTAAAGGCTATGAAGTCCACGGCATGAAAAGAAGGGCATCCTCTTTTAACACTTCAAGAATTGATCACCTTTATCAAGATATCCACGAAAATTCAAATTTCAAACTGCACTACGGCGACCTTTCTGATTCGTCAAATTTAATCAGACTTGTTCACGATATAGAGCCTGATGAAATCTACAACCTTGCAGCACAATCTCACGTAAAAGTTTCATGGGATTGTCCTGAATACACGGCAGACTGTGACGCTTTGGGAACATTGAGACTTCTGGAAGCCATCAGAATGAACCATTTTGAAAAGAAAACAAAATTCTATCAGGCATCCACCTCAGAGCTTTTCGGGCTTATACAGGAACCCATACAGAGTGAAAAAACACCTTTCTATCCGCGTTCTCCTTATGCAGTTGCAAAATTATACGCATACTGGATTTGTGTAAACTACAGAGAAAGTTTTGATATGTTTGCGGCAAACGGAATTTTGTTCAACCACGAATCTCCTCGCCGCGGCGAAACTTTTGTTACCAGAAAAATCACTATGGCGGCAACAAAAATTAAAGTAGGCTTGCAGGAAAAATTATATCTGGGGAACCTCTCCGCCAAACGTGACTGGGGACATGCAAAAGATTACGTAGAAGGTATGTGGAGAATTTTGCAGCAGGATAAGCCGCAGGATTACGTACTTGCTACAGGTGTTACAACATCTATCAGAGACTTCTGCAAAATGACTTTTGAAGAGCTGGGCATTGATTTAGAATTTGTCGGCGAAGGCGTTGATGAAAAAGGTATTGATAAAGCAACCGGCAAAGTTCTGATAGAAGTCGATCCGAGATATTTCCGTCCGGCTGAAGTTGATTTGCTTTTGGGTAACAGTGCAAAAGCCAGACGCGAACTCGGCTGGGAGCCTAAGTATGATTTGAAAATGCTTGTAAAAGAAATGGTAGCGGAAGACCTTGAACTTGCTAAAAAAGAAAAAGTTCTGAAAGAAAAAGGCTATAAAGTGCTTATTCCGCAAGAGGTGTAAATGTTAGTTAAACTTGTGCGTCGTATTGCTAATAAAATACGCCACTGCCGGTACAAAAAAATTAAAATTAAAGGCAAAAATAATATTTTGCAGATGCCTGAATGGAGCACAAAGGTGTTTATCTACGGTAATAACAATAAAGTTGTTATCGCAGACACCGCTCAATTCAAAGGCGAAATATGTATTGGCGCGCCGGATTGTTATACAGATAATTGTACAGTCACTATAGGCGAAAATACGCAGTCAAACGGTACAGCCATAAGACTTTTGGAAGATAACAGCACCGTTGACATCGGCGATGATTGTCTTTTTTCAACGAATATCAATATAGCCTGCTCTGATACCCACAGTATTCTTGATTTTGAGGATAACCTGCTGAATATCGGAAAATCAGTTAACATCGGTAATCGCGTCTGGCTTTGTCAGGATGTCAAAATCTCTAAGAATGTGACAATTCCGGATGGTTGTGTTGTCGGAATGGGGAGTATTGTGACAAAAAGCTTTTCGGAACCAAATTGTATAATTGCCGGTAGCCCCGCTCATGTTGTGAAAAGAAAGGTTAAATGGAGCAAGCTCCGTCCAAAACAATATATGAATTTAAAAAATGAGGGTGAATACAATGGATAAAAATCTTAAAATCTATATCGCAGGTCATAGAGGACTTGTCGGGAGCGCAATAAAAAGAGAATTTGAACGCAAAGGCTACACAAATATTCTTTGCAGAACTCATAGCGAATTGGATTTGACAGATTCGGATGCGGTTACGAAGTTTTTTGCGGAAGAAAAGCCTGACTGGGTAGTACTTGCAGCCGCAAAAGTCGGCGGAATTCACGGTAATAACACTTACCCGGTTGAATTCATGATAGAAAATTTGAAAATTCAAAATAATATCATAGAAAACGCTTACAAAAATAATGTTAAAAAACTGTTATTCTTAGGCTCAAGCTGTATTTATCCGCGTGAGACGCCCCAGCCGATGAAGGAAGAACATTTGCTTTCCGGATATTTGGAAAAGACGAACGAGGGTTATGCGCTTGCAAAAATTATCGGGATAAAACTCTGTAATGCTTACAACCGCGAATACGGCACAAATTACATGTCAGTAATGCCGTGCAACCTTTACGGTTTGAATGACAATTATCATCCGGAAAATGCGCACGTAATCCCTATGTTAATCAGACGTTTCCACGAAGCAAAAGAACAGGGCTTAAAAGAGGTTACAGTATGGGGTACCGGCACACCGAGAAGAGAGTTTTTGTATTCCGGCGACCTTGCAGAAGCTGTCGTATTCCTTATGGAAAACAAGGACGCAAAAGACATCGGTGAATTTATTAATATAGGCTCCGGTTACGATATGACGATTGCGGAAATTGCAGAGCTGGTCAAAGAAACCGTAGGTTTTGAAGGAAAACTTGTCTACGATACGACAAAGCCTGACGGAACCATGTTAAAATTGATGGATGTATCAAGGATGAAATCTCTTGGCTGGAGTGCAAAAACACAATTAAAAGACGGGTTAAAAATCGCATACGAAGATTTTAAAAGCAAAATGCTGACAGCATCAAAAGTCTAATCGGCGCAGTATTTGTGTATATTGTATGCACAAAAAACTTCTTTTTTTTCTTATTGTCACCCTGAACTTGTTTAAACCTCCTTTCCCTCTCCTAAACCAGGAGAAGGTTTCTTGCCCATCTTCAAAAGGCGGTATTTCAGTTTGTTGAAAGAATGTTGATGCAAACGTTACGTTTGCCAAACATAATGTTTGCTCCCCACCCTAGCCCTCCCCGACCTGGGGTACTGTTACCATACTATTGCTAATAAAAGGAAAAAGATGTATAATAAAGAGTAGGAGGAAAAGAGAAATGGCA
>CALUQN010000029.1 GCA_944322945.1 Candidatus Gastranaerophilales bacterium | reverse complement strand
CATTGGTAAGATTCTGAAACAAGTTCAGAATGACAGTTTATGTTATTTTCTGATGTAATATATGTTTGTTTAAAAAGTCTATAATATTCTAAAAGTTTTACGCTGTTTGCGCAAAAAGAATAAAACCAAAATTTTTTAAAAAGAAGCTAAAACCTTTAATCATCCGGGGTTTCAGAGGTTCAAGTCTCTTAACGTATTTTGTCATGCTAAACTTGTTTGACAAAGCGAATCAAGTTCAATATGACAGTTGATGTTTCACGCGAAAATTAACGAACTTTTTTCCAAACTGTCGGAACTTTAATTTTCGGCATCGCAATGTCAAGCTCTGTTTTGGAAAATCCAACAGGGATAAATCGTCCGTACTTTTCTAATGCTGTTTTTACAGGCGATTCCTTAAATAATCTTAAACCGGACGCACAAACGTGTTTTTTGTTCCAAATATTGAAAAACGGTGTATTTTTCAACAAAATTACCTCACTGTCCGGCAAATTTCTGTCCGCCAGAAACAAATGGTCTTTTATGTGGTCGCCGAGTACAAAAATCCCGCCAAGTTCAAGTTTTGAATGAATTTTATTGACAAGCTCCTCTATTATTTCTTTTTTGTTATCAACCGGGCGGGATGCAAAAAATTTACGCTGCTCGATTGTTTCGTTTAAATCATTGCCGGTCATCTGGTAGAGTGCATTCCGGAAAAATATTGCCCCTACTTTATCCTGATTTCTGTAGTTGTCAATCAATGTTATGTCGCCTTTTCTGATATCTATTGCTTTGCGTATTTTAGGATTGACCGAAAAATATTTTTCCTGAAAATCAAGATAGAATTTTTTTATGTTGAAGTAGTCGGTTTTATTGTTAATCCGACAATCTTTTTCCGGAGGAAAAACTTCTTCCATTACCTCATAAAATTTTGATTTAAAAAAATTTTCATCGCCGGTTGTCTTGGTATTAGGCAGCAAAAACGAATCATACCAGTTTGAAAATACCGTATAAATACCTTTTTTCGCCAATTGCAGTGCGGAAATGCTGGAATCATAACCGATAACTTTATATTGAGGGCTGTCAAGCAGAGATTTTATAGATATAGTTTCTTCTCCGTTTGAACAGGCAAAATCCCATATTTCAGCACCTGCCGGAAATGTCGTTTTTATTTCGGAAATTGCAGCTTTAAGAGTTTCGCTGTCTCGGAAAAACCAGCTGTCCAAAGGCATTTGGGTCTTTGTATCAACATATAACAGTCCCTGAAATGCCGGCTGTCCGCAAGTCTGAGCTGGAATTTTGTTATTGGGAATTTTATTATTCGGGGCAGAAATTTTCATACTGGTAATAAAGCACGTGAAAATAAAAATTTGCCCTCAAGAGCTAATTAAGACATATCAGCATTTTCCAGCTCGAGAAGTTTTATCTTGTTTTCAATTCCGCCTGCGTAACCGGTCAGCCTGCCATCTTTCGCGACTACTCTGTGGCAGGGGATTATGACTGAAATCGGGTTATGTCCGACAGCGCCGCCAACAGCTTGTGCGCACATATTTTTGCCGGATTGTCCGGCAATTTTTTTTGCAATTTCGCCGTAAGTTGTAACTTTACCGTAAGGTATTCCGCAGAGAATTTTCCACACAGCCTGACGGAATTGACTGCCGCGCGGAGCCAGCGGCAGTTCTGAAATTTCAGGTCTTTCTCCGCAAAAATATCTATCAAGCCAATTTTTTGTATTTAAAAATATCTTTAAAGATCCGTTTTCCTGTGCAAAATTTCCAAGTCCCGCACCAAAGTATTTTTGCCCCTCAATCCATAATCCGACAAGATTTTCGCCGTCTGATGCAAGTGTCAGCAGCCCTATTGGTGATTTGTACGTAGTTTTGTATAACATAAAACCTGTCCGAATTAGTAATATTGTTCAAATACAACATCACAAGGTGATGTTTTCAGCGTACAGCCTTTAGCCTCGTTCAAAGCCGGCGGAGTTGGATAATTTACTTTCAAAGGACTGTTTGATGGCAAATCCTGATCAAAATGCAAAGACATCATCTCTGTACTATCAACATTAGTACCCCAGGCAACGTGTTTTGCATCATAGTAAGACATCGGTTCAGAGAATGTCTCCTCCGGATTATCAATGGTGGCAGGATAAGACACCGTTGCAGTTACATATCTTGTATCAACTTCCGGCGGACCGAGCGGTACGACGTCAGCGCCGTCTGTAACCAGAAAAGCAACAACGTCACAGGCTTTATCTTCTGTCCACGCTGCATTATTCGGTGGTCTTTCGCCTGTCAGGTCGACAAATACTATGTAATATTTGGTTGTAAGTCTAACCCCGAAGTCGTCCTCTTCAGTATGTGCATATTGCGGAGATATATACACTCTCATTGCATTGCTTGCAATAAAATGCGGCGGAACATCACTGAAGTCAACCGTTGTCATTGTAGCGAGCTTTGAGCCGGGGACGTTACAATCAACGTAAACCGTATTCATATATTCAATCAACCCTTCACAGAGGTCTTTCGGGGTCTGGAAAAATTCAGTGCTGGCATTGTCAACATAAGCGTTATATGATGCGTTCTGCAAAGCTTCAAAAGCTCTGGAATATAGCGACCTCATAGCCTTTTCAAAAGGTTTAACCGTCATAATGGCAATCATTGCAATAAACGCCATTATTGATATCGTTATAAGTATTTCGCCCAGCATCATTCCTTTTTTATTTCTTAACATATAAATTCCTCAAAATTATATTCGTTATATACGCATTATCTCATATTTTACGCCATAAGTAAAGTGTTTAATTGTAACAATTTGTTTAATTAATGTAATAAATCTTTAAAAACCTTTAAAAATTTTGCAAAATATGTTATAATATATATATGCGAGGTATCAAAAAGATAAAATCCGAAAAAAATGCGTTTTCTTTAGCAGAAATGCTCTTGGTGTTATTGATAATGTCGTTTTTATCAATGGCGATTGCACCGTTTGTGACGAAGAAAGTTAAAAAAGATACATACAGGCAGCCGCATGGCAGATTTGAATGTTTTTGGCTGAATGACAGATTGATACAGTATAACGTACTGGAAACCGGAGCAGGACAACAGGAAGACAGGACAGCCCAAGGCTACTGTGAATTTGAACCTGTCGAACGTGCCGCATTTTATCTGGTACAGGGGGTAGGTGCTGGCGGCGGAGGAGCTTTTGCATCAACAGCACCGTATGTAACTTCTTATACTGCGACATATACCTCATCAAATGAAAGAGGACGCAGTAAAACCGGATATTATATACCTTGTTCAGAAGTCAGCAGTTCATATTCCGCTCTCTACAGAGCCTGTAGCGGAAGTATAATTTCTGAATTTACGGACAGCTCAGGAGCATCTAATACAAGCTCTAAATGGGCATGGGTTAACGAAGTCTGGGACGATCCTGCATATACCCCCACCAGAACATTCACAATGTGTTCCGGTAGAGGTGGAGGCGGCACCGGTAAAGGAGGCTGGGTAAGACAATTTATTCCGGAATATGATGAACACGGTAATTTTGTATGGGACGAACACGGTAATATTGTAAACAAATGTGATACAGCACATTTTATTACTCCAGGAACTGACGGTGTTGATAATGACCCCTGCTATGACTATCCGACTGCAGATGGCGGTGACGGAGGTGGCGGAGCTTGTGTCAGGATTACCGTTACTCTACCACGCGGTTCAACAATAAACAGAAGCTATATGTATTTTTATTCAGGATCTTCCGGCAGCAATGGAAAAGAAGTTTATGCAACTTATGGAAACGCCAGCTGTAGAATAAGCGGAGGGGAAGCGGGAACAGATGCACACAACGATAACACCGGATGGTACGACGGAACAGTAGGCGAAGATGCTGAGTTATCTCAATATATGGAAGATGCAGAACACCAGTGCAACTATGAATTTTCAAGCACAACAGCCGGAGCTCCCGGAGGTGTCGGCGGGCAATGGCATCTTGTCGGGGGCTATCCTTCATGGTCAGCAACTCCCGGAGGCTCAAGCGGCAACAACTCATTTTCGTTTACAGGTCAAACTGTTCCTATATCTTACACTTATAAAAAAGCGCGGAATTACTACGGTATGGCAGGCGGCCCCGGGGAATATAACATGATGTTCTTCCCCGAAGTCCATAAAAAAATAAGAATAACACCCGGGCGCGCAGGACGCGGCGGGATTGGTTCTTCAACCTCTCAGCAGGGGCAGCCGGGCGGACAAACCACGGCAACATTTGAAGGTGACGCACATCCATTCCTGACACTTGACGGAGGACGCGGAGCACGCGGTAAAATGACCGGCGCATATTTTAACCTGTATTCGCAGCCACCTGTTTACGGGAACGATACCTCAATGGAATCCGCCCGTAAAGGTGAATATTCAGATTTTGTTGCCGCACTTTCTGCAGATGAAGGAACCAACTTACAAAGTATAATTCCTGCACAGTATAAACCCGGAAGAGGCGGTGACGGCGGCTTTACAGTACAGCGTGACACACGTAACGGCGGTACCAGAAAATTTGACGGACACACCTTCTCCGGAACAGGTGATGACAGATTTTCGTACGGCGGTGAAGATTACGAAATGCCCGTAAATTCAGGAAAAGAAATCAGCTGTAATCCTAACGGGCCATTGGATGATGAACACCAGACAAAAATTTCCGGTGAAACTACCAACTGTCCGGGCGAAAGCGGAGAAGACGGAGCGGTGATAATTATATGGTAATGGATTTTTTAAAAAAACGCAGATTCGGATTTTCAATGCTTGAAGCAACCGTCACTATGTTGATGGTGGCTGTATTTACAGCAGCTGCGACAAACATTTTTACCCGCAAACACCAGAAAGTGGCTCATACAACAAGCCACGGCTCATTTGAGTGTTATTACGATGTCGCTGGGCAACTTTGCCAAAGAATGGCGCAGGAAGGAATTTTCCAGGAACCGACCTGTGGGCTTACAGAATGCACCTTTAAACCTTTAAAAGCTTCTGAATATTATGTAGTAAACGCTATCGGTGGTGGTGGAGGCGGTCGTTCTTCCGGGCTTGGCGGTTCTGCGGGAGAATACCGTACATTTTTTATCCCGTCAATTACAAAAGAATTGAGAATTATCCCTGGACGCGGCGGCACGGCTGGTGAAGCACCAACAGACGGCGGAGACACTATTATTGAAAACACTGCCGGAGAGTCACTCATGATAGCCTACGGTGGTAAAGGCGGATATCTGAATCAGTCAGATTACAAAAATACAATAAAAGCTGAAGATATCTACGACTGCTCGCTGTATTTTACTGACGGGTCAACAGCTCTTGAATCTTGCGGCGGGAATATGCCGTATTGTAATATCAACACTTCCAGTCTGTATATATATTATTGTTATTCTTCGACATCACCGTCACTCCCGACAACATCTTCATACTTAAAGTTTGATTCTGACGGACAGTTGTATTATCAAAATTCAACAATGAGCAGTAAAGGTGTATTGGCTTATCTATATGTCCGAGATGACGTTTTGAACTTTAATACATCAACAAGCGAACACCCGTCAAAACTTGATGAGTATTTGGAAGCTGTTGAAATGGATGATGCAAATGTCTGGGGCATGGGTATAGGCGGTCAAGGCTCATCAGACCCGCAAAACGGAACTTCGGGCGCGGTGCTCATTGTATGGTAAGATTTTTGGAAATTTGAGGATAGATATATATGTTTAAACTACGCGAAACAAAATGGGGTTTTTCTTTAATAGAAATGATGCTGTTACTGCTGATATTATCTCTAATGACAGCAGCATCGGTACCCATATTGTCGCGTAAGCACAAAAAAGCGCCCGCAAAAGCTTTCCACGGGCGTTACGCCTGTTTTTGGAACGGGAACCAATTATGGCAGCAGCAGTATTCTGGCGAAAATATTATTTTTAACGAAGCTGTATCACAATGCAAATTTGAAGCACCGAAAAAAGCTAATTACTTTTATATCCAAATTATTGGCGGTGGTGGCGGCGGCGGTGCTGCCGGTTATTACAAACCTGAAAATAACTCAAATTTAAAAGTTTATAACTATTATGATGATACAGCAAGATACTATGTGAATACATATAGCTATTCTTCTTCATCTTTAGAGTCTTTTGATTTGACGGAAGAAGAATTTAATGACTACGTAGGCACCAAATATGTTTATCTTTCAGTAGGCGGTACCCGTGGGCATTATTGCAATGAATTCACCAGCAACGGTAACCCCGACACCAATGCAGGGATTTGTTATGCATATTATCAAGGAACAGGCAACTACCACTGCGTAGACGAAAATGATGATACCAAGTATTATCCCGAGTATGATACCCAGATAAAATGCCTTGGCTTAGACCAGATATTCCCGGGACTTGGAGGCGGCAATGGCAATGGAAAGAATAAAAATGGCAACAAACCAGGCAACGGTAACGGCTGGGGTATCGGCAACGGTAACGGCTGGGGTATCGGCAACGGAAATGGCTGGGGCAACGGTAATTGGGGGCTTCCTGACGTAGGTCGTAAATGGGTCGAAGAAATGGACTCTCATACATGCTCCAACAATAGATACGGTTCTGCACCGCCGACAGCTTATACCGAAGCCCAGCAGATTAAATATGGTCTACATACACCGTTTATTACAAGTTGGTCTTCATCAAACAGTTATCCATATTACTACTCATACTATAGAGGCGATTCTGTCGGTCTAAGAAACTCGTTAAATGAAAAAATAGATAGTGATTTAAAAAGAGCTGAGGGTGGCTATGGATATAAAAAATACTTTAAACAAAATAATACTATAATCACAACAAATATAGCAGAAACCTCAGGCGGAGAAGGCGGAGAACAGGCTCAATGCGGAGAACCAGGGTGGGTCGACGGCAAATCCTGCACCTGCAAAACTACAGGTTATTTAGAACCTCGAGACGGTGAAATTGTGAAAGGCCGTGCAACAGCACCTACATCCTCTGAAGTTTGCACCGGGCCTGATACGAATTGCTTAAAAACAGTTTCAACATCATCTCCTGCATTTTTCCGATATGAATACTACCAACAGCAAAAAATGAAATACGGTATGGGCGGACTGGCAGGTGAATACAAAACATTCTTTGCACGTCAAATAGATCCTGATATCATAATAAGCCCCGGTAAAGGCGGCAAGGCAGGAGTTGAAACCAGCGGCACAAATTCTTACGGAAAACAAGGCGGAGCATCACAGCTTGGCAACATGATAGCGGCAGGCGGTGCCGGAGGTATGGGGGATCGCATCACCGGATACATAAAACTGCCAACCAAAGGTGAAGACGAGTTTATTGAAAATAATGGTACAAAACGCCAGAGCGGAGAGCCTGGTGCTGTTTCACCGTTCAAGTATGAAGCAAACCTCCTCGGTATTAATAACCCGCTGGAAGATACTGTAAGTTACGCGAATTTTGGCTCCGGCGGCAACGGTACATCTGTTACAAACCACTGCTGGGAAGGTTATTACAAAAATATCTTCCGCGGAGGATTCAACAAAGAAACCGGAAGAGATGAAGATATTGAATACAACCAGCAGTATCCTTGGGAAGAGGTTAACTGTAAAGCAAGCGGGACACAATACCCCTGGACAGGTTCTACATCTCAAACTTACGGAACTTATGCCGGATATTACAGAGGCTCAGTTGAAGTTATGCCTGGGGATGAAGCTCAAGACGGGTACACCGGTGCAATTATTATAAGCTGGTAAGAATAATTAATAAAGAAAGGCGTATAAGTTATGATATTAAAAACAAGAAAAGCTTTTACTTTGGCGGAACTGATGGTCTGCTTGCTTTTGATTTCAGTGCTTGCGACAATACTTTTGCCCGCAATTATGCAGAACAGACCTAACAAAAATAAAGTTATGTTCAGAAAAGCTTATTACATCATAGAACGTGTTGTGAGTGAACTTATCAATGACGACGACCTCTACCCGACAAATGAAGAATTGAATGTTTCGGGTTTTGCAAACACAGCAGAAGTCACATACGCAGGAAACACATATTCCGGCGCATCAAAATTCTGCAACTTATTCTTTGAAAAAGTTAACACCACAACCGGCGAAGCAAGATGCAACAGCTCAGGCGAAACTCCGTCAGCCGTTCCTACAGATGATGAAAATGAAGGCTCCTTTATTACAAATGACGGCGTAATCTGGTATATGCCTGCAACAAAAGTTTTTGCAAATGCCGACTACGCACCTGTTCCGGATTCTACCGACCCCGCAACAGGTGAACCTATCCCAGGAACCCCGGGCGGTGCTATTGAACAGGAAATTAATGTTGATATAAACGGTATTGCAGAACCTAACTGCACTTACGACGAGGATACCTGCACAAACCCTGACAGATTTGTTGTATTTGTAAGGTATGACGGTAAAGTCAGAGTCGAAGGTGATAAAGAACGCGAATATCTGATGTCTAATTCAACTCTTAAATAACCTAAAAAAGGCTTTTGAATCAGTTTCAAAGGCCTTTTTTAGGATTTGTATTTATGTTTCCACTAAAAATATACTTAAAAGATAAACATAATGTCATTCCGAACATCGGATTGACCTCCGTGTTTCGGAATCTTACCACTATAGCGATTTACATACACTTTTCACAATATAAGACCCTGAACCAAGTTCAGGGTGACATGCAAACATGATGCAACGGTTACGTTTGCTGTCATCCTGAAAGCGTAGAAAATCCGTTTTTATTAAAACGAGATTTTCGAGCTGTTCAGGATCTTACCGTGTGAAAAACTTGCCAGCACTTCCCATGTTGAAAACCGGACATTTTTCATAAAATCAAAGATTTTGGAAAAAGTAGCCAAACAAGTTCAAGGTGACAATTTTGGACATCATTAGTGGAATTTGCTACATAAGCCCCTCTTTTTTATTATTTGAAAAATTCTTTTTACATGCCATAATAAAATTATGCTGGACAAAATAATTATAAAAGGCGCAAAAGAGCATAACCTCAAGGATGTTTCGCTTGAAATACCTAAAAATGAATTAATAGTTTTTACCGGCGTATCAGGCTCAGGAAAGAGTTCCCTTGCGTTTGATACAATTTTTGCAGAAGGGCAAAGACGCTATGTTGAGAGCCTTTCGACATACGCAAGACAATTTCTCGGACAACTCGACAAACCTGATGTTGAATACATCGACGGGCTTTCTCCGGCGATATCAATAGACCAAAAGTCTACCAGCAACAACCCCCGCTCAACCGTCGGTACTGTTACGGAAATTTATGACTATTTAAGACTTTTGTACGCAAGAGCCGGCACTCCATACTGCCCGAACTGCGGGGAACCGGTTAAGCCGCAGTCCATTGACGAAATTGTAAATAACATTATGGCGCTGGGTGAAGGTACTAAAATCCAAATTCTGGCACCGGTCGTCAGAGGAAAAAAGGGCGAATTTCAATCAGTCTTTGAAGAACTCCGGCAGGAAGGTTTTGTCAGAGTCAAAGTAGATGACGAAATTTATAACCTTGATGAAGATGAGATTGAATTAAGCAAAACTAAAAAACACACTATTCAGGTGGTCGTAGACAGAATTGTTGTCAAAGAGTCCACCCAATCCCGTATAGCAGACAGTGCTCAAATCGCTCTAAAAAAAGCTGACGGAATTATGGTTGTGGATGTTATTGGCGACAAGGAAATTATTTTCAGCGAAAAACTTGCCTGCCCAAAGTGTAACCTTAGCTTTGAAGAGCTTGCGCCCAGAATATTTTCGTTCAACAACCCGTACGGCGCCTGCGAAAGATGCTCCGGACTCGGCGCGGACTTTGTGATTGACCCGAACCTTGTTGTTCCGGACAGAAAAAAATCTCTCGCTGACGGCGCGATTTACCCGTGGTCCAAGACCTCTACAACTTACTACGATGATGTTCTCAAATCAGTTTGCTCTCACTACGGGATAAATATGAACACTCCGTTTGAAGATTTGACAGAAACAGAACAACAAATAATTCTCTACGGCGGGGATGACCTTGTCAAATTCCGTGTGATGAGATTCGGCACCCATAGTTATGAGACTAAATACCATAGATTTACCGGCGTTATACCTTTTTTGGAGAAAAGATACAACGAGTCCAACGCCGATTACTGGCGGGAAGAAATCGAAAAATATATGGTGACAACACCTTGCCCAGCCTGCCACGGGGCACGGCTTAAACCGTTCCCGCTCGCTGTAAAAATTATGGGCAAAAATATTTACGAATTTACACTGATGCCGATAGATGAAGCCATTGATTTTGTCTCTGATTTATATCTTGAACTCAGTGAGTATCAAATTCAAATCGCAAGACAAATTCTTGATGAAATCCGTGCACGTTTAAAATTTATGAAAGACGTGGGCTTAGGCTACCTTAACCTTGCCCGTATGGCAGGAACCCTCTCCGGCGGAGAAGCTCAGCGTATCAGGCTTGCAACTCAAATAGGAAGCGGATTATCAGGAGTTTTGTATGTGCTTGATGAACCATCAATCGGGCTGCACCAGCGCGACAACGACAGACTGATTAAAACATTGATTAAACTACGCAACCTGGGAAACACTCTAATTGTCGTTGAACACGATGAAGAAACAATGCGTAACGCTGATTACATCGTTGATATCGGGCCAAAAGCCGGCGTTAACGGCGGCAAAATTATCGCACAAGGCTCACTTGAGAATATTATTAAATGCAAAGACTCCATCACCGGTAAATATCTGAGCGGCGAAAAATTCATTCCGATACCGGATAAGCTACGTGAAGGCAACGGCGCTGTACTATCTGTCAAAAATGCACATTTGAATAACCTCAAAAATATAAATGTAGATATTCCGCTTGGTAAAATAGTTGTTCTGACAGGGGTCTCCGGCTCCGGGAAATCAACGTTAATGCAGGATTTAATTGCCGAATACGCACGCCATAAACTTAACGGAAATAAACCTAAACCGCAAGGCGTTGATGAGATTACTGGGTTTGAAAATATTGATAAAGTTATCTCAATCGACCAGTCTCCAATCGGCAGAACACCAAGGTCAAACCCTGCGACATACACAGATGTTTTTACACATATAAGAGAGCTCTACGCCAAAACAAACGAATCAAAAGTCCGAGGCTACAAAGCCGGCAGATTTAGCTTTAACGTAAAAGGCGGCCGCTGCGAAGCCTGCAAAGGTGACGGCGTTATAAAAATTGAAATGAACTTTCTCTCTGATGTCTACGTCAAATGTGACGTCTGCAAAGGCAAACGATACAACCGTGAGACGCTTGAAGTTAAATATAAAGGAAAAACCATCTCTGATGTTCTGGAAATGAGCGTCAAAGAGGCGCTGGAATTTTTCGACAGCATCCCGTCAATTAAAAATAAACTTAAAACACTGAATGATGTAGGCTTGGATTATATAAAACTCGGGCAGAGCGCGACAACCCTCTCAGGAGGCGAAGCGCAGAGAATTAAACTGGCATCCGAACTCAACAAACGAGCAACCGGCAGAACTTTGTATCTGCTGGATGAGCCGTCTGTCGGGCTGCACTGGTATGATTTGGACAAACTCATCAAAATACTGCACCGACTTGCTGATCAGGGAAACACCATTCTGGTAATTGAGCATAATCTTGACTTAATTAAAGTTGCGGATTATATTATAGATTTAGGACCGGAAGGCGGCGCCGGAGGGGGCAAAGTTGTCGCAGCCGGAACGCCTAAACAGGTTGCAAAAGTCGCAAAATCTTATACAGGTCAGTATCTAAAGGGCATTTTTTATAAATAAGAGGAATTGAGGTTATGAAAAAATGGTTATGCTTATTATCGGCAATGGTTTTCAGCGCAGCGAGCGTGTGTGCTGCCGAAATTTTGCAGGTTGAATCGCTTACAAAATTCTCCACTGCGGAATATCCCGCAGAAGTGCAGCTTAGAGCTTTGAATGACATTAATCTCTCGACTGATATCCAAATTAAAGAAGGTTATACAGTAACCGGCAAACTGACAGATGTTTCGTCGCCTAAAAGATTAAAACGCGACGCAAAATTTTCATTTATGCCGCTTTACTACGTTGACTACAGCGGCAAAACAAATATGATAAAAGAACCGGTAGAGGGTAAATTTACAAAAGATATTGAAATCAACAAAGGCGAACTCGCAAAATCCGCTGCACTCACTGTCGGAAACCACTTTTTACAAGGATTGAGCATGGGCTACTATGCGGTAGAAGGTGCTGTAAAAAATGAATCTGACAACCGTTTTAAATCTTCTGTCAAATCGGTGTATGAACATTCCCCGCTTTCTTATGTGGAAAAAGGGCAGGATATTGAAATTAATGTCCACGATGTTTTCGGCTTGAAATTCAAAGTTGATGACGATGATGAAGAATATTCCGTAGAGGTTGCACCAGGAGAATTCCGTGAGGGCAATTTTGAATACAAAATGGAAAACTCGCCCGCTGTCAAATAACACACCCTGCCCAAAACTATGTATACAGGTTACAAAAACTCCTCTGCATAAACAGAGGAGTTTTCTGAAAATCAAATTTTAAAAACTACGGACTAGCCGTTGATTTGGCTCATAACTTCTTCAGCAAAGTTATCTTGACGTTTTTCAAGACCTTCGCCAAGAACAAATCTTGAGAATGCCTTGATTGTCAATTTGCCTTCAATTAATTGAGCGATTGTAACATCCGGGTTTTTAACAAACGGTTGTTCAAGCAGGCATCTTTCTGCCATAAGTTTGTTAACACGGCCTTCAACGATTTTACCTCTGATAGCTTCAGGTTTCTTTTGAAGATCTTCTTTACCCATTTCAATTCTTGTTTCTTCATCAATAACTGATTGCGGAATTTCTTCTCTTGAAACAAACTGCGGAGCGGAAGCTGCAATGTGAAGACAAATATCATTCATCAATTCAGCATCTTTTTTATCAGTTTGTAAGAGAACACCGGTTTTGCCGTTGTGGATGTAAGTTGCAACATTGCCTTCATAGCGGACAAATCTTCTGAAAGTAATTTTTTCGCCGATAGAAGCGATTTTTTCTTTAATGATATCAGAGATAAGTTTGCCGCATTGAGGGCAGGTAGAAGCAAGCAATGCGTCTACATCAGCCGGGTTTGATTTAGCAACAAATTCTGCAAGGTTGTTAGTCAAAGCTTTAAATTCTTCATTTTTTGCAACGAAGTCTGTTTCGCAGTTAACTTCAACCATAGCACCGCAATCATCTTGTACGTAAGAACCTACAAGACCTTCAGCAGCGATTCTGCCCATTTTCTTTTCAGCAGAAGCGATACCTTTTTGGCGAAGCAATTCCATAGCTTTGTCCATATCACCATCGACTTCAACGAGTGCTTTTTTAGCATCCATCATGCCTGCACCTGTTTTGTCGCGGAGTTCTTTTACCATTTGAGCTGTAATAGTCATATTAAATTCTCTCCTTTTTTTAAGTGGGGAGCGGGAAAACCGCTCCTCAGATAATAAATAAATTAATAAAATTAAATTAATTAAACTTCAACGCTTTCTTCAACAGAGGTAACGCCTGCATCTTCCGGTTTAATTTCTTCAATTTTAGCGGTTTTGTTGGCATTGTTTTCTTTAAGCTGTTTACCTTCAAGAACTGCATCAGCAAGCTTTGAAGCGATTAATTTGATTGAGCGGATAGCGTCATCGTTACCCGGGATAATGTAATCAATGCCGTCAGGATCAGCGTTGGTATCTGCAAGACAGATAACAGGGATATTCAATTTGTTAGCTTCCTGAATAGCGATTAATTCTTTTTTCTGGTCAACGATGAAGATAAGGTCAGGCAAACCTCTCATTTCTTTAATACCGCCTAAAGTTTTGCTCAATTTAGAGATTTGTCTGTTGATTTGAGCGATTTCTTTTTTCGGTAATTTTTCGATATGACCGCTTGAAACAAAGTCTTCGAGTTCTCTGAGTTTGTTAACTCTTGAGCGGATGGTATCGAAGTTAGTGAGCATACCGCCGAGCCATCTTCTGTTGATATAATAAGCGCCTGCTCTTTGAGCTTCTTCTGCAATAACTTCTGCAGCCTGTTTTTTAGTTCCTACAAAGAGGATATTTTTATTGCGGGCTGCGTAATCTCTTACTACATCATAAGCTTTGTCGAGCAAATCGGTAGTTTTGCGTAAATCAAGAACATAAATACCGTTTCTTGCACCGTAGATATACGGTTTCATTTTAGGGTTCCATCTTTGAGTTTGGTGACCGAAGTGGACACCTGCTTCCAAAAGTTCAATCATAGATGCTGCTGGCATCGTTTTTCTCCTTTATGTTAAATGTATTGTACTACGGGTCAAACCGTCCCATTCAGACTATGCGGAGTTTGGATTTTGCGGACCGTACGCGGAAATCCCGCTGCCGTTCCTGATTTTACCGCCCCGCCCTGAACTAGGGCAAAACCTATCGGACTAGTATAACCAACAATATAATAGTACAAACAAAAATATATTCAAACTGAATATTGATTTTTATTAAGCGTTTGACCTGATTGCAACTATTTGCTGCACAATCTCACTTTTCGGTTAATTATTTTTTGCTCAGCATATTATTCAAAATTTCTTTTGCGGTGTTCAACTGGACATCATTGTTCTTTTCTATATCATCAGGCGTAAATTGAACTTCGTAATCCGGGGCTATACCTTTTTTGTTGATGTCAGTACCGCTCGGTGTCAAATATTTGGCTATTGTTAAATTCAGACCTGTTTCGTTCGGCATAGGATAAATTTTTTGAACCATTCCTTTGCCGTAAGTTTTTGTACCCAAAAGCTTTGCCTTGTTGTAATCTTTGAGAGCGCCTGATAAAATCTCGCTTGCACTTGCGCTGCCGCCGTCCACCAGCACTATCATCGGCTTGTTTATATCAAGGTCGGTATCCTGCGCCTGTATATCATATTTGTAGCCGTTTCTGCCTACTATACTGACAAGTTTGCCCTCCTGAATAAAGAGGTTTGCTATAAATATCGCATTAGGAAGCAGCCCGCCGGTGTTTCCGCGCAGGTCCAATATCAACCCGTCGGTCTTTTTAGTCTTTTCTAAAGCTTCCAAAAATTCATTCGGAGTTGTCGAACCGATAAAAGATGTTATTTGAATATAGCCGATATTTTTGTCCACGGAGCTTTTTACTGTCTTAATTTTTATTTCTTTACGCAGAATCCGTTTGGTAAATTTATCTTTATTCCTTAAAATAAGTAAATCTACAAAGGTATTTTCCGGTCCGCGCACAAGGTTTGCAACATCAGCAAGCGGAAGTCCGTTTACATTCTGACCGTTTATTTCCAAAATTATATCATCCGGCTGAAGATTTGCAGCCTGCGCCGGTGTGCCGTCTACTACATTTATTATTTTTATTTTACCGGAAATTGTTGCTATGTTTACACCGATACCGGTTATTTTGGAGCTTATGGAAGTGTTTTGTTCTGCGTATTCATCTTTTGACATATATTTGGAATACGGATCATCAAGACTCGCCAGCATTGAATTTATCGCAACTTTGGCATCATCTTCGGTCTTAATTTTGCCGTGGTAATGATTTTTCCATTTTGACCATACCTGATGATTGAGTGTCGGATCGTAAAAATTATCCCGAATTATCTGCCACGTTGAATCAAACAGCTTTTGGGAAGAGACTCTGTCATGATTAATCATATCGTGGCTTTTTTCAATGAATAGATTATTATTAACCCTCATCAAAAAGTTGTTCAGCCCGACAAGGATTATGACAGTCAGTACAAATAGTATTAATTGCTTTCTCTTCATAGCTACAATTTAACATCAATTAACATTTATAATCAATAGACTTTTGAGGTAGTTATATGTACCTATAAATATAATTATAAATCTTCAAATCCCGGTGATGTTGCCGGCAGATTTTTGTACCCCTCGTTGGAAAAAACGGTCTTTTTAATGTATTTATTTGAGTAACCGCCTTTTTCAAACAGACGTTTGAGTGTATTTTCACGGGTGACAAGCGGGTGAAGAATTTCCTCATTCTCCGGATACTGCTGGACAATTTCACACCACACGGCAGCCTCCATTGTCCAGGCATAAGTTTCCTCCGCCAGCGAATTGTATTCATCCTGATGCAATGCCTCATGTGCTAATAATGCCGCGATTGCCCCAGGAGGTGCATCTTTGTGGCGCGGATTGATGTATATGTATAAACTTTTCCCCTTTTTCCACCCTAAAGCATCAAAGTTTGCATACGCCGGATTGATTGTCCCCAAATCCCTGAACTCAATTTTCACCGGACGCTGCGTCAGGTTGTTCCCAAGAATTGCATGGCGGGAAAACTCACCGTTTGTACCTTTCAGCATGTCAAGCGCCACGTAGAATATGTAATCCTTTCCTATAGCTTTATATTCCGGCTCAATCATTTTAATATATTGCGCGGTATATTTTTTCGGATAATTTTCGGGGACAGCAATGTCTTTTTCATTCAAGGCATAAGCCGGCACGGAAAGAGCCGTAAGTGCCGCAGTTATTCTCAATGTTTGTATTAGGTGTTTAAATTTCATACTGTGTATATCCCCGCTATTATCTACTACAATAATAGTATAATTTTATTTTTACAGACGGCAAATTATTTTTAGATATTGTTAAGTTTTTTTGACTTTCTGTTCAGCGAAACCAATTCTGAATACATAATTTTGTATTCGGTAGAGTTATCAATACTTTCAGCTTCTTTTATGTATTCCAGAGCAGCCTGTAAATTACCGTTAACCTTATATATTTCGCTCATTTTGGCGTAATAAGCAGGATTATTCAAATCATGCATAATGGCACGTTTCATACATTCCACAGCCTCGTCGCAATCAGCTTCGTCAAACCGGACAAGCGCCAGATGGTAATACCCCGCAGCACAGTTCATATCAAGCGAAATCGCGTCTTGTGCGTATTCTTTTGCTTTGTCCAAATCTTTCATTTCATAAGCAGCCTTTGCGCCTAAAATATACGCTTCGATATAATTTTCATTAACATTTTTCATTTTTTCAGCGTATTCAATCGCGGTATTGTAATCTTTGCAGCCGATACAAATTTCGCACATTTCAGCAAGAAAAGCTAAATTTTCAGGCTCCGATTCAATTAGTTCTGTCATAATACTTTTTGCTTTTTCAAACAAGTCAAGAGCCAAATAGACTTTTGCAAGAGAAGTCTTTGTAAATTTGTCATCAGGATAACTGATGAGATTTTGTTCAAGTTCAGCCTGGGCGCCCAGAAAATCTTTCCGCTCAAGTTTTAACAGCGCGTCAAGCACAACTGCCTGCGAATAATTTTCCGATTTTTCCAAAATTACATCAACTTCCTTTCTTGCTTTGTCAAAAGCTTTTTCTTCGTAGTACAAATAAGCAAGAGCGTATCTGTAATCAATATTTTCCGGCGCAAGACAAATTGCTTTCACGTAGGTGCTTGCAGCTTCTTCAAACCATCCGTTGTAAAAATAGGCATTTGCAAGGTTAAACAAGTAGCGGTCATTTTGATTGTTCAGATTAACCGCTTTTGAAAAATATTTTATTGCGTCTATAAAATTCATATCTTCAACGGCAAAAAGCCCTTTGTAATTAAGCACTTCGGGATTTTGGGTATTTGTGTCAAACCTGTCAAATATTTCTTTCGATTTTAGAAAATCATTCTCGTTAAAATAAACTTTTCCCAAAAGAACCAGTGCATCCTCATCATCTTTATCAGACAGGGATTCCAGAATACTTTTAGCTTTGTCATAGCAAAAATTTTCACAATAAGCTTTCGCCGCGGCAATTTTCACAATATCATCAGCCGAAGAAAGGTCCGAAGTATATTTTTCAATTTCGGCAGCGTTGCGCATTTTACCAAGAATTGAAATCAGTTCTGACAAATTTTTACTGTCAGGCTTTATTTTATAAATTTTTTCTGCAGTTGATTTTGCTTCATCAAGTTTGTGTTCTCTGGCGTAAATCTTTACTGCAAGATTAAGCGCATCAAGGTGTTCCGGCTCTGTGTTCAAGATTTTTTCTACATATTGCAAGGCTCTGGGGTAATTATTCAGCAGAAAATACAGCTCGCCAAGCTGAAACAAAAGCTCTTTGTTGTCATTTTCAAGCTCCAAAGCTTTGTAAATCATTTCAATAGCCTGCTTATAAAAACCTTTGCTTTTCAAGTCAAAAGACTGTTTCACATATTCTAATACATTATTATCAGACATAATTGCTGCTCCGTTGTGGTTTTAAATTTTTGCCTGTTCTGGTGCGGAATTTTCTGTTAATTGTTTGGATTTATTTTTTGATTCTTTGCCGTCATCAGAAGTTTCATCGTTATTTTCATTGATAATAACGAGAACTTCATCTTCTCCTGCCATTTTGAGATTGTTTCTTGCGATACCTTCAAGAGTTTTATCTTTTGAGAAGAGTTTTATTTCATTTTTCAAATGCCCGTTATAGGCTTCTGCATTATCCAGAATATGTTCCATTGTTTTGATTTTGGAAGTATTGGATATTGTTTTGGAAATATTAAGCACGGCACCAAAGCCAATCTGAACGATACATAAAAGCAGAACAAGTGTTAAAAACGAATAATAAAACTTTGTTTTTCTTGTAGCTTTTTTTTGTTTTATATCAGCTTGCGATTGTGCAATATCCTGTTCAGTTGAAATTTCAGCGTCAGACAATTTTATACCTCGTATTTATAACAAAAATTATAAACCAATTCTGCGCTATATACAATTAACTTTGCAAAGTTTTACAATTTGAATTTAGTATTAAATTCAAATTGAGTTCTAACGAGAGAATTATACTGATCGTATGTTTGCCCGGCTTTGACCTCAAAATTCATCCTGTCTTTTTCGGAATTACCAAAAGGGTTTATAGAAAGGATGAAGGAATTTTTACGTCTATTTCTCACCGGATCATAGGACATTTCATCTTTTAGTGTAAAGATATTGTTAAGTTTATACTCCGGAGTAAAGTAGATATTATCGTAATAAATACCGCCGGTAGTACCGAGAGTTTTTTTGTATGAAGAATTGAGCGCAAAATTTTTGTACTCATAGCGGGTAAAAAGAGAGGCTTCGCGTTCCAGCTGGGTAGTGGAAATACTTGAACCGTAACCCGTTCCGAGTGAAAAATTACCTATTTTTTCAGAACATCTGTTTTCGATATCGCTGACTCTGTATTCTTCAGAGGTAAACTTGGAGTATTGTGGAAGCCTGCGCTCAGAAAACACCGGTTTAGAATTATCCAGCAGGCTTTCAGATTCTATTTTCTGCGGTTCTTTAAGGTTGAGAACGAACTTGCCGTCGTCATCAGTCAGATAAAGTTCTTCTTCGCCGTCAATATATTCAGCATAACCGCGGAGAGTTCCAATTTCATCAACGGTTTTAGGGGATTCGGCAGGCTCCGGAACGTCGGTAATAAAAATGTTTTGCAAAATATCTTCCTGATAAGAATAGCAGGGAAGAACGGAAAACACAATTAAACATATTACCAGCCAAACTCTTTTCATAATATTATTTTAAACGTAAAAGCCCTTTTGGCAACTCATCAATATAGATTAAATATAAAGCCCCCAAAAAAAAGAGAAAAACACGACCAAAAGAAACGAGTCATCAGAAACGTAGTTTTCTGAAACTTCCTTTTTGTCATGCTGAACTTGATTCATGGTGACAGATTAATGAAACGGACTTAACGTCTTATAGTCTTAACGTCTTTAATGCCCTGTCATCCTGAAAGCGTAGAAAATCCGTTTTTCAAAAAACGAGATTTTCAAGCTGTTCAGGATCTTGCCGTGCGGAAAATCTTGCCAGCACTCCACAAGCTAAGACCCTGAAATAAATTCAGGGTGACAATATGTAGGTCAGGCAATGCCTGACCTACATAAACTTTGTACCCTCCCCAGGTCGGGGAGGGCTAGGGTGGGGAGCAAACGTTACGTTTGCATCAACATTCTTTCAACAAACTGAAATACCGGCTTTTAGTACGCCCGTAAGAGCTTTTCAATATTAGTAGGAGAGGAGCAGGGGTGAGCTCTTAACGTCATCCTGAAAGCGCAGAAAATCCGTTTTTTTTGAAAACGCGATTTTCGAGCTGTTCAGGATCTTGCCGTGCGGAAAATCTTGCCAGCACTCCACAAGCTAAGACCCTGAACCAAGTTCAGGGTGACAGCCCCCCCCTCTCCTGTTAATTATTGACACCCCCCTCACCCGAATCCGTAGCTCACTAGCGTTTCGCGCGGCTTCTCCCTCTCCCCATAGGGGCGAGGGAAAGAGGTAGAGCGGATTAAGTCGCTTTGAAGACGATAGGACGATTTCACCCTCTCCCGATTTGGAGAGCGGATTTGCGGACGGACGATAGTCCGGGTAGCGAACGGAACGAGACTGCTAAGCCTGCAGGGCTTACAGGTGAGTCTCCGTGAGCGTGAAGCAAATCCAAGACAGGGTGGCACGTAGTGCCGGGTGAGGGGGCAAACATAATGGTTCTCGCCTTGCCCCCCACCTAACCTCCCCCACTGCTTCGCGGGGGGGAGGAATTAAAACTGCTAAGCTCTTACGGTCATGACAAAGTTTGTGGGCACACTTTCGCTTTGCCCACCCTATAACTCTTTCGCCAAACAATGCACTTTGTACCCTCCCCAGGTCGGGGAGGGCTAGGGTGGGGAACAAACATTATGTTTGGCAAACGTAACGTTTGCATCAACATTCTTTCAACAAACTGAAATACCGCCTTTTGAAGATGTGCAAGAAACTTTAAAAGTCTTTGAAAATCCGGCTTTTAGTGCGCCCGTAAGAGCTTTTCAATATTAGTAGGAGAGGAGCAGGGGTGAGCTCTTAACGTCATCCTGAAAGCGCAGAAAATCCGTTTTTTTTGAAAACGCGATTTTCGAGCTGTTCAGGATCTTGCCGTGTGGAAAGCCAACGCAGGACTTTACTAAGGCTGGACCTGTTGCTCCCCATCCCAGCCTGTCTTGAATTTGCTTCACGCTCGGAAAGTTTCGCTTTTGAACCTGCGGTTCAACTTCGCTCAATTTCCTCGCTAACCGGACTAACTGCGTGTCGTCCGTCCGCAAATTCGCTTCCCAAAGCCGGGGAAGGGGGGGGGTAAACAAGTTCAGGGTTACAGATTAATAAAACGGACTTAACGTCCTAACGTCCTAACGTCCTTTTTTCTGTAAACTTTTGTAACAAAATAATTTTTCATTCTAAAAACTACCTTCAAAAATTCCAAAAAT
>CALUQN010000028.1 GCA_944322945.1 Candidatus Gastranaerophilales bacterium | reverse complement strand
TTGCTCAACACAATGTATATTATGTTGAGTACAGGAGGCAATTGTGAATACCGAGGTTAAAGTATCCGTATTAACACCGATTTATAATCACGATATTAAATATTTACGTCAGTGTTTGGAAAGCTTGAGCGCACAAACAATGCAAGAGATTGAATTTATCCTGATAGATAACGGAGCAACAGTAAAATCACAAGAAGTAATGTCAGAATTTGAACAATCAGACATGCGCTTCCGCGTAATACATTTAAAAGAAAATTTAGGCTATGCAAAAGCTGTAAATATTGCGTTGGAGCACGCAAATGGAATATATATCGGCTTTGTTGATTCTGACGACTGGATTGCACCTGATATGTATAAGAAACTATATGAAATTGCTCTTAATACAAATGCGCAGGTCATAAAGAGTGAATACTATGATTTTAATAGTGAACGTGAAATTTACATTAATAAATTTCCTAAATCTAAGTATAATAAGTTAATATATAATTTATTAGAAGTTCCTCAGTACTTATTTGGTCATACTTGTTTTTGGAGTGCTATTTATAAAAAAGACTTTTTGGTAAATTCACAGATTAAATTTAATGAAATGCCGGAGAGTGTTCCTGATATTTCATTTATGTATGAAGTATTTCTAAATGCAAAATCAATATACATCATTCCTGAAGCTTTTTACCATTATAGATCTGGCAATCCAAATTCTATGATAAATAGCAAGGATAGAATGGCATGGAGAATAGCAAAAGAACAAGAATTTATAACTTCATTATTAAAAGAAAAAAACGTCTCAAAAGATTATTGGGATCTAAAAATTTTACATGATTATGATACACGCAATTACAACTATTATAACCGATGTAAAAAAACAAGGCTTGCTTATATTAAAGCCTTTTCAAAAGTATTTTCTACTTATAAAAAAGATAAACTCTTAAACTTTCGTTATTTTACTAAAGAAAAAATTAAAAACTGTAGATTAATAATAAAACATCCATACTTATACTATATAAAAAGTTTAATATTTGATATTAATTATTCTCCTTTAGGAAATACTAAAAAATACTTTTTTGTATATAAAACCACAAAAGAGGGTAAAAATTCAATAAAAAAACATTATATATTTGGAATACCAATTTATCAGGAAAATATTAATCATAAATGTTCTTTATTAGAGCAAATATTTTCAGCTAAAAATGAAAAAGATAAAAAAATTATAAGAATATTAGGTTTTAAACTAAAATTAAGAAGAAAAACAAAGGAGTCTAAAAAAATAATAGAGCTACTGGATAAGCAATACTCAATTCTTGCAAATCTTAGAGCCATTCAAATGCACCCATCAACATTTGGACCTTTTAAAAATATTAATTTGCACAGAGATGCGGTAATAATAGGAGGAGGACAAACTGTTGAATATTTTGTTCCATTAAAAAATGTAACCTACACAGCAGTAAACAATACCTGCGCTTATGATAAAGTAAAATTTGACTATATATTTTTACAGGAAATGCATAAAGACAGCATTAAAAATAAAATAGTCAATGAATATAATTATGAAAAATGTACAAAATTTTACGGGATAATTCCCGAACAAAGATTATCAAAGATTTACCCTACCATAAAAAGAATACCCCAATCTGATATAACTACCCAAAACATTAAACATTATTATCTTGATGATATTTATAGTTACCGATTTGCATATGATTTGACCACAGAACCAATCGGTGATTTTGGCGGAACAATTTTCTCTGCTTTTCAATTTGTTTTATGGACTAATCCTGCAAGAATATTCATTGTAGGAGCAGATTGTAATGCAACAGGAAACGCATTTAACGAGCAATATAAACACTGGAATTACAGTGGTCAGCTGTCCAGCTGGCAAAAACTAAAACAATTTGCAGATGATGTTTACCCTAAAACTGAAATAATTTCCGTTAATCCTATCGGACTTAAAGGACTTTTTAAAGATGTCTACACTAAAGATTATGTAAAGGCACATCCTGAATTATTTGAAGATTTATCGGATATTGAATTTCTAGAAGATATTATTGTAAATGGAGAGGTATGTCATGTCTGATAGCAAAATCACTGCAGTCATTCCGGTTAGAGCCGGCAGTAGACGATTACCTAATAAAAATATTCTACCATTTGCCAATTCAAATCTTCTTACTAATAAAATTCAACAACTAAAAAAAGTTAAAGCAATAGACGAGATTGTTGTATCTTCTGACAGCGATGTTATGCTTAATATTGCACGTAGCGAGGATGTGACAGCACAAAAAAGACCCGTTGAATATTGTGATGAAAAATCGAAAACTTTTAACGAGGTGGTTGAATGGATTGCTAACAATATTAATACTGATATTTTGATGTGGACGCCTTGCGTTTGTCCAATTGTTGATTCTTCTGCGTACGAAAATGCTATTTATACTTTTAAAAATAAAGAACCTATATATGATTCAGCCGTTAGTGCTCTTTTGCTAAAAGAATATATTTTTGATGAAAGGGGGCCTGTTAATTTTTCAATTGAAAAACACGTTCCATCTCAAAAACTGCCAAACTGGCATATCATAACCAATGGATTTTTTATCGCAAAAAGAGCTGATATGGCTAGATGGAAATTCGTGTATGGTAAAAAACCTTTACTTTGTGAAATTTCTAAATTTGAAGCTATTGATATTGATGATGAAGCTGATTTTAAATTAGCTGAATACATCTTCAAAAATAATTTAAGGAGTTAAAATGAGCAAAATTAATCTATTGGATTGCACTCTGAGAGATGGTGCATATATTAATTACAGTAAATTCGGCGACAACGTAATTAAAGGGATTATTCATAACCTTAACAAGGCTAATATTGATTTAATTGAAGTTGGCTGGCTTAAAGATAATAAACGTGAAGCGGATTCAACCTATTTTCATACAGCTGAAGATATTATACCGTTTATGCCCACTGACAGGAATCCTAAAACACAGTTCCTTGCAATGATTGATTATGGTAGATATAATATCAATAATTTATCTCCTTTTAACGGGAACTCAATAGATTCTGTTAGAGTTGTTTTTCCAAAAGAAAAATTTCAAGAGGCAATTATTTTTTCTAAACAAATTAAAAATAAAGGCTATAATCTTTGCCTACAAGCTGCCAACACTCAAAGTTATTCTGATTTGGAATTAATTCAATTAGCGCAATTAACTAACAGTGTAAAACCACAATCTCTCTCTATTGTTGATACATTTGGCGTTATGTATCAATCTGATTTACAAAGAATTTACATGATTTTAGATAATAATTTAGACAAAAATATTAAATTAGGTTTCCATTCACATAATAACTTACAGCTTTCATTTGCACTTGCTATTGAGTTTATTCAACTGGGAAGAGCAACAAATCGAGAAGTTGTTATTGATTCCAGTCTCTGCGGTATGGGCAGAGGTGCCGGTAATACCTGTACTGAACTTATATCAAACTATCTTAATATTAAAAATAACAGTAACTATGATACCAATATCATCATGGATACTATTGATATCTATATGCACAATTTTATAACAAATTATAAATGGGGATACTCTATCCCGTTTTGTATAGCAGGTCAGCTCGGCTCACATGTTAATAATATAGCATATCTGCAAAACACTCACAAAACAGATTTTAGAGATATGAAAATTATTCTTGAATCATTGCCTACAGATGAACGCAAACTCTATAACTATGACCGACTAGAACAGGTTTATATAAATTATCAGAATAAAGAAATTGATGACTGTAATGCTTTAGCAGAGCTGCAAAATAAATTGGAAAACAAAACTATTCTTCTTTTGGTGCCTGGCAAAACTCTCATTACCGAAAAAGAGAAGATAAAAAATTATATTCATGAAAACAATCCAATAACTATTGGAATCAATGCAATATCTAGTGAATATAACTACGACTATTTATTCTTTAGTAATCAAGTTAGATACAATTACGCAAAATGTCAGACTCCTGAAATCTTTGAGAATACGACAAAAATTATTACATCTAACTTAACTACACAAATTCTACGAAATTCATATACTATAAATTACAACACACTTATGAAATTAGGCTGGAAATATTTTGACAATTCAACTATTATGGCACTCAGATTACTGGCTAAACTCAAAGTAGATTCCGTTAATTTTGCTGGTTTTGATGGTTACACCCCGGATAAAAATGATGCTTACAATGATGTCATTTTGCAAACATATCTCACACCTGAAGAAAAAACTGAACTTAATAATGATATTAAAAATATGCTTAATGACTTTGTGCTCAAAAATAAATTTAATACAAAACTTAATTTTATTACAAATAGTCAATTTCAAAGCGCTATTGACCATAATTTGCTTTTAAATATTTAATAGGCATTTCATCTATATTCAAAAATTAAAAATTTTAATGTCAATGCGGACAACAATATCTTATTAATTTATTTAATTAGGTAACTCCTTAACAAATCCTGTTTGGACGATATTTTTGCCGAACTTGTTTTCAAGTTTGTCTATGCACTTTGCAAGCCGCGCCTGCTTGCCGTCCGCTTCCTCGTTAGCAAACAAAAACAACTGCTCTCCGCTGTTATAACTTATATTGTCCAGCACTATCCCGGAACTTCTGTACAAGATATTCGGGTTATAAATTTTCTCCAAAAGTTCAAATGCTATATCTGATATTTCCATTTCATAGCACGTTGAATTTACAAGCACACGTTTTTCATAAAACACTCTGAAATCTTTTGTCCTTAACATTACTGATATTGCGGAACACTTGGCTTCAATTCTGCGGAGTCTGGCGCAGGCTCTGTGGATGTGATAGTTAAGCGAATTTTTTATATAATTCAAATCTGATGTGAATTTGCCGAATGCACTTGTGTTTTGTATGGATTTAGGAAGCTTTACACCGCTTACCACAGGCGAAACACATTCGCCCAACAGCTCGTGCTTCATTTCTAAGCCGCGTATTCCGATTTTTTTATCTATCCAATTGTCTGTCTGCGAGATTAATTCATACGCGTTCAAAATTCCGTTTTTGTGCATCAGCGCCGTAAGATTTCGTCCGATACCCCAAATTTCACTTATATCAGTTTTTTTGAGTTCTGTCAGAATTTTTCTTGAGCCGATTACATAAACCCCGTCATCAATATTCTTAGCTTTATCAGATGCAAGTTTTGCCAGAGATTTTGATGAACTCACTCCGATTGATACTGGAATATCAACACGCTCTTTTATAACCTCCCTGATATGAACAGCCAAATCATAGTAATTGCGTTTGTACAGCCTGCGCAATCCCGTTAAATCAATAAACGCCTCATCTATTGAATATATTTCCACATCCGGTGAAAATTCCTTCAATACTGCCATAACTTCTTTTGAGACTTCACCGTAGTAATCGTGGTGTGAAGATACATACAAGGCCTTGGGATAATCTTTTTTTGCCATAAAATACGGCAGCCCCATTGTAATCCCCATTTTTTTTGCCTCTCTTGAACGCGATACGACACAGCCGTCTTTGTTTGACAAAACACAAACAGGCTTGCCCTTCAGCTCAGGATTGGCTTTCTGTTCGCAAGATACAAAAAACGAATCACAATCCACCAGTGCTATTATTCTTTTACTTCTCATAACAACAGTATCAGGCGCAATTTAATTTTTGTCAACACTGAAATCAGGGAATATAGCAAAATCCACAAAAATAATTCAAAACTGTGTCATACTGAGCTTTAGCGAAGTATCTAAATAAAATAGATTCTTCGGACTAAAACCCTGACGTGTTTTTATAGTATCGGTGGAATTTATGCTATATAAGTCCTGCAATCAGAATGAATTTTATCCAAAATAATCCCTGCGCACCGCTTCCAGGTGAAATTTTTAGCCCGCGCCTCCCCTTTTGCTATACATCTTTTTCTGAATTTCTCGTCAAAATACATTTTGCTGTATGCTGAAATCATTTCCTCATCACTTTTCGGATTAATTTGTATTCCGCAATCACCAATAACCTCCGGCATTGCTGACGTGTTTGAACAAATGACGGGGCATCCGCATTTCATCGCTTCAAGTATAGGCATCCCGAAACCTTCATATATTGAAGGCATCAAAAACATCGTTGCCGCTGACAGCAGCACAGGAACATCTTCATCATCAACATAACCTATTTTATGAACTTTAGTTTTCACCTCTTCCGGCAGTGACGCTAATTTTGTTTCCATAACTTCCCGGAACGATTCCCTGACGCCGCCGGCTATAACCAAAATAAAATCGTCAATTTCAAATGTCTTTATAAATTCAATAAAATTATCCAGCGCGAAAAAGAAATTTTTCCTCGGGTCAAAAGATGACAATATGAATGCGTATTTTTTATCTTTTGGAATGTTGTATTTAAGTTTGACTGATTTTATCAAATCCTGATTGCTGACAGGCCGAAAACGCTCTGCAGCGCCAAGTAATGCCACGTTAATCTGTTCTTTTTTCAAAAAAGGATAATACTCAAGAAAATCTTCCTTTGTCTTTTCTGAATTTGTAAAATATGTGCATTCCGTAGAAAGTGAGTTTTCCAGACGATTGTACCATTCAATAAAAGGATTTTTTTGCAGATAAAAATCTTTTAATGAAACAGGTACGGTATCGTGAAGAAATGCGTATTTTTTCAGATGCTTAAATTTCATTATCTCCGGTGATATAGGATCACACGGCGTAAAAAACACATCAAATGGTTTGAATTCAGGGGTGTTAAATAATTTTTCGTAAATATAAAAAATTCTGTACCCGATAAAACGGATAAATTTTTTCAAAATATTATCACGTCCAAAAGTTTTCCTGTATTTTAAAAGCATACGTGAAACATTGATGGTGAGTTTGTCCATCAAATTATTATACGAATATATTGAATAATTGTTATAATTCTTGAGATATCTCTGGATAAATTCATTTATAAAAATATATTGTCTATACTCACTGAACAGCGTGACGTGGATTTTATCATCTTTTAAAAATTCTTTAAGCAAATTGTATGCCACAAAATATTGCCCGGCACGGTATCCGTTTGCGGCGGATTCATTCAGCAGTAATGTAATATCAAACAGCAGGTTAATTTTTTTATCTCTCATATATAGATAATAATAATTTAAGCATGGCTTGCAGACAAAAAATAAACATTTTTTAATATAAACTGGTCAAAAAAACATATTTGAAGTATTATAAAAGTAGTAAATGAATTAGGGAATTAATAGCAGCATGGAAAACAAAAAAACAAATAATGAAAAAGTCATTGGTATCCCGCGCGGTATGTCATTTTATCATAATTATCCGTTTTACTACGGATTTTTTACGGATTTGGGTATAAAAATAGTCTTGTCAGACGTGACGACAAAGCAGACAATGTCCAGCGGTTCTGCACTTGTGGTTACGGAAACATGCCTGCCTATTAAAATCTATATAGGACACGTGCTCAATTTGATTGATAAAGGTGTTGATAAAATTCTTGTTCCGTCCCTGCAATCTATTGCTCCTAAAATTTACAACTGCTCTAAAATCAGAGGGCTGCCGGATTTGGTAAGAAATGTTGTAAAAAAAGATTTTACAATGATTGAGGCAACTCTGGATAAGTCCGAAAAAAATCACGGACTTTATGAATTTTTGAAAGAAATGGCAGCTCCGTTCGGAATTACGGACGAAAAAGCCATAAAAAAAGCTTCTAAAGCAGGTTGGAGATGTTATAACAACTTCCACATCATGTCAAAATCAGGCATGAGTTACAAAAAAGCCATGAATTATGCTCTTCAGGGCAAAGTATTCATAGAAAGCTCAACCAAAGAATATCCTATAACTATCGCTCTTGTTTCACACGGATATAATATCTATGATGAACGTGCTTCTATGAAAATATTTGATAAACTTGAAGCAATGGACGTAAGAGTTTGTACATCATTGCAGCTTTCAAGTGAACAGATGATGGACGGCATAAATTCGTTAGGACAGGAGCACTACTGGGCAAATGAATTTGAAATGACCGGAACAGCCGGACATTACCTTAAAGATAATAAAATCGACGGTATAATAACATTAACAGCCTTCGGCTGCGGTCCGGATTCTCTTATGATAGAAAGAATTATCCGCCGTGCAAAATCTTTCAACAAACCAATTTTACACCTGACTATAGATGAACATACTGGCGAAGCAGGTTTTATAACCCGTTTAGAAGCGTTTGTGGATATGCTTTTCCGTAAAAAACGCGCCAGCATCATCAATAAAATTAATATTAACGAACACCCGCACAGTGAATACATCCCGAATACAAACTACATAGAAAC
The DNA here is from genome assembly GCA_944322945.1 of Candidatus Gastranaerophilales bacterium. GTDB lineage: Bacteria > Cyanobacteriota > Vampirovibrionia > Gastranaerophilales > Gastranaerophilaceae > CALUVN01. Next base: position 16,572 of record CALUQN010000028.1, on the reverse strand, counting down.
TCAAAGATAACAAATTAAAATTATGAATGTGTGTGGTTTATTGGAGAGAGTAAGTCCCGGTGCAAATCTATATGGACTTAACTACCGCTGACGAGAGAACGTGCAAATTCCATTGAACGATCGTTTATATCTCCGCCTGCGAGTTCTGCGAGAGCTTTTATCCGGTTGTCATCTTTAAGAACATAGACTTCTACTTTTGTTTCATCAGTCTGCGATTTTTTGACGTAAAAATGTTTGTCAGCTTTTGAAGCGATTATTGCCTGATGGGTAATCAGTATTATCTGATGGTATTTAGAAAGCTCAACAATCTCATCAGCAACACTCTGAGATGCTCTGCCGGAAATTCCGGTATCTATTTCATCAAATATAACTGTATCAATATCATCTGTCTGCGCAAAGATAGATTTTATAGCAAGCATAACTCTGGAAATTTCACCGCCTGAGGCAACTTTTGCAAGCGGCTTCAAATCTTCCGATATGTTAGTCGATATCAAAAATTCCACATCATCACTGCCGTCGGGGGAGAGCTCTTTAGGCTGAACTGATATTTCAAAACGAGATTTTGGCAGTTCAAGTTTTTCTAATTTTTCCTGAATATAAACAGACAAAACTTTTGCATAATCTTTTCTTTTTTCACTGATATCAGCAGCTATTTTTTCAAGCTCCGTGCGTGCAGTTGATATTTTTTGTTCAAGCTCTTCAATATTTTGGGTAGAAAATTCTATTGAAGTAAGTTCAGCGCTCAATTTTTCAAAAGTTTTCAAAACATCTGTAAGCGTCCCGCCGTATTTGCGTTTAAGTTTATCCAGCAGAAAAATTCTCTCCTGAATTTCATTGAGTCTTTCAGTATCGTTATCAAGGTTCTGGCTGTAGTCACGAAGTTCTGAGCTTATCTCTTTCAAATTCTCCATTGCGTCAAGCAGGTTTTGCTCCAGCGGCTCAAGATTTGAGTCAAAAGAGGCTGCTTTTGAGACATTTTGCTTAATTTTTGTAAGCGCTTCAAGAATGGAACCTTCATCGCTATTCAGTGCCCAGTAGGAAGCGCCGGTGAGTTCTTTTAATTTTTCCGCATTTTCAAGAACTTCCAGTTCCGCATTGAGTTTTTCATCCTCGTCTTCACCTTGAATTTGGGCTGAATCTATTTCATTCACCTGAAACTGCAAAAATTCCAGCTGGGATTCTGTCATATCAGCGGAACTTTTTGCCTGCGCCAACAGGTCTTCTAAATGCTTATATTCCGCATATTTTTCTCTATATTCACCAAGCTCCCTGCCGTAAAGTTCTTTTGCATATTCATCCAGAAGCACTATGTGATATTTGGGCTGAAGAAAAGAATAAGTCTGGTGCTGGGAATGTATATCCAAAAATAAAGCACGCAGAGTTTTGACAAATTCCTGATTGACAAGTGTGCCGTTTATTCTTGTCCTGACAGAGCTTTGTGTAATTTCTTTAGTTAAAACAATTTCGCTGCCAAAATCGTCAATCCCGTTTTCTTCAAACAATTTTGAAAGATTGTGTTTTTGATTATCAATAACAAGTTCAATAACGGCTTTTTCGCATCCGGTTTTGATAACCTCTTTTGAGACTCTCGGGGCAAACGCAAGGTCAATTGCACTAATCAAAATACTTTTACCGGAACCTGTTTCTCCGGTTATCACGTTCAATCCCCCGTCAAAATTGGCAGTTAACTCATCAATTAATATATAATCTTTTAGCTTTAACTGTTTTATCATACTTTTAGAATATCCTAAAATCCGTATACGGGCAAGATATTATTGTTTTCTTAATATGTACACTCTGAATTCTGACGGTTTAAGTTCTTCAAAATTAAAATCGCCGTCAGGACAATCAAAAGATTTTTCGACAAAATTTTCCCCGTCAAATTCAAGTTCTTTTTCAGCAGTAAAATCACCCGGCAGGTGGAAGGATTTATTATAAACAGAACTTCCTTCAACCCAATCTCTGTGAGAATTACCGTCATCATCTTTAACATCTTTGCGCTCAATCGGGTAATTGTAGTTAGATACAACGAGAATTGCCTGTTTGAGAGGCTCTTTTGTAATCATCCACACAGCAAATCCGTCATCATCCTGTGTAATTATTTGAGCCTCACCGTCAGTTATTATTTCGTTGTCTTTCACGTAACGGTCAATCGCATCAAATTTTGAGAAGAATTTATAATTTTGTTCTCTTTCCATAGAGACTTCTTCTCCGATAACGTGTTCAATCCCTCTTTGAGTGTAGCTTTCATCGCCGTCAACGTAGAGCATTGAACGCTGCGCAAACTTACCGCCCGGGAGAAATTTGTATTTAAACCATTTGTAAAGCGCACCTTTTTCACCAAGCTGCCCGGGGTACTGGTCAATACATCTGAATTCACCGTCCTGATTGTTGTATGTTTTCAGGATTGAAAGATATTTCTTACCGTCAATACCAACGTTATAGTTTGTGAGATTTTGGTTATCTTCAGTAATTTTTTCAGGAGTTTTGTCAGATTGCGAGACAATATCGTTTCCCCAGAGAATATCAAAATTCATATCCCTGTGGTATTCTTTCAAAAATCCATCCCAGAGCATGTATTCCGCAAGGGTTGCAAAGTACGGAATTTCTTCTTTCATTGCGGTATTTAGTTTGCCAAGAACTACCCGAGGAGCACGGTAACTTATCGGCTTGCCTTCTTTTTCAGAAACTTTATCAACAATGTGGTCTATATGGTCAACTCTGAAGCCGTCAAAATTGTATTCTTTTTGGAGTTGTTTCATATAATTTATGAAGTAATCAATAACCGGTTTATTAAAAGTGCCGTCTTCAAGGAATGCAAAATAGTATGGAGTCTGGCAATCCAGATTTGCGAAGCTTGTCACGTCTTCCCCTTGATAATCATAATGTTTGAAAGTAGGATAGCCGCCGCACTCACTCATTTTGTCAAACACAGGAACTCCCGCGGAACACCACGCGCCGCCCGGTGCCGGCCATAATCCTTTTTTTATTAATTCCTGAATGATGTCAAGCTGTTTTGTAATATCATTTTCATCAAGAATTTTGCCGTTTTTAACATTTTCCACTGAGGCTACAATATCTTTGACGCGTTTATGAATTTGTGACTGCGGAACTTTTTTCAACATATTGTCAGAAAGCTCTTTTTTCGCGTCTTTAAGCAGTTCTTCAAGTCTGTCATAGATATTTTGGAAGTGTTCGGTCAAATCTCCGGCGCCGCCTTTGAGTGACTGCTTGTAAATATCCTTGACAATTTCAATATCATCTGCATCAAATTCTTTTGCCAGTAAATCGCACGCATCATCAATTTTAGTTTTAAGTTTGTTTATAAGTTCTTCTATATCAAACCATCTTGCAATCGCAGGATTTGCCAGTACTGCTTTTGAGAACCTTCCGGTCTGCGGAAGAATATCATAAATAACAGGATGTCCTGCAAGCTGTGAAAGCATTATGAAAGTCTGAACCTGTTCTTTTGCATTGAGACCGGTGAGTTCCTGAATATCTTTATCCAGCAAAGCTTCACTCACCTCGCTGCTTTTTGGAAGATAAGCGCAGCCAAACTCTCTCGGATGAAACGGAATCAAATAGATTGTTGTATTTTGGATGTTATTTTTCTTTGAACCTGTCGGCAGGATAAGAAGCTGGCGCAGCCACGACATAAAATGCCCCGGCTCTTTAGTTTTGTTGCCGTTACCAAGACCGGCAAGATTTATCAGCTTGACGTTATGACCTTCGCGTTTTATCCAGTCGGAATTTTTCACGCCGCCGCGGGCAAGTGCACTGATTTTGTCATCCTCAAAACAGAATTTGCCGTCTTTAAATATCCCGTTTTGTTCCCATTTTAATTCCAGCCCGAACAGGACTTCCACATCGGAAAGCTCTTCCAGCGCCTTGATGTGCGGCATCGGAAGGTATCCGTATTTTTTTACTAATCTGCCTATATAATCTTTGCGCGAGTCAGGAATACTTTCTGGATTATATTTTTCCCTTAACAAGGAATATATTTTATTCAGTCTGATATACTTATCCTCTGTTTTATTCTTCTTACCAAATATTAATTCCAGCATGACAAACTCCGTAATCTACTAACTTAATAAAATTATAACATAAGCGTAATTTTATTTATATTAGACGGGCTATTTTTCAGAATACCCCCCACATTGGTAATAGATTATTCACCGCGGCTATTCTATTTTAATTTAGTACACAAAAATTATAGAGGGTTTTATATGTCAAACAGCACTGAAGAAAAAACATTAAAGAAAATCAGAATTGCAATCGTAGAAGATTTTAAGCTGACGAGAGTAGGCTTGCGTTGCGCACTGAACAACAATCCTGACATGGAGGTTGTTGCAGAATCCGAAGACGCTGTTGAGGGGATTAAACTAATCGAAAGGTTACATCCGGATGTTGTCCTTATGGATTTGGGTCTGCCGCACATGAACGGAATAGAGGCAACAATAAAAGTAAAAGAATTTGCACCGGATATAAAAATAATTGCACTGACTTCTCACGACAGAGATGAGGAAGTTATTGCCGCACTTGGCTCGGGCGCAAATGCGTACTGTCTCAAAGATATTGATCCGCAAAAACTCGCGGATGTAGTGAGAGATGTAGCTGCCGGCGTCTGCTGGATAGATCCGGTTGTCGCACAAGCCGCACTCAATTCTTTCCCTAAGCTTGATAACGTCGGTTTTCTTCCGAGTAAATCCCAAAGTGAAGGAAGAGTGCCGCTCACTGAAAGAGAATTTGAAGTTCTAAAACACCTTGTCACAGGCAAAAGCAACACCGAAATTGCTAAAGAATTAATCGTAAGTGTCCACACCGCAAAAGCACATGTCTGCTCAATTCTGCAAAAAATGTGCGTTAATGACAGAGTCCAGGCAGCTGTAAAAGCCGTAAAAGAAGGAATGGTCTGATTTTTATACATCTAATATCCACAAACTGCGGGAATATGTTCATTTACATATTCCCGCTTTTAGTTGCATTATTAAGCATTCTTAATAATGAAGGATATTAAATCAGATTTGTAATATGATATTTTTGTGAAAATAATACCAATTACAGGATATAATATTACTTATAGAAACGAATACAAAACAGGAGTAACCAAAGATTATAAAATGAAAACGCCGCAATCCGATTTTCCTGATGATATTTCCTGTGACCTGTATGTGCAAGCCTTGATGGCAAAATATATAACCTTTGGCGCTTATGCAAATTCATCCGGATTAAAGAGACTTTTTTCTTACGGAATTCCCTGTATGTACAGCGGAATTAAAATGATTGATGCAACTAAAATCCGTAAACTTGAACAAAACGGATACTTCAACGGTGGGATAGCAAAAATAGTGTCAGTTCTTGAACCTTATGAAGAAAGTATGCTTCCGATAGAAAAAGAACTCTTCGGATATATAAAAAATGTTGCAGAAACTTCACCTGACAAAAAATTTCCGGAATTAATGAGAGAGCTAGAGCCGGAACATTTTAAAAAATTACGTTCACAGCAGGCTGTCACCTTTTTCAAACTGAAAGAGCTTTCCAAATCATTCCCGCCCGACAAGCAGGAAGAGTTCAACCTTTTGATGCAAAATACAGACAAAAAATTATCTAATGCACCTGTTATTGTACCTTTCAGCTCTTACGAATTCCAATATAAACTGCAAAAACTCTACGATACAGTCTCTGAACACGGCGAGGCTGATGAGATTAAAACAATGCGCAGATTGCTGCATTACGCTTCCCAGCTGAAAAATACAACAAACTCAAAAACCCGTAACTACCAGGGGCACGTTTTGAGGATGATTAAATATAAAGCGGGGAGTTCATCTTTGAAAAATAATCAGGAGTTGAAAGAACTTCTTGAGACTTCCGAAAGAAGACTTTATAATATGCCGGTCAATACACCGTTCAACAGAAAATCTTACCTGTATGATTTGATGAAAATTACGGACGGCTTGGAGGATGAAACGCTTAAAGAACAAGTATTTAAGACCGCAGAAGAGCTTCCGACATCAAGAAACAACCTGTCCGCATTTATTTTGAAATTTCAAAACACACCGTCAACAAGGCTTTGTTACAGACTTGTGTCGGATTCCTTCGGCAGCATCGAGCACCTTCTTCCGCAATCAAAAGGCGGCCGCGATGAACTTGCAAATTACGGGCCGGCATCTGCGTATTTCAATTCACAACGAGGTAATGTAGATTTTCTGGATTATTTCCACGAGCACCCCGCAATCCACCAAACATGCCAGTATTCAGTGGATAAAATGATTGAACTTGCAAATAAAGGCGTCTTTGAAAAAATCAAATTACCGCGAAAATATATCATCTGGTTTTCCGATACAATAGCGCGTCTCACGGACAATGAACTTGTACTAAATACAAGCAAACTAAAATTAATTGATGCAAAGAAATAGTTACGTTTCTTAATGAACTAACAAAATTTTAGAATTTGCAGTTTTATATGAACATGAAGATTTTACCCTTAATTTTGAATATGCGATTGAACAGTGCGCAGCCAATACAACAAAACAGGAATGACAGCGTACAATACAGAACTGCTCCGCTTTTACGCAGCCCTGAAAACGACCTGTTCGAACGCAATATTTCATTTACGTCAGCCGACAGACCTGAAGATGTTTCACCATCCCGTTCTTCACTGGAAAAACTGTATAAACACCACCTAACCTGTTTGTGCTGCGGCAGAGAGATGATTGAGCCTGAAGAGATAAGAAAACTCGCAAATACCGGAGCTTTAAGATGCAATTCAAAAGAAGCCGTACAAATTCTTGAAAAATACGAGGGTAATATGCACTCCGTTGAAAAAGAAGTGTTCGGTATCCTAAAAGAAAAATCAAAAAAATATCCGGACTTAAACTTTCAGCAGATTTTGACGCTTATTAAAGATGAACACGAAAAGCCGTTGATAGCGACCCAGTTCGGAATTTTTAAGATGATTGAAAAAGCCAGCGAAAACATTAATCCTGAACTGCGCAAAGAAATAAAAGAATTAATAGAAGAAGAAAAACAGCTTATCATGGACGGCAACAACCGTTTCCGCAGAAAACGTTTCGTTAACAAGTTTGAACAAATTCTCTCCGGCAGAAAAAATTCCGCCACAAGAGAACACCTGATTCGTCTTGCTAACAAGCTCCCGACATCCTATGAAGACAAAAACGCTTTCATAGTAAAATATAGCACAAAACCGGCAGATGCTATCGGTATAAGACTTTTAAGCTATTCAATGTGTACTATAGAACACGTTCGCCCTAAAAATCCGAAAACTACTAACGGAGAAAATCATCTTTTCAATTACATACCTGAATGTATGCGCTGCAACAGTTTCCGTCAGGACAGACCTATGATTCAACAGCTAGAAGAACACCCCGAAATGTTTTTCAACGCACAACGACTGATGAACAGGCTGGTTGACTTTGCAAACCGCGGAAAACTCAGTAAATGGTATATCGTTAAAATTCAAGACAGAGTAAAACAAGAGTCAGAAGGACTTTTGGATTTAAACATTGACAGCCTGAATATGAGCAGAAAAATGCGCCGTGAGTACGCTAAACTTCAGGAAGATCCTGTTGAACCTAAATTCACTGTCGATGATGAAATGGCAGAACTAAGAGCAATATACAGACCGAAAACTACTGCTGATACAACAGCAGAAACACTTGATGAAACAAACAACAAAATATACAACAAGAAAAGAACATCTAAAAACAAAAATAAAAATACAGAAGATACTCCTAAAAAGAAAACAAATAAAGAATTAAAACGCGAGCAAATAAAAAAACTTCATCAGGCTAAATACGGCAGCAAAAAGCGCAGTGAAACAAAACGAAGATAATTTAATGTAAACATTTGTAAAAATTTGTTACTTTTATACCCAAATCATTAAACTTTCAATGAAAAAATTCCGATATAAAACATGTAGTTAAACAAATGGGATAATCTAAGGTAACAAAAATGACAGAAACAGGTGCTTCATTTAACAGACCATATAAACCGTTCGGGATGAACGTCAAGGTTCCGGAAATCGGAGACCGCACACTAAAACTTGCGGGCGGTACGGTTGAGAATCTTATCAAAGCTCCTATTGAACCGTTATTTAACTTCCTGGAAGAGAATGAAGAAGTCTTTAACGGCGATATAACATACCAAATAAACAAAGCATTTGCGGAAAGCTTCACAATAGGTACCGCAATGCGTATGGAAGACGAAAAAACAAACGGTATGCCGCCAAGCTTTGACATGCACTTCTAGTATTTTCGTGTAACTTTTTAAGTTGGTATTTTGGATGAAAAGACTTATACTCACAGCCTTTGTGCTGCTTGCGGTTACATCCGAAGCGATTGCGGCGCACTGGGCAGAGAATAAAACCATAAACGTTTATATTGAGCCGAATTCGAAAGAATACTCAATGAAAAAAGCGTTTAAGAAATGGGAAACCAGAGCAAACGGACTTATCAGCTTTAAATTCACAGACAAAAAAGAACAGGCTGAAATAAAAGTTGAAATGGTAGACCAGATAGGCGGAAGCGTTGCAGGGTTATGCAGCAGACAGACCAACGGCGAATTTATAACCGGCGCAACAATTCAGCTTTCAAAAAACATAAGAGGTTCTGCGCAGTATAACAATGATTATTACAGAACAATGCTTCACGAAATCGGACACGCGCTCGGGTTAGACCACACCAACAGACTCAACAGTATTATGAATCCTACAACTAATTACGCACAAATGATAACAGGCAAAGACCTGCAAGACCTGGAGAGACTCTATGAAACTGATTAACACAATTTTAGAAATAATTTTCGGACAACAGGAACTCTGTTTCTGCCCTGTCAGAATTGTTGATTAAAAACTAAATATGAAATGAAATTATTTTTTGTTTCTGGTATAATAAGAAAGAACATTAGAAGTGTATAGAAAATTAACGCGCAGGAAGTATGCAACGCGCGTCAAGAAAGGACAATTATGGTACCGGAAACAAAAAAATTTGAACTTGAAATCGGCGGCAAAACTGTTACCGTCGAAACCGGGAAATATGCTCAATCCACTAATGGCTCAGTTACCGTAAGATGCGGCGATACAATGCTTTTTGTACACTGTGTTGTGTCAAAAGAACCGAGAGTTGGTATTGATTTCTTCCCATTACTCATTGATTATGAAGAAAGAATGTCATCAATAGGACGTATCCCGGGCGGCTACAACCGTTCTGAAGGTAAAGCAAGCGACAAGGCTATCCTTATTTCAAGACTTATCGACAGACCTATCAGACCGCTTTTCCCGAAAGGATACAGAAACGATATACAAATCGTAGCCCAGTTATTCAGCTACGACCAGCAAAACCAGCCTGATACTCTGGCAATGTTAGGTGCTTCAACCGCACTGATGCTTTCAGGCGCACCTTTTGAAGGTCCGATTGGCGCAGTCAGAGTTTCTCGCGACGAAAACGGCAATATGATAGCAAACCCAACCCACCAGCAGGCTGACAAGTCTGATTTGGACATTGTCGTTGCAGGTACACACGACAGTGTAATCATGGTTGAAGCAGGCTGCAAATTCGTAACAGAAGACGATATTATGAACGCTGTTGAATTTGCTCAAGCTGAAATCAGAAAACAATGTGACGCTCAGGTTGAATTTGCAAAAGCATGCGGTGTTGTTAAAGAAGAATTTGTAAATCCTTATGACACCTCAGAAATCAAAAAGATTATTGATGAGACAGCTCACGATATGATTTTTGACGCTTACCACAACTTTGACAGAGAATACAGACAAAATAAACTTGAAGAAGCTAAAAAGCTCGTTAAAGAAAAAATTGATGCTCTGCCGGAAGATGATTACATCAAAAAAATCATTGAAGAAACAGGCATTGACTTTGTTGCGGAAGAATTTAAAAACGCAGAAAAGAAAATTATGCGTACAATGATTTTGGACGAAGGTGTCCGCGCTGACGGCAGAAAACCGCACGATGTACGTCCTATCTGGTGCGAAGTCGGCGTTATTCCGAGAGCACACGGCTCTGCAGTATTCACAAGAGGACAGACGCAGGTGCTTTCAGTTGCAACCCTTGCAGGCCCCGGAATGAAACAGGAACTCGACGGGGTTGATCCGGAAACTGAAAAAACTTATATGCACAAATACATCTTCCCGGGATTTTCAGTAGGTGAAGTAAAAGCCCTAAGAGGTCCTGGCAGACGTGAAGTCGGTCACGGCGCACTTGCAGAACGTGCTAACACTCCGGCTCTTCCTTCACAAGAAGAATTCGGATATACAATCCGCGTAACATCTGACGTCCTTGAATCCAACGGTTCAACCTCCATGGCTTCAACCTGCGGCTCTTCAATGGCTCTGATGAACGCAGGCGTCCCTGTAAAATGTATGATTGGCGGTGTCGCTATGGGTATGATTACCGAACCAGGCAGAGAACCGGTTGTGTTGACTGATATTCAAGGTATTGAAGACTTCCTCGGCGATATGGACTTCAAAGTTACAGGTAACGACACAGGTATCACAGCTCTGCAAATGGATATGAAAGCTAAAGGTATTGCAAATGATACCCTCAGACGTGCTCTGCAGCAAGCAAAAGAAGGCAGACTCCATATCCTCGGCGAAATGAGAAAAGTAATTACAGCACCGGCAGACCATCTGTCACCGTTTGCACCGAGTATCTCAACAATGACTATACCGGTTGAAGACATCGGAACAGTAATCGGACCGGGCGGTAAACAAATTCGTGCCATCATAGACGCTTCCGGCGCTGAAATTGATATTCAGGATAACGGTATCGTAACAATTACCTCTAATGACCAGGAAGGCGCAGAAATCGCAAAAAGAATGATTCGCGACCTTACCTTCAAACCGGAAGTCGGTATGATTATCAAAGGCAAAGTCGTTAGAATTATCCCGATTGGCGCCTTTGTTGAACTCGGCGGCGGTAAAGACGGTATGGTTCACATCTCGCAAATCTGCAATGAAAGAATTGAAACAATTGAACCGCACGTAAAAATCGGCGATGAAGTTATCGTAAAAGTTATCAAAATCGACGACAAAGGCAGAGTTAACCTCACGATGAAAGGGGTTACAGAAGAAGAAAAGGCGCAGTTTAACAATTAGCCTTTCGCGCAAATATAAAAAACAGCTCCAACACTTGATGTTGAGGCTGTTTTTTATATCTAAAACCGACTGTGTGCCGGAATTCAAGTCAAAAAAAAAGACCTTGGTATTCAAGGCCTATCCGTTTAAATAAGAAGAGAGAGCTTTATATTTATATAAAGTCATCTCATTCTAAAAAATTGCTAGTTTAGCCCCTAAATATGAAGAAATATTAAGATGATTTATCTAATAAATCTCTAATACGCAGATATCTGTCGAGTTCTACCCGCAATTTTTTCAGGTCACTGTAAATCCCGTTTGTCAGGTGAACTTTGTTATCATATTTTGGATCAAGAATATACATTGTCGGATAACCTGTTAGTGCAGCGTCCTCAACCACCGATTTCATTTTAGGATTTTCTGCATTTATCATAACAAGGTTATATTTATTTTTGTAGATTTTTTCAATCGTCTTATACTTTGGCATAAATCGCATACAGTATCCGCACCAGTCAACGTAAAAGAGAGCAATCATCGGTCTGTCGCTTTTTATTGCGTCTTCATAGCTGATACCTATCTGATAATCCGACGGCACCTCTTTTTTGTCCATTATTCCGACAGCATAAGAATATGTCGCAGCCAATCCGCTCAACAAAACGCACGCTATTGTAAACACCAGTATAATTTTTTTATTAATATTGATTTTTTTAGACATGCCTCTTTCCCCCTTGTACTCTTGATTATACACCAAATCCAAAAACTTGTAAAAAAAATTTACATTTACAATTCGTTACAAACACTTGAAATTTGTATATAAATAGTATATAATATATATATAAGCATCTGTTTTGTATAAGTCATGAGCAATTTTAGGTCGAGAGAGCCTGGAAGTGCGAAAGCCGCTCTGAGAGAGCCAGACGGCTGGGAGAAACGATTTATACCCCAAGTGTAAGCAAAAAGAAGGAGTTTATGATTATGGCAAAAGATACCCCGATTAAAATGAAAAAAGTATCATCAAAAACAAATCCGGCAAGGTACGATGTGTTGACTGACGCAAATGACAGCGTATTGACAGGCTATTTGAGAGAGATAGCAGATTATCCGTCTCTCACGCCTGCAGAAGAGAGAGAAATTGCAAAACGTGCAAAAAATGGTGATATTGAAGCCAAAAGACGTTTGGTGCAGGCAAATTTGAAATTGGTTATAACCATATCAAAAAAAGTAATCCACATGTCAGGTCTTCCGCTGAGTGATTTGATACAGGAAGGCAATTTAGGGCTGATGATTGCGGCAGAAAAATTTAATTACAAGCTCGGTTATAAATTTTCGACTTACGCGAGCTGGTGGATAAAGCAGTCAATGTTCAAGGCAATATCAGAGCAGTCACACTGTATGAAGATACCTGTATACATTCAGGAGACGCTATCAAAATTTTCGAAAGTAAAATCAGAAATGGAGCAGCAGTATGGATGTCAGGTTAAAAATGCTGAAGTGGCTAAGAAAATGGATGTTCCGGCTGACAAGATTGAGACTTTCCTTTCTGCTTACACAAAAACTATCTCAATCGAAAGCGGTCTTGAACGTGCCAACGGAGATGAGCTTAATGTAGCCGATATTCTGGAAGATACAAACGCATCGGCTACAGCTTCCGTTGAGTATGACAACTTGAAAAATGACATCGAAATGGTTGTATCAACTCTGAAAGAAAGAGAACAGGAAGTTGTTAAAATGCGTTACGGGCTTGGTGATTCCACCAGATATACGCTGGAAGAAATCGGCAACCTGTACGGTGTTACAAAAGAATGTATAAGACAGACTGAGCTCAGAGCATTGAAAAAACTGAGAACGTCTTCTTTGGGACAGGAACTTCTATCCTGTTATATCGGTTAGAAAGTAGTAAATTTCTCGTGTGATATCTCGTAATATTAGTTTATTTAATCGTCACTATCTCGCTTGTGGCGATTTTATTTTGCATACAGTAAATGTATGTTTACTTTTCAGAAAATAGCATTAATATAAATATATGAAAAAAATACTACTTGTAATATTCGGAATTTTGGTATTAACAAACTGTACGTCAGTTAAGGCGTCAGAGGGCGATATGTGGGATTATTTCGGCGACCAGAATGTCTACGGACAGAAGCCTGTTTCGGATAAAGAGTTTGAAGAGACAGTAAAGCAGCTCGAAGAGAAAAAAAATAAGACAAAGAAGATGAAAGGAGAGAGTTTTCATCAGGGAAATGAGACCGAATTTCTGACAAAGGTACCTGCGGAGCTGCCTGTATTGAGCATTCCGGTTGTTCTAAAATTAACAGAAGAAGTACGGCTCCCAATGGGACATTATCAAATTCAGGGCGAGAAAAAAGACGGCAAAGTATATCTCAAGTTTTACCAGGCACACTACCTGATTGCGGAAATTCCGGCACAGGAGACCAATGACGATTTCGGACAGGAGTCTGTTAATTTTGTCCGATTGGAAAATTTGAATGACAATCAGGTCATTATAGAATTCGGCTCTGTTGATTTTAATGCGTATGCGGTTATGGATTTGGCGCAGTAAGTTTTTTGTGATAAAATGCACTTGGTCAGTGTAAATTATAAGGAATTGGAAAGTGAAAAGAGCTGTAATAATAGTAATAGATTCCTGCGGCATCGGTGCGATGGATGATTGCAGGGAGTTTAATGACATACCTGAATGCAATACATTAAAAAATGTTTGTGAATATAACAACGGATTGGCTCTGCCCAATCTTGCAAGACTCGGGCTTGGTAAAATCCAGAAATTTAAAGGTATTGAAGATGTATCAAATCCCATCGGGCAGTATGGTACACTTATTGAAAAATCAAAGGGGAAAGATACAACAACCGGGCACTGGGAAATTATGGGGCAGGTGCTGGACAAGCCTTTTGCAACATTTCCTGACGGATTTCCTGATGAATTAATCGAAAAATTTATAAAAGAGACAGGCTGCGGGGGCGTGCTGGCAAATTGTCCGGCAAGCGGAACTGCGATTATTGAAAAACTAAACGATGAGCACCACGTGACAAAATTCCCGATAGTTTATACGTCAGCTGACAGTGTTTTCCAGATTGCTCTGGACACTGATATGATTCCGCTGGAGACTTTGTATAAATGGTGCGAAATTGCCAGAAAAATTCTTGACGAAGGCGGGTATAATGTTTCCCGAGTAATTGCAAGACCGTACAAAATCATTGACGGAAAACCGACAAGAATTTCAAAAGACCGCAGAGATTATTCAATGCAGCCAAAGCATACCCTCTTGAATGACATAAAAGACAAGGGCGGACGTGTCATTGGTATAGGGAAAATAGAAGATATTTTTTCTAAATCAGGTATAACCCACGCAATACATACCGGCACAAATAAAGAAGGACTGGAATTAACCTTGCAGGCTGTACGTGATGAACTTCCGCTTGAGAGTATCGCTTATGAAAAAAATAAGAAATATTCTGATTTTGACATAATTTTCACTAATCTTGTCGATACTGACATGCTCTTCGGGCACAGGAATAACGCCAAAGGCTACGGCGAAGCACTGGAAGAAATTGACAGATATATGACGGAGATTTTGGCATCACTGAAAGATGAAGATTTGCTGATAGTAACAGCTGATCACGGCTGCGACCCGACTGTCCCGGGAACAGATCATACGAGAGAAAAAGTTTTTCTACTGATGTATCACAAAAATATAGAGCCGAAAAACCTCGGTACCATTGTCGGATTTGATTGTATAGCAAACTTCATAAAAGACTGGATATTTTAAATTTTTTGTTATATAATTTTGTTGTGAAAAATTTTTTCACAATGTATAAAAAATAAGGAGAAATGAAATGACAGTAAAAGTAAATGATGGATGTATTGCATGCGGCGCTTGCGAATCAATCTGCGATGCTGTATTTAAAGTAGAAGACGTAGCTACAGTTAACGAAGCAGCAGTTGCTGACAACATGGATTGTGTAAAAGAAGCTGCAGATGCTTGCCCTGTTGGCGCTATTGAAATTGAATAGTTTATAAATTCAATAATTACAAAAAGAGACGGTTTGAAATTTCGAACCGTCTCTTTTTGTATATTTTACTACAAAAATATATTGAAAATAATGCTCAAAAATTGTAAAATTAAACTGTGGAATTATATAGGAGAACTTTATGAAAAACGTATTTAAAATTGCACTTTCGACTATAGCTTTATCGTGCACATTGATGCCGGTTCTGGCATTTCCGGACGTAGATTCAACGCACTGGGCATCAAAACAGATTGATGAATTGTCCGAACAAGGCGTGATAGTCGGATATCCTGACGGAACATTTAAGCCGGACGAAAATGTTACAAGGGCAGAATTTGCGACAATGGCAATCAAGGCGCTAAAACAAGAGCACGCAAATGTTGCACAGCCGATTAACTTTCAGGATATAACGCCGGAATACTGGGCTTATGACAGCATTCAAAAAGCGGTATATTTTGATTTAATATCAAATTCTGACAAAGCGGAAACTTTCCGTCCGGAGGATTCAGTATCAAGAGCTGAATCAATAACCGTTGCAGTGAATGCGCTTACTACAGAACAAATCAGCCAGTATAAGGCAAAAGAAGTTTTGAATAAAAAATACAGCGACGCAGAGTCTGTGCCGGAATATTTTCTTATACCGGCAGGCAAGGCTGAAATTTTAAACATGCTTGTGACAATTCCGACAACAGACGACAAGGCAAAAATTGAAGCAACACGCCCTGCAACAAGAGCCGAGGTAGCGGCAATACTATATGAAATGGTAGAGCAGGCAAAATTAAATCCGAACGCAAAGCTTGCTGAAGCAATGCGCAAGAAAACCGGAGAGGGTTACGTTATAGATAATGCAATAGTACAGGGAAGTGTCGGGACAATTCCTGCCGGCGCGGTTGTACCTGTAGAATTGACATCATATATCAGTTCACAATCATCAAAAGCCGGCGACTTGTATGTTGCAAAAGCTCCGCAAAATTATATTACAAAAGACAAATTTATCCTTGTATACGAAGGTTCCAACCTCAAAGGACAGCTGCTTGATGTAAGAGCGGGCAAATGGTTTGTAAGAAACGGTGTCCTTGTTCTTGATAACGCGCTTTTGGTAACAAATAATGATCAGACAGCAGCATTTCAGGGGATAGGAGAGGTAAAAAAAGACAGAAACTGGTTTATGAAATTTGTCCGCTGGGCATTCAAAGGAGAAAAACTGGACGTTCCGGCAGAAGGGATTGTTTACATAAAACTGATGAAGCCGCTCAAAATCGACCTGACAAACGGCTGGGTAATTGAGTAGTTTTGGACGCAAAAAACTGTGTAAAACAAAGAGCTTCCTTGAAAAAAGGAAGCTCTTTTATTAATAAAAAAGCTCAACATAATATACATTGTGTTGATTAATGTGTTCTAATCCTTATGTTGTCAATGTTAACACTAAAACTACATCA
>CALUQN010000027.1 GCA_944322945.1 Candidatus Gastranaerophilales bacterium | reverse complement strand
AAAAGACGTTAGGACGTTAAGACGTTAGGACGTTAAGTTCATTTCACCCTCTCCCAATTTGGAGAGCGGATTTGCGGACTGTAAATGCTCCTCCCCCACTGCTTTGCGGGGGGGAGGAATTAAAACTGCTAAGCTCTTACGGGTATGACAAATTTGGTGGGCACGCGTTCGCTTTGCCCACCCTATAACTAAAAAATACAGAAAAGAATGCTGTCAGGCATTGCCTGACCTACATAAACTTTGTACCCTCCCCAGGTCGGGGAGGGCTAGGGTGGGGAGCAAACGTTACGTTTGCATCAATAGGACTATTCATCTTTCAAAAAGTCGCCTTTCGAAGATATTCAAGAAACTTTAAAAGTCTTTGAAAATCCGGCTTTTATCACGCCCGTAAGAGCTTTTCAATCTTAGTAGGAGTGGGGCTGGGGTGAGGTCTTTCTGTCAGGCAGTGCCTGACCTACAGAAACTGTGTAAAGAATAATGATGTAAATATTATGTTTGCTGTTCAGGATCTTAACGTGTGGAAAATCTTGCCAGCACTCCACAAGCTAAGACCCTGAAATAAATTCAGGGTGACAATAAGTAGGTCAGGCAATGCCTGACCTACTTAAACTTTGTACCCTCCCCAGGTCGGGGAGGGCAAGGGTGGGGAACAAACATTATGTTTGGAAAACGTAACGTTTGCTCTTTTAATCGCAATAAAAGAGAAAGAAATGAACAGCAAACATTATGTTTGCCCCCTCACCCGAATCCGTAGCTCACTAACGTTTCGCACGGCTTCTCCCTCTCCCCATAGGGGCGAGGGGAAAGAGATAGTTATGTCGGTTTAATTTACAAATCCGACAATAAACCTTCCCCAAGCCGGGGAAGGTGGTTTAAACAAGTTCAGGGTGACAGATTAATGAAACGGACTTAAAGTCCTATCGTCATATCGTCTTTAATACCCCGTCATTCCGAACCCGATGGCAAGAAACTCTCTCCTTCTGTCATATCGCTTGCTTATGCGTGAATCTTAATTTCGCCGACTACATCTCCGTGCACTGTTTTTATCAGCCGCGGAATTTCTATCTCACCCCAGTGAAGATTATTGATAGATTGCAGAGCAACAAGTTCACGGGCTTTCATATTGCAATCGGAAATTTTTACGACAAAAGCCTGCTCCTCTTTTGTGTTAACCACTATGCACAATCCGCCGGCTCCGACTTTTGCCACAATTCCGTCTGTCAAATCTATAATTTTAGTATCTGTTCTGTCCGCTCCGCCTATAATGTACGGGTGGTTAAGAAACGCATTTTTAATCTTTTCATACCGCGTATTACAAAACAAATTCAGATATCCGTGCAGCATGTTTTCTAACGGCATTGCCATTATCGGAACTCCGCAGCCGTCTTTTGTCATAGGATATTCTTTTTTCAGCTGGCAAAGATCTGTTATTTTTTTCTTTATCGCTATTTGAAGCGGATGCTCCGGTTTGTCATAAGTAGCTAAGTCCCAGTCATTCATCTTACATAATCCAAGCATCATTATGTGTTTTCCGGAACAGTTATTTTGCAGGACTGTTTCTGTTTTATTTTCCATAACAAGTTTCATTTGCTCTGTTTTGGAAAGCGGCTTTAAAAGTCCGCACTTGAGATAACTTTCATCAAGTCCTATTTTTTCTAAAAGACCTTTAGCGATTTCTACGTGAACTTCTTCACCTGCGTGAGAGCCGCAGCATAACGCAATTTCTTCTTCTGTCATGTTGTATCGAATATCCATCCCGTAATCTATGAGTAATGCGGCTTGCAGAGGCTTACCGCAGGAGCGCAGATAAAACGGATATTTTCTGTCGTCGCCCGTGAAATCAAACGCACGGTTTTTGTCTGCCAGTACAACAAAACCGTAATGCTCTTCGTCAACAAGCCCGTCTCTTACATATTCAACCAGTAATTGAGGTTCATTATTCTTCATTATCATCTCTTTTCACCAAACTTAAAAGCCTTTCTAATTTTAATTTCAATTTTTTATTTTCATTACGCAGAGTGCTTAACTCATCCAATTCTTTGTCTGTATATGTTACAGTTGACATTGTGTTAGGGATTTTAGCAGAGTCCAGAATAAATCTCCTTTGCGCCTCGTCTTTGAGTGTTGTGACAAACTTCAAATCCTTTTCTGTAATATAACCCTTTTCTAAAAGTCGTGTACCGGATTTTTTCTGCACTTTTTCTGCGAGGATTTCTTCCAGTTGGTTTTCATTGATTATCCCGAGTTCAAGAAAATATTCGCCAATTCTGGTTTTTCCCGACAAAAATGACGCCATTGCCATGATTTCTTTTGGCGCAGTCTCCAGGTACCCCTGTTCCAGGCAGAATATAAAGTATTTTGCCGCTTCTTCCTGCGAAAAATATGAATTGAGCGAGATATCTGCTACTGAAAAATCATCTTCACAGGACTGCAAAAAATTATAAATATTGCTGTCCCATCCGCATTTTCTCTCTGAAAGCTCTGTCCGTCCAGCATAAGTCAGCGTCGGGGAATACAGTGCGAAAATTTTTGATGTTTCTGCTATCTGCGTACCTGTGCAAAATTCCTGCAAGTTTATACAAAGCCGTGCACAGATACACTGCCTAACCCAGAGCGGAAACGACTCAATTTTTCCAAGGTATGTTTCAAATATATTTCTTTTCACTGCTATCTCTCAACAATCTGTGCCAATCTCTATTTTAAAACATGATATTAAACTTTGCAATAAATTTTTGAAAAATTTTTACCTACTTTCTGCTATTGATTTATAAATTGCTAGATTGTAAAATAGTTATATCTGATAGTATTATGAGAGATGGAATTTAGGGAATTATGGATATTTCAAAAGAGACAGCACGGAAAATTACGGTTTCAGTTCTTGCACTTATCGGTTTTGTAACAACTATTAAACTGGCTGTAATCTATTACAACGCAAATTTTAATCCTTATGCGCTGGCAAGTTTTTGCTCTGTAAATGATTTTATAGACTGCGACGGGATTGCAAAAACAACAGAATCCCAATTTTTCGGTGTGCCGCTTGCTTTTTGGGGACTGTTTTTATATTCATTTATATTTTTGATGCTGCTTTCTCCAAAATTGAAAAATTTCAGACTGCTGAAATTCCTTGAAGTGTTCAAAAATCCTTTGAGCTACATTTCTATGCTCGGGCTTATTTCATTTATTATTTCAATGATTCTTTTGTGCGTAAGCCTGTTTGAAATTCATAAGCTATGTATATTATGTGCTTTCACCTATGTTTTGAACTTATTGATAAGCATTGCCGCCACTGATTTCCAAAACGGCGGCTGGCTCGGGGCATTTAAGACTTGTATCCAAGATTTTTTTGATGCTGTAAAAAATAAGGCTTACCTTGCTGCTTTTATCTGTGTAATGCTTGCAGCCGGCGGATTTTTGTTCTGGACCGGCACAAGTTATAAATTTGCGCCGCAGGTAAAAAGACAAAAACAATTCAAAGAATTTTTTGCAGCAAAGCATAACAAATATGCAGTTTCAGGCAATGTACTCGGTGAAAAAAATGCACCTGTAAAAGTTCACGTTTACACAGATTATATGTGTCCTATTTGTTCAGGATACAACATTATGATTCATAAACTTGCACGAGAACTTCAAGGTATCGAAATTATACACCACGACCTGCCTCTCGATATGGAATGCAACAAATATTTAATAAGACCATTCCACAACGGCTCTTGTCTAATGGCTAAATATGCTTATGCCTCGGCTCTCCAAGGAAAATTCTGGGATATTAATTCCCTGTTTTTTGAAAACAAACCGCAATCCGTCGAAGAAATAAAAACTATATCTGATAAACTCGGCTTAAATTTTGAAAAACTTCAAAATGATGCAGAAAGCACCATGGTTAAGAACTCAATTCAGAAAAGCATAGACAACGCTTATTCTCAAAAAATTGATGCAACACCGGCTATGAAAGTTGATGATGAAATAGTTATCGGATTGAAATCTTATGATGACTTAAAGGCGATTTTGATTAAACATGGAGCAAAGAAAAAATAACAAAAGAATACTTTTGCATGCCTGCTGTGCAATATGTTCGGGCTACCCGATAGAAGCTTTGCGGGAATTGGGATATGAACCGGTTGTTTATTTTTATAATCCGAATATTTATCCTGTGGCGGAATATCAAAAACGGCTGGCTGCACAACGTGAACTCTGTTTGCACTATGGAGTTGAATTGATTGAAGGCAGTTATGAGCCGGAGATATTTTTTGAAGCTGCAAAAGGGCTTGAAAATGAGCCGGAGCGCGGAAAACGCTGCATCAAATGTTTTGAACTAAGACTTATGAACTCAATACATAAGGCAAGAGAATTAGGGATTGAAACTTTGACAACGTCCATTGTTATAAGTCCGCACAAAAATTTTCAACTGATTTCCGATATCGGTCAAAAACTATGCGAAAATGAAAATATTGAATATCTTGCTATTGATTTCAAGAAAAAAGACGGATTTTTAAAAACTAATAATATATCAAAATCGCTCGGACTTTACCGCCAAAACTACTGCGGATGTAAATTCACAATACGGCAGGCTTAAAATGTTTTAATCAGCCGGATTATTTATCCTGATAATTACAAAGAATATTTTGTATTAATTCTTTCATTTTATTTTTAAATGCTTTCGGTGAAATAACTTCGCAATCATTTCCGTAACGCAGCAGACGCTTTAAAAGTTCGCTGTGGTCCTCATTTTTATTTACTATCACAAGGTGCCCTGCGGCATCGTATCCCTTGGAGGTTTCTCCGGGTTTTAGTTTGTAATTTTTTGCAAGCCTGGATTTTAACTTAAACACAACCGTCATGCTCAGATAAGTTTCACCGGATTTAGACGGAAGCTGCAAGATTTTTATTATATCATTAACAGGTATATCACAAATTTCACGACTCAGCGTGTTAAATACGGAAAAACAAACCTTTCTTTTATTGTATTTAACTTCCTGCGGTGTCGCAGTGACAGTCTCCTGCAAGCCTTGCTCGTTTTTGAATGTTATTTTTAGCTGAAGTTTATCGCTGCAATAATTCTCACATTCTTCAATCAAATTTTTATATTCAGACAAATAGTATTTAAAATTGCTGTTATCCTCAGAAATTTTTGCCTGCAGTATCTCTTTTGCTCCGCCCGGAAGAAAAATGTATACTTTTTCCAGTAATTCCAAAAAATTCTTTTTATTTTTTCCGCTTGGGAATACCTCCATGAACTCGTTCAAAAGTTTTACCACATCCTGCTCTTGTCTGTCTAAATCAATTGTAACAGGAGGATTCAAAAGATGATATTTCTTGTTGTACTTTTTAATTTTCAACCCGAAAATTTTCATTGTGTTTAAATATTTGTTCAGTGTAACACTGGGGTTATTTTTCCCCTCTTTACTGCCGGAAAAAAGTTCTATAACTCTATCATAATCAGCACAATCTTCTGTCATCATTTGCAGAAACTGAAACATCTTTACACACGAATCATTATATTTTTCAGGAAGCTTATCAGTCATTACCGTAAACCTCCGCCATACATTTTAATGTATTTATTATCTCCTCTTTGTAATCCTGTGGTGATATAACTGTACATTTGTCTCCGAATGACAAAATTCTTTGCGTTATAAAAAACTTGTTTGAATTTTTTATTTTAACAGTTGTATATTTATCATCAAGAGCGGTAACTTCTTCGTTTTCCTGCAGGACTACTTCATTTACAGGAAGGCGAAGCTTATAAATAACTTCCATTTCTTCCGGCTTTTCAATATGCGCGTTAATTTCGGTTGCGGCAATCTCTATTATTCTTGAAACAAGATAGCAGCTGTATTTGTTATATTCATAACTGGTACCGTAAATATATAGTTTATTGTTTGTAAATTCAAGTTTATCAGCCTGCACCTCAATATTTTTTATACCCGAATTGGGTGAATTATATTTGAGTATAATTGTATGCTTATGCAGACACTCGTTGAGCAAATCCTTGATAAGCTTTTTATCAATACCGTTCAAAAGCGATATGTTTTGGAGAGTGTCTTTATATTTTTCGTTTTTTGAGAAGTCAGCCAGTTTATACAAAAAACTTTCCAGATAAATTAAGTCTTCAACCCCGATATTTTTAGAAATTGATTTGTACACTTTAGCTACACTGTTAATCTGTTCATCCGTGATTTTCAATTCAAACGGACTGTTCAATAAAACATACTTTGAGCCTTCTGATTTTTTAGTCCGTTCAATTTTACAACCGATTCTCTCCAGCGAGTTTATGTAAACTCTAAGAGTATCAATAGAAATCTCCTCTTTTAGATACGGATGATTTGCAAAGTGTTCGTTTATTTCTTTATAGGATTTGGGAGATTCTGCAAGCAAAGAAAACAAAAACAGTGCTTTAAAACCTGTAAAAGACATCAGATTATAAGTCACAGTCTTTGTTTTTAGAAATTCTTTCATGCCTGCTCCTTTCCTTTTTTATATTACTATAAATTCTATGCAAGGGATAAAATGTTAAGCGAAATTCACTGTTTTCAAAAGTTTCCGCAGCATGCTTTTCTTATGTCCGTAAATATCAGTTGTCAATCAAAAAACTGCTAAATTTTACGTAATTTCATTAAAAAAACTTCATTAAGATTTAAGAACTTGAATTTTTTACGATTAAACTGCGGGGCATGGTCAATTGTAAATAATAATTAATTTTTTTTTACTTGTCAAACCTGTTACTTAGTTTTACATTAATTACATAAGGACAAGCAAAGGATAGTTAAAAATCCGGCTCCTTAATCAGGTAAGTAAAGCTTAATAAACAAAGAATGGCTGCCGGAGAATACGTTACGTTACTATATTTGAAAATTGGACGATAGAAAAAGAGGTGATGGCTTAATAAGTCCGTGTTCGGAGAGGAAGATTAAAAAAAAGAATGACAGATTATTAAAAAAAGAAAAAACGGTTACAACTGCATGAGGTGTGAGTAGATTAGGGATATTTTTATTGGGAGAAGAAAAGGAGCAATGCTCCTGGATTTTGGGATAGAAAAAGACAGTTGCTAACTATTATCAAAAGCCTTGCTTAACAGCAGGCTTTTTTGTATCATTGGGGTATGATTGGAGAATTGGAGAGTAAAAAAATAATCGGTCTGATGTCAGGAACATCATGTGACAGCATCGACGCAGCACTGTGTATTGTTCACCCTGATTTGAGAGTGGAGCTTATTCAGGGGATTAACTATAAATATCCCGAGCACATCAGGGCAAAACTTTTTCAAATTTTCAGAGGAGAAGCATCTGTTAAAGACTTATGCCTTATGAATTTTGCTGTCGGTAAATGTTTTGCTGACGCGTGTAATATTCTTATCAGCGAGCACGGAAAGCCTGATTTTATCTCCAGCCACGGACAGACTGTTTACCATTTCCCGTTTGATGAAAAACTTGATAACATCTCTCTCAAAAGCACACTGCAAATAGGAGAAAGCTCTGTTATATCAAAAGAAACCGGGTGTGACGTTATCTCAAATTTCCGCGAAGCAGATATTGCCGCCGGCGGAGAAGGGGCGCCCCTTGTTTGTTTTGCAGATGAAAAATGGTTCAAAACCACAGACAGGACAATTGCCGTCCAGAATATCGGCGGGATATCAAATGTAACAGTACTCGGCAAAAATTTTGATACGTTTGGCTTTGACACCGGACTCGGCAATATTATGATTGATTATTGTATGAACAAATTCTTTTCAAAACCTTACGACAAAGACGGCGAGATTGCTAAATCAGGTAATGTGATTGAAAGCTGGCTTGACTGCCTTCTGCAGGACGAGTATTACTTTCTGCCGCCGCCCAAAACTACCGGCAGAGAATATTTTTCTCCTAAATACATAGAAAATGCCCTCCGGTTTGCCCCTGAGAATAAAGCGGATATTATTGCAACAGTAACGGCACTTACTGCAAAAACTATTGCAGCGGCCTACGAAAGATTTATTTCACCTATTGCCGAAGTTGAAGAAGTTATTGTCGGGGGAGGCGGTGCTTATAACCCGACTTTGATGAAATTTTTGAAATCCTACCTTCCAAAACACGTTGTGTTGAAAACTCATGAAGATTACGGAATTTCCAATAACTTTAAAGAAGCAATGGCGTTCGCTCTTCTGGGATATTGCACCTATTATCATATCCCGAATAATCTTCCATGCTGTACCGGTGCTCAAAAACGCGTTGTAATGGGCAAAGTCACCTCTATTTGTTAAGTTTTATTAAGCGCAAATTGAAATTCAGGCAATTTTTATTTTTACTACTTTTATATAAGCTGTAAATATACAAGCCCAAAGGAGTTAAATAAAATGATTAAAATGAATGGCGCAAACGAATTTATTATGGACGGACAAATGCTCGCTAAAAACGCGATTAAAAAGATGCAGAAAAATATGTCAGAAAAGGCAGAAAAAATGTTTCCTGACGGAGTACAGGACAGTTTTATTCCGGAAGACAAATTTATGTTTAATAGCCCGGAAATTCTTCGGACAATTTCAGTAAATAAACGCAAAGAAATGGATGTAGCAGGAATGGTAGATACTGCACCGATAGCATCTGCAATGGTTGCCAAAAGAGTTCCCATAGCAGATGCCAGAGTAGGGCAAAAATTGGATATTGTAGTCGACGACGGCCACTTTTTCGGATAATAAAATTTTCATATAAGAGATAAAGGATAGTAAAGGCGCCGCAGTAAAACTGCGGCGCCTTTATCACGGAGATATATAACAAATTCAGCTAAAATTTTTAAAACCGTGTCATACTGAGCGTTAGCGAAGTATCTAATAATAAAGATTCTTCGGGCTAAAGCCCTCAGAATGACGGCAGTGTTAAGATTTCATTGCAAGCACCCCGCCTCGAAATCGCTGCACCAGCAAATAAACAGGTACGGCAAAGCCTTTCACCCTCTGCGGGCTTGCATAATTTCGATCCTCCCGCAAGGGGAGGACAAGTTTTAATAAAATTTTTTATTTTACGGCTTCAGGACTTGTGCCGAGAGTTTTGCTTAATGACCCTCTGTTTATGCAATAAAGATGTCTCAAGCCTTCAAGCGTCAGCGTCGGGTTGATAAAATCAAACGGACGCTTCATATAATTTGCAATCAAACCGGAATAACCGCCGGTTGCAACAACTACGGCTTTTTCTCCGAGTTCCTCTTCACATTGTTCAACAAGTCCGTCTATCATACTTGCTGTTCCGCGGATTACACCAGACAAAATAGCGTCTGTTGTGTTGCTCCCGATTGCTTTTGCAGAAATCGCCACGTCTGTTCGCGGCAGTTTGGAGGTGAATTTGTTCAAAACTTTCATCTGCAAATTAATACCCGGTGCTATAACCCCGCCCACAAAGTCACCGTCTGCATTCACTATATCGAATGATGTCGCGGTACCAAAATCTATTACTATCACAGGATGTTTGTACAAAACATAAGCGCCTGCGGCGTTTGCTATCCTGTCTGCACCGGCTTCTTCCGGATTATCGAGCTTGATTTTTACACCTGTGTTAATCTTGTTTGTCAAAATCAAAGCGTCTGTTTTAAATACATTATCCACA
This sequence comes from Candidatus Gastranaerophilales bacterium, assembly GCA_944322945.1. Lineage (GTDB taxonomy): Bacteria > Cyanobacteriota > Vampirovibrionia > Gastranaerophilales > Gastranaerophilaceae > CALUVN01. Next base: position 19,645 of record CALUQN010000027.1, on the reverse strand, counting down.
GCGGTTTTGAATTTTGTAGTCAATTCCTCGACGACAGATGATATTATGCAGTCGTCAACATTAAAATCTTTAAATAAAGATTTTAAAAGAATTTCATACTCCTCTAGTGATAAATCCTTGTCCGACGCAAGCCGGAACTCTTCAACGAGTGCTTCTTCATCAAATAAACCGAGCGCTATGCTCGTGTTCCCTATATCAACTGTTAAAAGCATAATAAGATAATCCTCACTTTTTTCAAGGATTATCTTATCTCAAACATTTTTTTATTGCAAAATCGCCTATGAGTAGATGCAGGTTGCGTTTTCTCCGTTGTCACCGCTTACACTGTTTGTTCTTGTATAACCAATGTAAATTGATGGCAAGTGTCCGCCCGGATTTTGATGTGATGCTTTTGCTGCCATTTCCTCTTCCAGCTTTTTATTGAATTTTTCCAACGGACTCATGTAGCTTGTTTCGCTAGTCTTAACGCCGGAAATTTTTAAATCATCATTTGCCATGTGTAAATCTCCTTGTGAAGTAAATTTATACTCTTTATGTTGTATATATATAAAGTATTTCTATTTACAAGGATTGCCTAAATTTATAAAAATATTTACAAAAGTTTACAATCTATTCAGGAATTTTTTCTCTAACTCAATCGCAGTCTTAGTTTTGGCAAGACCGGCCTGCGAACTTTCTTTTAAAGTCGGGGACATTAATTTGCCTGTTTGTTCAAGAGCGTCGATAACTTCGTCGAGCGGAATTTTTGATTTTATATCAGCGAGTGCAAGTTCTGCGGCTGTTACAGCGTGTATAGCCAGGAAGGGGTTACGTTTTACGCAGGGGATTTCCACCAAGCCGCACACAGGATCGCAGGTTAGACCTAAAAGATTTTTCATTGCAAGTGCCACCGCATTAAAAATTTGGTCGTTAGTGCCGCCTAAAATTTGACAGAGTGCGCCCGCGCTCATTGCAGATGCTACTCCGCATTCAGCCTGGCAGCCCGCTACGGCACCCGCGAGAGCTACTTTGTTGGAAATTATTCTGCCGATTTCGCCTGCTGTTACAAGAGCGTTTATTTGTTCTTCTTCCGGAATGTTAAGCTCTTCTGAGGCTGCGATTAGCACGGACGGTACAATTGCGCAGGAACCTGCCGTAGGACAGGCAACAATTTTCCCCATGCGGAGGTTTTCTTCAATAGTTGCAAGTGCATAAGCGGTTATTTTTTCAAAAAGCTTGCCAAACAATGCTCCGCGGACAGCAAATCTTTTTTGCAGCCGGTAGCAGTCATCCCCGCACATCCCGCTTATGGACATTTCTTTACTGTTTAAGCCTGATTTTATTGCATCTTTCATAGCATCAAGGCTTTTTTTCACGGTTGTGCGCATTTCTTCTGTTGTTACTTCTGCGAGTTCTGCCTCACGTTCTATTGCATATTCCCATATATGTTTGTTCTTAAATTCGCAAATGTCGCGTAGTTGTTCAAAACTGTTTACGTTTTTTATCATATTAGTTTTCCAATTTTTTTATGTATCTGACCATATAAACATCGTCAAATGACGAAATTGTATCTATTATCTGCTTGTCAGCTTCACCGTCCAGACAAATGCACATGGAAGCATCGTCGCCTTTAGCGTATCTGTCACACTGCAATGTCGCTATGTTGACGTCAATAAGCTTTGTAACACGGGATATCATCCCCGGAACATCTTTATACACAAGTAAAATAGTATTGTATTTTCCGGTAAGGTTCACAGAAAAATTGTCTATAGCTGTAATTACGATTTCGCCTGCGCCTATGGAGTCCCCGGAAACTTTCATTGTTAAATTCCCGTCAAATATAAAGTCAACAGCATTCGGGTGTCGGTTAAAATCTTCTTTATACTCAAATTTGTAGTCTATTTGTCTTGCCAGTTCCGAATCAAAAATATTCTTTATCCTTGTATCATCCACTCCGAGACCTAAAATTCCGGCAAGCAGCCCCTTGTCTGTTCCGTGTCCTTTGCCTGTCAACGCATAAGAGTTATACAATCTGAAAGTAATTTTTTTGACAGGTGCATCATATACATTCCGCGCCATCAAACCGAGTCGGACTGCGCCTGCTGTATGTGAACTTGAAGGCCCTGCCATTATCGGGGATATTATATCAATTATGGATGACTGCCTCATTCTCTAACCTCTTTGTATCACTGTACCAATGATTATAGCATTAAATGCTTTAAATAGGAATTTATATACAACTTTACAGCAAATATGCTCAAAATACAGCTATAATGTCATTCCGAACTTGTTTCGGAATCTTGCCGTTTGCAGGACCCTGAAACAAGTTCAGGGTGACAATTTTAGCCTTTTTTAGCGTAAACTGCGATATAAATTCCTTTAAGTAAATAATTAACTTATGTAAATATTTGATTAAAATTATATTAAAATTTGACAATTTTTTGAAATTATGTGTTTTTATATAAGAGTGTAGTATTAAATTTTTGTGTGTCTTAAAGTAAATAAAAGGAGAAATATGTTCAGTCCTGATTTTATGCGTTTTTTAATAAATTATCAAAAACCGGACAAAGCCGAAATTGAAAGCCAAAAAGAAATTAAATTCAAAGACAATGACAAGGGCGGACTTGCTTACGTCATTTTGATGAATAAATAGGCAAAAAAAAGAGCCTTTTTTATGGGCTCCCGGAATGTAAACTTGTATTCATTCCTCGTAATGTGTGAAGTGTAGTGTGTGTAGTGTGCTTAAAATGTTTTGCTTTTCCTCAATTTTAAGCTTTCCTCGTGTTGTATATATATAAAAAATTTTTGTTATATATAATTGCCATATATAAGATTTATGAGATATATTTTGTTACATAAATTTACAATTCAAAGAAAATTTTCGGTTGCAAGGCTGCCGGTAATAATATAAGATAAAAGAAAGTAAAACATAGAATAGATTTTACAAAGGAGAGATATGAAAATATTAATTTCAAACGATGACGGGATAGCTGCAAACGGAATAAGAGCACTGACAGAGACGTTATCAAAAGAACACGAAGTATATGTAGTTGCCCCTGATAGGGAGCGCAGTGCTGCGGGGCATTCACTGACACTGCATACCCCGCTAAGGGTAGAAGAGATTGAAGAGACCCGCAACGGAGCAAAAAGAACCTGGGTTACCACCGGAACCCCGGGGGACTGCGTAAAGATTGCTATTAACGCAATATTGTCACCGGAAGAAATTCCGGATCTGGTTATTTCCGGTATAAACCATGGTCCGAATTTGGGGTCTGATATTTTGTATTCAGGAACGGTCAGCTGTGCTATGGAAGGCGCAATGATGGGTATTCCGAGTATAGCAGTATCTCTTGCAAGCATGCAGAGTGATTACGAAGATTTTATTTATCCTGCACGGTTTGTAAATTCACTGCTGCATAAGCTGAAAGATTTTCAATTCCCGCCAAAGAGCATATTAAACGTAAACATTCCTGCACTGGAAGAAGATGACATAGCAGGTGTTGCTATTACGGAACTCGGAAAGAAAATGTTTACGGACAATTACGAAAAAAGGGTTGACCCGCGCGGAAAAGTTTATTACTGGATGGCAGGCGAGCTTATCAGCGAATCTTCAAATGCAAAGACGGATATTGCGGCTGTCAGAAACAACAAAATATCCATCACGCCGGTGACCTATGAAATGACAAAAGAGAGTGTAATGGCTGATTTGGACAAAGTTCTGCGCACTGATGATACCAGAAAGTGGACGTAAACCGCAGACTTTACAAAGTTTGCTTAAATATTTATTACTATCAAATTTCTTGTTAGTTTTTCATTCAAAGGCAGGCTGTATTCTATCACGTCAGCAACTTTTGCATTGTATTTTTTAAGGATGCCCGCGGCGTCTGAGATTTCTTCCTGCGTTTTTAGTGATTTGTATGCCACGAAAATTCCATCGGGTTTTAGTCTTGGGATTGCGTACTCCGTTATCACTTTTAGCGGGGCAACGGCACGTGAGGTGACCATATCAAATTTTTCCGTAATTTTTTCCGCCCGCTCGCATATTGTGTGAAGGTTGTTTATGTCCAGTTCGGATTTTATGTTTTCAATCGCGTTAATTTTTTTTCGTATGCTGTCAAGCGCGTAAACTTCAATCTCAGGATATTCAAGAGCAATCGGCACTGCCGGAAAGCCGCCGCCTGTTCCGATATCCAGAAGGTTTGCAGGCATTCCGTATTTGTCAAACACAGCACCTATTGCAAGTGAATCAAAAATGTGTTTTTCCCACAAAAATTTTTCATCGTTTTTTGATATCAAATTCACGCGTGAATTTTGTTCGATAAACGCTTGCATATATTTTTCGTAATTTTTTTTATCGGGTTTCATTTTTAATATTATTTTCCAGTTCTGTAAATTTTTCTTCTCCAACACGGGCTTTTATGTCCTCTATGCGGAGTGCAATCTTTTCTATATTATCTTTGCTGAAGTTATCTTTTGCAACATCCTGTGCTTGGAGATAATTTTCCAGCGCTTTTTCGTTTTCGTTCCTGTTGTAATAAAAATCCCCGATTGCCAAGGCTGTTGAGGCTATGTAGAATTTTTCCCCAAGCTCTTTTGCGCATACTTTTGCCTTTTCAAAGTATTTTACGGCTTTTTCCGCGTCTTTTACTGTATAAAGTTCGGCAAGCTTCATTGAAGATATGTATATGCCGTTGAAGTTTCTGGTCAATTCGTCAATTCTCAGACTTTCCAGATAATATTTCGCCGCAAAATCACTGCTTCCGGCTTCGTCATACAGTTCCGCGAGGTTGGAAAGCGCCGCCGAAAGATTTATATTTATTTTGGGGTTAGAATCAAGATTTATGCACTTTTTGTAATATTCAACCGCCTTGTTCGGGTCATTTTTATCGTCGCACAAGAGCGCATATTTAAAATACAATTCCGACAGTATTTTTTTGTCTGTAGTAGCCTCTGTGAGCTCCATTGCACGGTTGTAATAATCCTCATTAAGATTAAGATTCTCCGACAAATCCGCCATTGCAATGTAGGTTTTTATTTTTACCTCATTTGAAGCTGCCACACTCCCTAAAATTTCTGTGAGAAGTTTCTTTGCCATATCGCGTTTGAAGGTTATGTAATAAATATTTGCGATTGCAAGTTTAGTTTCACAGATTTTTTCGTTGTCGTTTACTGATATATAAAACTCGAGTGCATTTTCGTAATTTTTCAGTGCGTTATACCAATCTGAAAGGTTCTTGTAGCTCTCTGCAAGCTTGGTATAAATTTTAGGCAGAAATGTATAATAATCATCATCATTTTTTAATGTCAATGCACGCTGATACAATGAAATTACTCGTTTAAAGTTGTAAGCTTGCTCTTCTTGTCTTGCAATGTTTATCAGCTCCGTGAGGGAAGATTTTTCTTCCTGCTCGCGCTGCTGGTCTGAAATATGCAGAAAATTTTTGATTGATGACGCAATCTGGTTAAGCGCAGCCAGTTCATCTTCACTTTCAAACACAAAAGACATATTTTTCAACTTTTCATCTTTTGCAGTTTTTTCATCCGCAGCCGACTGCACCGATTGTTGTTCCGCAGATTTTTCCGGAGCTTTGATTGTATTCGGGTGCATTGTGCCAGAATATTCTTTATATTCTATATTTTGATTTACGTTTCGCGGAAGGACAACTTTCTTTGGGATAAACATTGAATGGTATTCAATTTCTTTCCGCATAGTCTGGCGGGAAATAAGCAAATCGCGCTCCAGAGGTTTCAGCGGAAGCTGTGTATTATAAAGGTCAACACAGCCCTGGTGGAGTTTTATAGAAACATTTTCCGGGATTGAATTTTCCGCAATTACTTTGTAGTAATCCTGCAAATACACCGTGTCATTTTCTTTTGTCAAAATTAAATTTTCAACAAAAAAGTTAAATCTCTGTTCATCGTACAAATGCAGCGTTTCAAGGAGTTTTATACTGATAGGGTGCCTCATTGTTGTCAAAAACCTGAATAAGTGACCGCTCACAGGGTCAACAAACGCCAGAGCTTCTCTTAATATAAAATCATTGAACGACAAAAAACTTTTTGAAAAACCTTCTATGAAATCAAGCAGAGAAAGCTTTCTCAGGTGAATTATTTTGATTGAAAGCAAGGTATAGAAAAAGTACCCGCGCGAGTGTTTGTATAATTCATCAGAAAAAGGACCGATGTTTTTTATACCTTCGGAACGCAAAAATTTTTCGAAAATAGATTTTTCAAGTGCAAGTATAGTTGCGCGTTTGTATCCGATTTTTTTGTCAAAATCAGCAAGAGCAAACGTCCTTGATATGAGGATTGTCTTGATGTTCACAAACCCTGCAAGATGTATAATAAAATCAATTATTTCCTGCTTATTTTCTTTCAAAACCTCTTCAAATGAATTAATAATGATTAATACCGGCTTGTTTATAGCCTCAAAGTAGGAATTGATTTTCTGGGTAAAATTGTCGGATTTAGCTTTTGGAGTTGAGATTGCGCCCATTGCCGTAAGCTTTTTGAACTCATCAAAAAATGCCAGCAGGATATCATCAAGAATAGTTGTTTCAAAACAGTTATATTCAAGTTTGATAGTTTCTTCCGAGATAAAAGAGACCGCATAGTTTACAACAGAAGCTTTTCCAGTGCCCATAAAGCCGTTTACCAGCATAAGCGGGAATTTCGTCTCAAAAAAGTCTAAAATTTGTTCAATCTGCTTGATGTTATTTTCAAGCAAAAAATGATTGATACTTCCGCTCTCATTTTTTTGTATCGCACGTTTGTCAAAACCGTCTGCCAAAAACTTTAAACTCATACAGTTATATTAATTGATTTTCGCTTTTTTTGCAAATATATTTTTACAATTTGCACAAAAAATTTTTTGATAGTACAATGTCAATTGATAACTTAGGGGAAGCAAATGGAATTTTTCAGAAAACATCAAAAAATAATTATCGGCATTATTGCCGTGACTTTTATAGCCTGGACCGTAGGTCTTATGATGTTACCTCTCATACTCAAATAGGTAAATAGTGAACACGAAAAAGATTATAAAAAATATTTTTATAGTTTTTATTATGGCGGTTACTTTTTTAATGGTAAACGTCACACCTGCTGTTGCAACGCAAAGTGTAGAGGCGCAAAAACGGCAGACGCGGGCTAAAATTAACCAGCTTAAAAAACTTGAACATATCGAAAAAAGCAAACTCGTTAAAAACCAGCAAAAGCTTGAAAGTGCCTCCAATTCACTGGAAACCTCTAAAAAACAATACAGTACCGTACAATCCCAGCTTTCCACAATGGAATCTGATTTGAATGATGCTTTGTACGAGTTTAACAACATTGATTCGCAGCTCAAATTCAGAATTCGTCAGGTGTTCAAAACACAGCGCGTCGGAATGTTTGAACTGCTTTTGAATGCTCAGGATATGAACTCACTCCTTGATATGATTTATTTTGAAAAAATAATCATAAAGCGTGATTATGACAAGTTAGTCAATGCAAAAACAAAAGCTGAAAAAATCGCAAAACTGAAAAAAGATATCGAATCTCGTAAAAAATATCTGGCTCAATCAATTAAATCAATCAACAGTCAGCAGAGAAATCTTCAATACGCGATTAATCAAAACCAGAGCATGATTAACAAGCTCAAGACTAACCGCGCGTATTACGAAAAAACAGAACGAGAGCTTGCTAAACAATCAGAAAATCTCCAAAATATGATATCTAAATCCGGGTCTTCAAGCACCGTAAAAACCTCATCAACAGGCTTTATGAAACCAATTGGCGGACGTATAACCTCGCCGTTTGGTTGGAGAACCCACCCGATATTTAACAGCAGAACATTCCACTCAGGGGTAGATATCGGCGGTCCGTTCAGAGGTAATATTGTTGCCTCCAATTCCGGAAAAGTTATCTATGCCGGCTGGTACGGCGGTTACGGTAAAGTCGTAATCTTAGACCACGGCGTAGTTAACGGCAGCCCGATAACTACTTTGTATGCACACATGGATTCAATCAAAGTAAAAGTCGGAGATTACGTAAATAAAGGTCAGGTAGTCGGCTATGAGGGTACAACCGGCTACAGTACAGGACCTCACTGTCACTTTGAGGTTCGTGTCAACGGTAAACCTAATAACCCGTTAAATTATATTTAAAGGTCAAAAATAAGAGGGCAGAGCTTTTGAAAAAACTATTAATCGCAAGTTTAATAATATTCACAATGTGCGGACAGGCGTCTCAGTCGGCTGAACTGTTTTCTTCACCGGAAGATTTGCAGAATTTTGACGCAAAATTTTACGAAGGACCTACAGGTCAATTGGCAATGCCGGAAGTCCAATACGTAAACGGCGAAAATTCAGACAGCGCTGGCGACTACCACAAATTCAGCCCGAATGCTACAAGTCCGCTTTTCAAAAAAATACGTATAAAATTAACAAATATGTATAGAATACGAAATCACAAGCAGGAACTCAAAGAAATTGAACGTCAAAAAGAGCTTATGCGTAGGGAAGCTGAAGAAAGCGGAGCTGATGTGAATGAAGAGGGTTTTGAGGTAAATGAAGACGGGCTTGCAAATATCAAAATTGAGCCGGAAAAAGATATGCACTCGGAATCAGCAATCAAGGATGCGGTTAATGCGGAAATGCCGGGCGGCTCAAATCCGATAGCATTAACAGGTGATGTAAAAAAACTTGTAGCCCCTAAAGATTTGCAGATGGACTGCGACAAAATGGAATATTTTGAAGACAGAAACGAAATTGAAGCGACAGGCCACGCGTTTTTGCTTCTTCCTGCTCAAAAAATTACCCTCAAGGCTGATAAATTCATATACAATATGGAATCAAATATCCTCAAAGCCTACGACAACGTTGAGCTTACAAAAGACGGCAAGGTTATTAAAGGTGACTTTATCGTGGTTAACCTCAACGAAGAAAGCGCAACTATCGACAATATGACATCAGCGATGTCGTTTTTAAAAGTTGAAGCAGAAAATGCAACCACAGAAACAGACAAACTTATTTTAAAAAACGGACGTATTTTTTCAGATGTTTCCCATCGGTTATTTTTCCGCTCAAGCATGATAGGCCCGCGTATTGAAACTATGCTTATCGGCGAAGAGGACTGGTCATATATTCCGCCTGTCAACAATGCGGAAGGGGCTTTTAACATTGATGCGGAAGAAGTATATATAAAAGCAACCAAAAATCATAATATTGTAACAGTAAAAAATGCTGATATTTATTACAGAGGACACGAAGTTATCCGCTGGCCGTCTTTCACTGCGTATGTCAACAAAAATAACGATTATTTTGAAGCCAACTATCCGGAAATCGGTTCAATACCGAGATTAGGTATGTTTGTCGGTCCGGGGTTTGTTTTTCCGACGCCGTTTGATTCAACAATTAAAATTGCACCGGTGTTGAACTATAAAGATGATTTAGGAGTAGGCGGTATTGTCAGATATAAAAGCGCGACAAACATGACGGATGCGGCTTACGCATCAGCGCCCGACATCTGGTATGTCAAAGGTCGTCAAAGATTAGATGACAATTTATATTTGCAATATGGTATGAATGCCTATTTGGATGACTGGTTTATGGGACGCCACATGGGTAAATACGTTGCTGAATTTATCTATGATGATCAAAAATCATACAAGGATTTTCTTGGCGACGGAAGGAGAATGAGATTCCGCCACAGAGTCGGCGCCGGTTATATGCACGACTGCGATATCAACCGCCACGGTGAAAAAATTAACTCTCCTATGATCGGTACAACACGTTTAAAATACATGGCAGAGATTGATCAGTCTCTATGGTCTTGGCAAAATGAAGAAGAACGTGAACTCTTGGATTTCGGTATAGCATTGCAGGGGAGTGCTGCAGTTTACGGCACCGGCGATACCCAGGTTGTCGGAAGAATAGGTCCGCGGCTTCATTCACAATACAAAAATTGGATGCAGGATGTAGGGTACTTTATTTCTGCTTACGATGACAATTCTCCGCTGCCGAGATATGACACCTACCGTTACGGCCGGTCAAATGTGTATCTCAGAGAAGCTCTCAGAGTTCATAAATATTTGACGGTTGCATGGTCAGGTTCTATGAACCTCTCAGGTGACGCGCCGAATGATCAAATATTTCAGGAAAATGCCTTTATCGTTTCAGTAGGGCCTGATGAATGTAAATTGAGTCTCGGCTACGATTTTATCAGAAACAGAACTTATGTCGGGATTATTGTAGACCTTGATACAAAAGGCTCATCACTTGAATTTGATAAGATGGAAATAAAAAATCCTGACAGATTATCAAAGAGCAAAGATGAAGAAAAGCTGATAACCTTTGAACAAACAACGCCAACAGCAGCTTCAAAACCCAAGCAGCTGCAATACGCGACGGTAATTGAGCTTGAGGATCCGAATAAGGAGCAGCTGTAGTATGAAAAGTATTTCGGAACTTAAACAAGAGCTAATAAAGTACGGAAGGCTTGCGGGTGAGAAAAATTTTACACCGGGCGTTTCCGGCAATATTTCTGCGCGTTATGACAATGACAAAGTTCTGATAACTGCGTCCGGTACTGCGAACGGATATTTAAAAGAGGACGATTTTACACTGATAGATTATGACTGTAATATTCTGGAAGGCGGAAGAAAACCCTCAAGTGAAAAGCTTGTACACATTGAGTTTTACAAGATGCGTCCGGACATAAATTACATTTTGCATGTACATTCGCCTTATCTCAGCTCTTTTGCGTCCGCCGGAAAAGCTCTGGATGAACCTATTATGGCAGAAAATGTATTTTATTTCGGGCATATTCCGCTGGCGGAATACGGACTGCCATCATCAAGAGATTTGGTTGAAAAAACTGCAAAGTATTTTAAAGATTTCAACGCCGTATTAATGGCAAACCACGGGTTTATTGTCGGCAGCAATACAATCGAAGATGCTTACCTGAAGCTTGAATTGGCTGAATCATACGCACAGGTTGTTTTAAATACAAAGATTTTAGGCGGCGCTGTTTTGCTGAATGAACAGCAGGTTGCAGAAATAAATGCGCTTAAAATTTAATTTTCTTATGATATAATTGACGTAAAAGTGAGGATTACAAAAAGTGTCATTAATGTTAGAAAATAAGCAGGGATTAATAGCAGGCGACGGAACTTTGCCTGTAAAAATGGCTCAGTATGCGAAAGAAAACGGGTTTGAAGTCATTTGTATTTCGTTGTCAAATGACAATCTTGCCCCGTTGAAAAAATATTGCGCAAAGGTTTACTCCTGCCACCCCGGTGAAGTTAACCGAATAGAAAAGATATTTAAAGATGAACAGCTAAAACAAGTTACATTTTTAGGCAAAGTTCATAAAAGAGTTTTGCTCCAGCTGCATAAGTTTGACGCAAGAGCAAGAGAACTTATTCAAAAAGCTCTGCGCCTCAACGATGATCAGGTTATGCTGATGATTGTGGATGAGTTTGAAAAAGCCGGAATTAAGGTGCTTGATCAGACTATATTTATCAAAAATCTTATGATACCTGCGGGCGTCCTTGGTTCTGTTAAGCCGACCCAGCAGCAGATGGATGACGTTAATTACGGCTTCTGGCTTGCCAAAGAAATGGGCAAAGTGGATGTCGGGCAGTCTGTAGTTATCAAGGACAAAATGGTTATGGCAGTTGAAGCCATTGAAGGTACTGATGTTTGTATCAAGCGCGGTGCCAAATTAGCCAAGAAAAATGCAAGCGTAATAAAAGTTTCAAAACCTGCACAGGATAAGAGATTTGATATTCCTGCTGTCGGCTTGAGAACTTTGAAAACAATGAAACGCTACAAGGCAAGCCTGCTTGCCGTTGAGGCGAATGAAACAATTATTGTTGATCAGGAAAAAGTTGTTAAATTTGCAGACGATAATAATATTGTAATTATGGCTGTATAGATATGAAAAAAATATTTGTAATAACCGGCGAATATTCAGGAGACATTCACGCGGGTAAAGTTATAGAAGCATTGAAAAAACTTTATCCTGATTTAGTTGTTGAAGGTGTCGGCGGTGAAAATTTGAAAAACGCCGGCGCAAAACTGTTTTCAGACCAGAAGAAAATGTCAGCAATGGGAATTTCTCTGAAAATTCTGATAGACCATTTTACACTGGGAAAAAGAATTGTCGATTATCTAACCCGTGAATACAAGCCTGATTTGGTGCTTTGTATTGATTACGGTGCATTTAATCTGAATATTTCAAAGTTTTTAAAAAGAGCCGGAATCCCTGTGTACTACTATATTCCGCCGCAGGTTTGGGCGAGCAGAAAATGGCGCATTAATGTTATCAAAAAAAATATTGAAAAAGTGCTGTGTATTTTCCCGTTTGAAAAAACTATGTATGAAGAATACGGTATAAAAACTCACTATTGCGGGCATCCGCTGGTATCACAGCTGCCGCCTGCGGCTGACAGAAATGAATTTTTTGAAAAACATGGGCTTGATAAATCAAAAAAATTAGTGTCAATATTCCCCGGCTCCCGCCCGTTTGAGTTGAAAAATCTCATGGGAGTCTTTATTAAGACCGCTAAACTTCTTCAAAAAAAGCATCCTGAATTACAATTTTGCATTTCACACGCACCGAATTTGTCCGATGAAATTTACGACAAATACCTGAAACATACTGATTTTAAAGTTATCAAAGGTGAAAATCAGGCGCTGTTGAGTGTATCTGATGCCTTAATCCTCGCCTCCGGCACAGTCGCGCTTGAGGCTTGTTTGTACAAAGTCCCGATGATTATTGCATACCGCGGGCCGTGGCTGTTTTATTTTATCTACCTGTTAGTCAGATGCATAAACAGAGTATGCCTGCCTAATATTATTGCGGATAAAGATATTGTGCCGGAAATTCTGATGAATAAAGTAAAGCCTGATATTATCGCAGGCGAAATTGAAAAACTCTTGTACGATAACCAATACAGAGAACAAAAGATTAAAAATTTAGGTTCGGTTAAAGAACTGTTATCAGATAAAGTATCTTCAAAGGAAGCGGCTTTGGAGATTTCTGAATTTCTTAAAAATAATTAATAAACAGGGCAATATTTTTCCATTCGGTGTTTTAATTATAATATAGCAGGTAGCGGCAGGACTGTGTAATTTTATGATTAAACCGATAAACAGTGTGAATAAAAATCCGTTTTCGGACTTTACCGTATCCGGCAGAATACCGGAATACTATGTGTCCGGCGAATATACTGCTGACAGCTTTGTGAGTGATGAAAAAGAGAAAAAACACTCTGCGCTTGTATGGAAAATTGCCGTTTCAGCCATGACTGTCGGTTTTGGTACCCTTGCTTTAATGAAAGGGCTCCCGAAAAATACAACCCAAAAACTTGTCAAGTTCAAAGATTACCTGACAAAAAAATTCCACAGTGTTTCAGAAGAAATCAAAACAGAAAATATTAACAAAAAATATGAAGAATCCGTTGAAAAAGTCAACAAAATGATTGAAAAATCGCAGAGCCTGAACAACCTTGGCTGGATAAAAGATGTGCTGTTTTTAAAGTTAATGGGGATTAATAAATACACTGCAAGGTTACACGCTGCTATAACCAAAAAATTTGACAGACTCAGTTTAAAAACAGTGAACCGCGCCTACGGAGCATCGGACGAATCCTTTGAAAAATTGTTCGGGCTTATGGATGCTGCGGCAAAATCCGCAGTAACAGATAAGTCCAAACCGCAAGCGGGTGAAATTTTAGCCCGAATAGCCGAAAAACGTAAAACTATGACGGAAACTCTTCACAATTCGTTTAATATCACGGAAAGAACAGAGCGCCACGGCAAAATGCGAGATTCAATGGTGAATCTTGTGGATGATTTTTTGAAAGAGTTCAGAACAAAAAAATCCTACAAATCATCAATAGCGGAAGAGCTGCTTTCCGAAACAAAAACAGAACTTCACGCACCATTGCTGGCGGCGCGCGCAAAAATTGCAGGAGAGGGCAAAACGTTAAGCGGCGGTACACTGAAAGAAATCCTTGATTTGTACAAAGAAATACTGCCGGCGGATAAATTTGCAAAACTACAGGCAGAGGCTGCTAAATCAGTTAAAAAACTTGATAAAGCTATTGATACCGATGCTGTTGAATATTTTGACAAATACAGAGACCTTGTACTCGGCTGCGCGCCGACTGATACATTATCAGTATTAACTTCTCTCGGAGCTGTCGGCTGGGGGTTAAGCACTGCCGAAGATAAAAATGAAAAAGCTTCTGTGCTCTTAAAAGTCGGTTTGCCGATTGTAGGTTCGGTTGCGACAACCCTGTATTTTACAGCCAGACTTGTTTCAGGATTTAAGGCTCTTGCTTACGGTGCCTTGTCCGGGTTTGTGTTCTCGCAGGGCGGTGCTATCATTGACAACTTCAGACAAAAACATCTTAATAAGTTGAATTTACTGGCGCAGAAGTCTCCGGAAAACAAGGAACAATCCACTAAAAAGGGGGCTTATGTAGATAATTCCACTAAAAATGGTTAAAATTGTCACCCTGAACTTGTTTAAAACTCCTTCCCCGACTTGGGGAAGGTAGGGATGGGGGACAGCAGGGTCTTGCCAGTGGTAAGCTTCCGAAACACGGAGGTCATTCCGACGTTCGGAATGACATTATGTTTATCGTTTAATAATATTTGGAGGAAACATCTACATAATTCCCCTAAAAAGAGTATATAACAGGAATTTATGCGTGTTATAATGTCTTTAAAAAGCGATTTTCAGAGGATTTTTAATGACTATGACAACGGAAAAAGACACTGTCAGATATAAATTAGAAGAGCGCGAACTCAAGTTTTTAAGTGAATTCGCAACAAAAAGCAGGTTTACAAAAGGCAGAAAACAGGAAGAGGAAAAATGCAACCTTAGAACAGAGTTCCAGCGTGACAGAGACAGAATTTTGCACTCAAAAGCATTCAGAAGATTAAAACACAAAACACAGGTGTTTTTGTCACCGTTTGACGACCATTTCAGAACAAGGCTGACACATACCCTTGAAGTTTCACAAATAGGCAGAACTATAGCACGTGCGCTTGATTTGAATGAAGATTTGGTAGAAGCGATAGCACTCGGACACGATTTGGGTCATACACCGTTCGGACATTGCGGCGAAGGGGTATTGAATGAACTTTTGCCGGGCGGATTTCATCATAATGTACAAAGTGTAAGGGTTGTCGAAGTTCTTGAAGATTTGAATTTGTGTTCGGAAACTATTCACGGAATTTTGACACACACATGGGGATTTAAGCCGCAGACTCCTGAAGCTAAAATAGTTCAGCTCGCAGATAAAATTGCATATATTAACCACGATATTGAAGATTCAATCCGTGCGGGAATTATTGCCGAAAGCGACTTGCCGGAAGATTGTATCAGATATTTTTCATCAATACCTTCACAGCGTCTGAATAAAATGATTAATGAAATCGTGACAAATTCCATGAACAAACCGGTTGTAGAAATGAGTGAGGAAGGCTGGTACTACACAACAAAACTTCGTGAGTGGATGTTTCAGAATGTCTATGTTGATTCACCTGCAAAACTGGAAGAAAAAAAAGCACGCAGGGTTATAAGAGAATTATTTTATCATTACAAAGAACTTTTAAAACCTGTATGCGCGGAAGATAAAATTGACAGAGTAGTTACAGACTACATCTCTGGTATGACAGACCGCTATGCAATTGAGCGATACAAGGATAATTTTATACCTATAGGTTTGCAGTGCAGCAACAACGAAGATTACCTCTACAAACTTGCTAAAATGGCAAATTAATCCTATAATAAACTTATGGAAAGAAAAACGGTTAAACTTCAAGGTTTCAATGTTGATACGTTTGATTTTGATACTGCAGTCGATTACGCAAAAACAAACGGCGGTCAGATAGTTACGATTAATCCCGAAATGATTTCGTGCGCCAAAAAGAACAAACCGCTTGCCGAAATAATCAATAACGCTGAGCTTGTTGTACCTGATGGTATCGGGGTAGAAATAGGTTTAAAAATTCTGGGGCACAAAGTGCATAGAATTGCTGGTGTGGAACTTGGCAGACGCCTTGCGGAAGAGTTTGCAAAATCAGGTAAACGGGTAGCTATGGTTGGCGCAAAACCTGAAATTATCAAAAAAGCTTCTGAAAATCTGAAAAATGAAATCCCGGGGTTAAATCTGGTTTATGTACAGGACGGGTATTTTACAGATGATGAGAGGGTTTTAGCGGAATTAAAAAATGCGTCGCCGGATTTGGTGCTGGTCGCATTGGGTTCACCAAAGCAGGAAGAATTTATCTCAAGAGCCAAAAGTCTCTTACCTAAAGCCTTGATGATAGGGCTGGGCGGAAGTTTTGACGTCTGGTCGGGCGTTGTTGAGCGGGCACCTTTGTTTTACCAAAAAGCCGGTCTTGAATGGCTCTACAGAACGGTAAAAGAGCCCAAACGTTTCAAGAGAATTTTCCCGACGCTGCCATTGTTTGTGTTGTCAGTTTTGAAAGAAAAGTTAGGAGTTTAAGGATGCTGAGCGAAAATGAAGTTAGAGAATTGGAATCACTCGCAAAAGAAAACCGCAGAAATATTGTAAAAATGGTTCATAATGCAAAATCAGGACATATTGGCGGCGCCTTATCTTCTGCGGATTTGCTGACTGTACTTTATCACAAATGTATAAATGTTCCGTCAACCTGGAGTGAGTCAAAGGATTTTGAAAACCGTGACAGATTTGTGCTGTCAAAGGGTCATGCGTCAGCTCTTCTTTATTCCGTACTTGCTCAAAAAGGATTTATCAAAAAAGAAGATTTGATGACATTCCGTAAATTCGGTTCAAAGTTACAGGGGCATCCTTCGCCTGTATGCCGCGGGGTAGAAGTCGCAACAGGTTCTCTCGGGCAGGGGCTTTCTATCGGATGCGGGATGGCAATCGGTTTGCGCCTTGATAACAATCCTGCAAAGGTATTTGTTTTGCTCGGCGACGGAGAGATGCAGGAAGGAAGTGTTTGGGAAGCTTTAATGCAGGCGCCGCACAGAAAACTTAATAACCTTATTGCAATTATTGACCGCAACCGTCTTCAAATCGACGGCTGTACGGAAAACGTTAAGTCATTAGACCCGCTGGATGAAAAGTTAAAAGCTTTCAACTGGAACGTTATAGAAATTGACGGACACAATATTCAACAGATTTATTCGGCGCTTGAGGAAGCTAAAAAATCAGATAAGCCGACAGCAATCCTTGCAAATACAATTAAAGGCAAAGGTGTAAGCTTTATGGAAAACAATGCCGGCTGGCATGGAAAAGCACCGAATGACGAAGAGTTTGAGCGTGCAATGGAGGAGCTTGCCTAAAATGATTTTTGATAAAATTTCCAACATAAAAAATTACAAAGAAATTCCGACGGAGGTCACGGATTTTATATTGTCATTGACGCCGGAAACTTACCCTGGGCATTATGAAATTTCCACGGATATTTATGCAAATATTGACTGTTATACAACAAAAGCCGAAGGTGAAGGAAAGCTCGAGTCGCATAAAAAATACATAGATATTCAATTGCTGCTTGATGGTGTAGAGCGGCTTGACTTTACTGACACAGCTGACCTTACGGTGTCTGAAACATACAACCCGGATAAGGATATTATGTTCTATGCAAAGCCGGGTGAGTTCTTAAATTCGGTCAAACTTGAGTACGGTAATTTTATAATGCTCTATCCGCACGAGGCGCACCAGCCGCAGATGTCTGTGAAGTCACCTCAAAACGTAAAGAAAGTTGTTGTAAAAATTCCTGTTACGATTTATTCAGCATAGTTTTTTCTTTGAATTTTTTAATTTGTTCGGCATTCAGCATAGTTAATCCAGGATTAACAACTTTATGAATGACAAAATTTTCGACAAAATTATCAATCGGTTTTGCTAAAAATCCTAACGCAATGAACCCGCCGAGTGTTTTAAGCAATTTATTTTTGAAAATTTGTTTTTCTTCAAACAGTTTAATAGCCAGCTTAGCGGCATCTTCTTTTGCATCACCGGTATAATCCTTTGTCGTCGCAAATTCATGTTCAAATTGTCTGAATTTGTTGAACATCTTGTCGGAAAATTCATCAGGTTTTCTGTCTGCAAGCAATGTTTCTCTGATTTTAAATATTTTTTTAAGATTATTTTGTGTAAACTCTGTAATTTTGTCAGAGGTGGGATGCGTAACTGCTTCAGGCTGATGTCTGTTAAACAGCCAATCAGTAACAAGTTTTAGAGAAGTTTTAAATTTACTTTCTTTTTTGGTTTCGTCAATGTGGTTTGAAAGTTTTTCAGCAAATTTTGTGAGATATTCATCCTGTTTATCTGCATAATCGCGCAATCTGTTTTGTCTTAGATGCTCGATAGTAAATTTGAGTAATTCCTCTTGCGATTGGAGAGATAATTTATTTTGACCCGCGACAGCCGCGATGGCAGAGGCGGTTTTTTGTCCAGCCTTAACGGCGGCTGTCGGCAAGATTACGCTTGCGAGCAGTTGGAATACAGCTTGCTTAGTCCCTCTTTTCGCACTCGGGTCGTATGAAGTTTGGTCATTTTTGTATTTGTCGTAAATATCAGCCCCAAAATATAGAAGTGCCGGAACCCATAAAAGTAAGCCAGTTTTAGGCGCAATTTCACTTATAGCGGCACCGATTTCGTTAGTATAAGCAAGACCTCTCACCGGCCACTTTTCTAAAGGGTCGTTGTATTGCTTTGTTGTGGATGTCTTAGCCGCGGAGATGCTTCCGTTGTTAATCAAAGCAATATTCTTATTGGACAAAAGATAAGTGGTTTCTGACAATTTAAAATTCTCCAAAGTTTAAATTTATATAGTGTAAAAGATTAAAAAATATCCCTGTGCACAAATAGCACGTTTATATATAGTACTATGAAAAAAAATTTTTGTCATTTTAGAACAAAAAATTATAAAAAATTAACAAAAATGATGTGATATAATTAAAAAGTGAAAGTACATAGTATAAAACAGAATAAAACACAATCGCCCCGATTTTGTGCAGTAAAAGTTGCGCAGATAAAGCCGAAAGCTGCATTGGCGGAGGATGTTTTTATATACGCACTGGACAGAGATAAGGATTGGGATTATTGCTGGGATTTGTCGCATAAACTTATGCATTCGTCTCCCAAAAGAATGAACACAGAAAAGAGTACAATATTTCAATTTTTATACAGTGCATTTTCATCCGTAGTATATTCTGACAGAGCTTTTCTTGCGTCAAAAGGCAGAACACCTTTCGGGCTTATGTCAATAATGGATGTAAACCCGAAAGAAAGTCACCTTTCGTATTTGGCGACCTGGAAAACTCCTGATTTAAAGAAGATAAAAAACGGCGGCAGTATGTTGATTAATCATCTTTTAAAAGAGAACAAGGATAAGAATAAAATTACGCTGACACCCGCATTCAATTCTGATTTATTTTATTATAAATTCGGGTTTGATTATGATGAATATCCAATGACAACAATGTTTATAGATAACAAAGATATTTTGCCGGAGTTAAAAAAACTTTCAGACAAATTTACCTACAAAGAGATAGAAAATACAAAACCTGTGAACCTTGAAAATGTTCTCGACTGCGGATGATTTTTAGCGAAATTTGCTATATAAGTCAAAAATTTTGCTCAACATAATATACATTGTGTTGA
>CALUQN010000026.1 GCA_944322945.1 Candidatus Gastranaerophilales bacterium | reverse complement strand
CCTTAAAGCATTAGTTTGTTAACAATGCCCCGACCTGGGGAGGGTACAAAGTTTATGTAGGTCAGGCATTGCCTGACCTACTTATTGTCACCCTGAATTTATTTCAGGGTCTTAGCTTGTGAAGAGCTGGCAAGATTTTCCGCATGGCAAGATCCTGAACAGCTTGAAAATCACGTTTTTCAAAAAAAACGGATTTTCTACGCTTTCAGGATGACAGCAAACATCATGTTTGCTATAGTGACTTGATTTCTTTTTTAACTTTCGGTTTGTCGTTGTCTTTGTCATCTGAGCCGAGCATGAATCGGAAGCCGCCGGTGAGCGCAATACCATTACGTCCGCCGTTTCTTATCATCGCCTGCAAGAACGCCGTGAACTTATCCGCCCAGTTCCGCTGTACACCAACCCCGTATTCAACGTACGGTTTAACAGACATTTCCGGCAATTTCACGTTGTTGGCTGTGACCTTGCTTTCATTCATAAGGTTCCATACCATACCAACAGAGGCATAAGGCTGCCAGCCGCCTTTGAGGTTTGCGATGAATCTTACACTCGGGTTTAATTGAATAGTGTGTAATGGGTCAGATTCAATGTTTACACCAGCGGCGTTTTTATAATCGAATGTATTAACAAACGTATAGCTCAAATACATAATCGGCTGGATGATGAACTTACCGTCTTTAAATTCGAAGTTGTAACCGTTTTTTGACCCAACACCTGCTAAAAGTGATGTATAATCTTCTTTGCCGTACATAGTATGGGATTCGCCGACAGAGGCGCCCGCAGAAGCTGTGATGGCAGTCCAGAAGTTACCTTTGTAGAAGGTTTCAGTGAAGCCTAACAAACCTCCGTTCATAGTGGTATCAACGCCGGAGTAGTTCAAAGAAGACCCCATATAGCCTGCGTAGCCAGTAAAGACTCTGTGCCAACCGTTTTTCATCTCTTTGAAATCACCGTCAAAACCGACCAAACTTCCATAGGTAATCGCGTCAACGTCAGGTCCGTTGTCGAGGTTTATGCTTTCAAAGGTTGTATACGGACGGAACCAGACGCCTTTGTTTTGGAGTTGTTCTGCATAGCTTGGCAGGTAGTCGTTAAACTCAGTATTTATAGCGTATTTGTTAGCGTTAATCTTTGCATAACGCTCCATTGCCGGAAGCTGTGTGAATGAATCCGCGTGTTCAAAAACATGCTTAAACGCCTCATTCACAGCGGCCTGACCTGCTGCAAGGTTTGCGACGGGTGTTGCTAAAACTGCAGGGTTGAAGGCGTCAGACGGGTTGCCGGTTGAACCGCCGCCTGTAGAGCCTCCGCCCAAAATTTTATCGCCGCGGGTGAACAGAAAGTAGCCGCCGTCACCTTTGCCGTCATACTCGTTTTCGTTGTCGTAAGTTACATTATACTTGTAGATTGGCGTGTAGGCTGTCATTTGGAAGCTGTCAGGAACTTCGCTCATACTTGTTGTCACGTGGTCTTTTAAGCCCGGTTCTGCAAAGTAGACCGCTGTGACGTCTTCGCCTTCAACTGCATCTTTGAGGATGTTCATCCCGACAACATTCAGGCTGCCTGTGTGTGTGCCGTAAGAAGTTGCCGTGAATCTATCCATTTCTTTCGCTGCAAGGTCAACATCCGCCACGATATCTGTATCAGCGCTCACTGTCATTGAGTTGAGGGCGGAAACACCGATTGTATTGTTGATTAGCGAAACAAAGCCGCCGTTCATATTAAGGTTGTTGTTATCAATGTTGGTTTCGTTGTTGAGGTAGACGTTTGCGCCGTTGTTTACGTTGATTGTTGCAGCTGTTGAGACAAGCCCGCCGGCATTTTCGTCATACTTTTGTGCTGTAACGGGTCTGTTCAGATAAATTGCGCCTGTGCCGTCACCTTCAAGGCTCAACGAATACCCTTCATAACCGTTAATCATATCGTCCATAAGGATTTGACCGCCGGTTTCCGTGTTCAGGGTCAATTCCGCACCGCTTACGTATATACCCTCATCGCGGGTACCGTCTTTGTCGCTGACATAGTTACCGGCAAAGACTGATGTATAGCCGTCTTTGGCTGTTAATTTTAGATCTGTTATTGTATAAATCGCACCGCCGCGCGCTATACCATCTTTGGCAACAGCATAGTTCCCGATAAAACTTGAGTTTTCGATACCACCGACAGGATTCACAAAGGCTGAATCACCTAAGGCCTCAGCTAATTCATTAGTTGTTGTATAGTAGCCTTGCTCAATATAGGATTCATACTCCTCTTTATATAAATCCCATTGGTCATCTGGAATTATAGTATCCATACCAACATCATAAAACTTATACCCAGCATTTAAATAACTCTCTTGCAGCTCCCCTACAAGCTGTTTTAACTCTTCTTCAGAATTCCATAATTTAGAATACAGAGTTAAAACTTCACCAGTTTTATTATTTACTAGATTAAGTTTTGCAGTATACAGTGCTGCTGAACTATCAATGAGTGCTCCATCTATATCTCTACCTATCATCCCTGAATTAGCTATAGCACCACCCTGTGCACTGCCATTTTGCCCTGAAATTGCATGATTACCAATAAAATTACCTGTAAATTCTCCAAATGAACTTACATTATAAATAGCACCACCCAAAACAACAACTCCAACAACAGAGTTATTAATAAAATTTCCTTTCAAATAATCAGTACCACCACCAGCATTGTGTATCCCCCCGCCAACAGTTAGAGGTATAGACGTTTCGGAAGCCGAACCTGACGTTATAGCTTTGTTATTTATAAAATCACCTGTGATGCTTTTTACTGTACCAAATGAAGAAATAACACCACCTGCATTCCCTGCTTCAGAAATTAGCGTATTATCAATAAAATTACTAGTTATATCTCCAATTTGATGATATTCATTAAATATTACACCACCAAAGATTTCATTTTCTGTAAGAATACCAACAAAATTGCCGGTTACATCTTCTCCATCATCAGGTTCTAATCTTGGATTTTGTGTAACAGAAGAAAGATACTTGTAGACAATAGACTGACCTACAGGATTTGCAGGGTCTTTGACAAACTCCGGATTGCCGTCAGCACCCGTCTGCCAGCCAAAATTGAGCTCAACATCGCCATCCTGCGCTCCAAACTGCGTATTGTTCAGCTGCAAACGATAATAAACAGGCGTGAATTCGCCTGTTGCGCTGTTGTATTCAAATTTTGTAATAGTGTTTTCGCCCGCTGTCTCAACTCTGTTCAAAGTGTACAAGCTGTCATTACTTGGGGCTGAAAGGTCACCATCCGCCGCAACCGCAGGAGTCACCCCCAGCAAAACCGCTATCAGTAAGGCTTTAGAGGCTACCCCCCCCCGATTTCTTTGCAGGCTAAGGGTTTTGAGGTAATGTAATCAATATCTTTCATGCTAGTATCCTTTCTGTATATCGTCTATATCTTCATTATATACTATTTTAATTAAAATTTCAAGTGTTTTAAGTGACATTTTTACAATTATTTACAATTTGTATCTGAAAGGCTTGATATAAGCGGGTTTTATTTTTGAGATTTTTGAAGGTAGTTTTCAGGGTGAAAAATTATTTTGTTACAAAAGTTTACAGAAAAAGGACGTTAAGACGTTAAGTCCATTTCATTAATCTGTCACCCTGAATTTGTTTAAACCTCCTTCCCCGGCTTGGGGAAGCAAATTCAAGACAGGTTAGGTGGGGGGGAGGCGAGAACCATTATGTTTGTCCCCTCACCCGGCACTACGTGCCACCCTCTCCAAATCGGGAGAGGGTGAAATTGTCCTAACGTCTTTAGAGTGACTTAATCTCTTCTTTTGTCATAGCAAAAAACAGAGGAGAAATGTTTTTTGAGGACGATAGCGCGAACGAGCTGAGGGCGCCGGCATTGCAGAGTTGGCTTGCAGGAGCAAAACAAGCAGGCAATGCCAAGACTCGTTAATCGCGAGTAATGCTGTCAGGCAATGCCTGACCTACTTATTGTCACCCTGAATTTATTTCAGGGTCTTAGTTCGTAAAGTGCTGGCAAGATTTTCCGCACGGCAAGATCCTGAACAGCTTGAAAATCTCGTTTTTTGAAAAACGGATTTTCTACGCTTTCAGGATGACAGTAAACGTTACGTTTGCTCCCCACCCTTGCCCTCCCCGACCTGGGGAGGGTACAAAGTTTAAGTAGGTCAGGCATTGCCTGACCTACTTAAACTCACCGAGACACCCCCACCCTGCCTCCCCCATCAAGGGGAGGAGTATTTATAGCCCGCAAATCCGCTCCCCCACTGCTCCGCGGGGGGAAGAGAAGTTATAGTCCGCAAAATCGCTCTCCTAATTTAGGAGAGGGTGAAACGAACTTATCGTCCTAACGTCTTATCGTCCTTTTTAAACGGATTTTCTACGCTTTCAGGATGACAGTAAACGTAACGTTTGCTTCATTTTTATTTAAGTATAAGTGCTCTGATTTTTATGTCGGTCTGATTTTTCAGTCTGTCTGAAATTTAATAAAATTTCTGTACTATCGGCAAATTTATCCCCGCAAGGAATGAGCGTTCTGTGAGCCTTGTTCCAAGACAGCTTTGCTTACGCTTGTATGCCATTCTGTAGGTTTTTCTTATGACTTCATCCACTGTGGATTTAGGGTATTTTTCGTAAATCTCGTTTGCCGGAATGTTTTGTTCAAAATACATCTCGATAATATCGTCCAGAACAGCATATTCAGGCAGTCTGTCCTGATCTTTTTGCCCCGGATGAAGCTCCGCAGACGGCGCCTTGTCTATGATTGCCTGCGGTATAACCTCTCCACAGCGGTTAATGTAATTTGAAATTCTATACACGTTTGTCTTTGTTAAGTCACAAATCATATTGTAGCCGCCGGCTAAATCCCCGTACAAAGTTCCGAAGCCCATCGCGCTTTCGGATTTGTTGCCTGTTGAAAGCAGAAGGTACCCGCCTCTGTTTGAGAAAAACATCAGGATTAATCCTCTCAATCTTGCCTGCAAATTCTCTTCCGCTAAATCGCCCTTTTTCTCGTGTGCAATTTTTTCCATAAAATTTTCAAACAAAGGTGTGATAGCGTGTTTTTCTGTTTTTATTCCAAGATTGTCCGCAAGTGCAACAGAATCCAGCACACTACCGTCAGAAGAATACATGCTCGGCATCATTATGCCTAAAACATTTTCAGCCCCGAGAGCTTTTGCGGCAAGCACTGCTGTCAATGCACTGTCAATCCCGCCGGAAAGCCCCAATACAACTTTTTTTATCCCTGTGTTTTCACAGTATTCCCTGAGTGCAAATGTTGTGACATCTATTACCTGTTGTTCCATTGGTTCATCAACAAATTCCACAGGTGTAGTAAAATCAACTCCGCAGAGATATTCCTCACACATCGGAGCCTGCAATACTAATTCATTGTCTCTGTTTCTGGCAAAACTTCCGCCGGCAAATACGTTGGCATCCGCTATCCCGATTGTATTTATGTAAACAAAATCATTATTTGTCTGTACGCTTGCCACAAATTCTTTGTATTTGTTAATCGCAAAATAACTGTTTTTGGCAAGTACATACAAGTCGCAGATTACATCATCTGAATATGTATCAGATACGTAAACTTTTTTGCCGTTTATATCAAAAAATCCGTCTTCAGATACAATTACTTCCCCGTTTTGGATTAGAATATCGCCGACTAAGATAGCTCTTTCAAAATTTTCAGCGGCAAGCCGGTCATAAAAATTTATTTGTGCTTCCTGAACTTTTTTATCAAGCAGCAAATCTTTGCCGCCAATCTCATACAAATCAGCTTCAGGAAAAATCACAAGTTCCGCATCTGTTTTCAATACTTTTTCTTTGATTGAATTCAAATTAAATTCAAAATCGCCTGTTTTATATCTGGTTTGTGCAATCGCTATATTCATATTTTTTACTCCCGCTATTCGTCAAGTTTTAGGTAGTTAACCTTTTCCCAGCTCAGGTCAAGGTATTTAATTTTTGTATCCATAAGTTTTACCTGCGGCAGAATTGACGGAATACGTTCAATCCGCTCAAACACAGTATCATCAAGTTTGCCAAGTCTGATTTTTACTGTTTTTATCTCTGCGTAAATGTCATTCGGATTTCTGAAATCAAGGTAGAGAACCGGTTCTTTTGAGTATGTTTCTATATACCTTACAATCTTTTCAATTTTCTGGATTTTTTCTTTATTCCAATTGTGGTAATCGTCACCTTTGTTGCCATAAGATAGTAGTTTTATAGTCTTGTATTCAGCCGGCAGCGGAAGGTATTCGCGTCCGACTAGAGTTCCGTCTTTTGTAAAAAATGCAACCGGCTTAACTTTTTCATCCGGCGCAATTACAACAGACGGGATTTTTTCTCTGACTATGATGTCAAGCCGTGCCGGAAATGCGTAGCGTCTTATGTAAACTTCATCTATCGGTGATAATTCGCGAATTTTTGCACGGATTTCTCCTGTTCTGAAAAGATAAATAGGAATATTCGGCACTTCTATATCATAAAGTGTTTTAAAAATTTTGGCTGTCGGCACAATTTTATTGCCGACAATAGCGACATTATCAGGGTTATAAATCTTGAAGGAGGATTTTGCAAGATACCACTGCGGCAAATCCGCAAGAAATACCAGCAGAATAATTATCCCTATACTGGCAAAAAATCTGAAAATTCCGCGAATACGCTCCTGCCACATTCTGCCTTTTCTAATCTGGCGTTCACGCTGAATTTTTTTTACTTTTTTTGCCTCGAGAATATCTTCTTCTTCAGAATATTCCTGATTATTTTTTATATCGTCCATTATTTATTTAAGCCCGCACTGTTCATTATTAGTAACACAAGGTTGTCGTAGTCAATACCCATTGCATTTGATTGCGCCGGCAGGTCGCTTGTTTCAGTCATTCCCGGAGAGGTATTGATTTCCAGAAAATAAGGTTTGTTATCCATAATCATAAAGTCAACTCTGGAAACTCCGCGGCAGCCGGCAGTTTCGTGCGCTTTTACCGAAATCTCTTTGACAAGTTTGGTTGTTTCTTCATCCAGTTCTGCCGGAAGAATAAATTCGGACATCCCTTTTGTATATTTAGCTTCAAAATCATACCATTCGTTTTTCGGGATGATTTCAAGAATTTCGGTGGCAAAAGGTTTTCCGTCTTTTTCCAGAACACCGACGGTCACAAAAAATCCGTTTATAAATTCTTCAATTAACACATCATCATTGTATTTAACCGCTTCGTTGTATGCTGATTTGAGTTCATCTTTTGAATTAACTTTTGTCATTCCAAAGCTTGAACCTTCACACACAGGTTTTGTTATCAGAGGATAATTCAAGTCTTTGCAGGCTTCTATAACATCTTCACCTTTTCTTACAAAAACAGATCTGATGAGCGGAATGTCTTTGCAAGTTGAGAGAATTCTTTTTGTATATTCTTTATTCATACATACTGAACTTGCCATAACTCCGCAGCCTGTATAAGGGATTTGAAGAATTTCCAGCAATCCTTGAATGCAGCCGTCTTCGCCGTATTTTCCGTGGAGCGCGTTATATGCGTAATCGTAATTGCCGTTTTTCAAAGTTTCTGCAATATTTCTGTCAACCACAACGAGTTCGGCGTTATTAAATCCTAATCTTTTTAATGCTTCATAGCAGCCTTTGCCTGAACGGATGGAGATATCTTTTTCCGATGACATTCCGCCGCAAAGCACGGCTATTTTTGCGTTTTTATCTATATGATTTTCAAATCTCTGCATATTTCTACCTCTTTAATGTTATCACCCAAAAATCTCACTTCGGGTTTTAGTTCTATATTAAATTTTTCTCTTACGCTGTTTCTCATTTTTTGAATAACGTTCAGGATATCAGAAGAAGTTCCTCCGTTATTTATAATGAAATTGGCATGATTTTCCCATACTCTTGCGCCGCCTGAGGCGTAACCTTTTACGCCGGACTGTTCAAGCAGTCTGCCTGACGAATTACCTTCCGGGTTTCTGAAAACACTGCCGCAATTGGGAAGTGTCAAGGACGGCTGGTGAGTTTTTCTGAAATGTAAATTTTCTTCCATTTTAGCCTTTATATCTTCAGAAGGTGCCGGCTGTAATTCAAACACCGCACTCAATACTATCAGATTTTTTGACTGGCAGACAGAGGTTCTGTAGGAAAATTTCATCTCTTCTTTGTTTAAAGTTATCACGCCTAAATCAGGATTGTAGCATTTAGCTTCGACCAAACATCCGGCAACATTCTGCCCGTGTGCACCTGCGTTCATAAAGACTTCTCCGCCGATAGTCCCCGGAAACGCTATCATAAATTCCAGTCCGCTCAAGCCTTTTTCTTCCGCAGCTTGAGAAAGTTTTGCACCTTTCAAGCCGCATTCGGCTTCTGCTCTATAGCCTGAAAAGTGAAAATTTGTCATCTTTGTTGTCAGGATAATTGCTCCTGAATACCCGTCAGAAGACACGAGAGTATTTGTAAGGTTGCCGAAAACTTTTGCCTCCGGAGTTTCTTTTAAAATCTGAACAAATTCGTCCAAAGATTCAGGGAAAAAAACTTTTTTAATCTTTCCGCCGCATTTAAAAGATGTCAGTCTAGTAACGTCAAAATTTTCTTCAACCAGCAACTTTTTCCATCTCCTTATCAAGCTGCAGCAATTCTTTGCCAAGAGACGTGATAGTTCCGGCACCAAGTCCGATTACTACGTCGCCGGATTTTAGTTCCGGATACAATTGCTGGGCTACAGACTTCATATCACCTGCAAGATATTCGCAGTCAACCCCGCGTGTCTGGAGTTCTGCTGTGAAATTTTCGGAATTTATACCTTCAATAACGTCCTCGCTTGCAGCATAAACATCTGTCACTATAACTTTATCCACCCCGTAAAACGCGTTTAAAAATTCTCCCCATAGACTCTTTAGTCTTGTATATCTATGCGGTTGGAAAACTGCAATTACGCGGTGGTTTTGGAACGCCGCAGACGCAGAAAGTGTTGCCTTGATTTCTGTCGGGTGATGTGCGTAGTCATCATACAGCGAAATCCCGCCAAACTCACCGACTTTTTGAAATCTTCTGCCCATTCCGCTGAAGGTAGCAAAATGAGGTTTTATCAAATTAATATCAGCACCGTCCTGGTGAAGGCTTGCAAATACCGCAAGTGAATTATAAACATTATGCACGCCTTTCAGGATAATTTTCATATCGGTTAAAAATTCGTCCCTGTAATAAATATCATAGGTTGTAAAATCTTCGCCAAAGACAATATTTTTCGCGATGTAATCCGCATCATTCAAGCCGTATGAAAAAATCGGATTCGGGATAATTGTGGAACACCCGCCGATTAATTCTTCGACCCCGTCGCTGTCATTGTTTGCAAGGATAATTGCATCCGGCTTTAAGCCTGACAAAAATTTTTCAAAAGTATCCAGAATAGCGGACAAACCTTCTTTGTAAAAATCAAGGTGGTCAGCTTCAAGGTTATTAATCACAACTGTATCCGGCGAATATTTAATAATAGTGCCGTCGCTTTCATCAAGTTCCGCAACAAAATATTTGCCGTCGCGGTATTGCGCGTTTGTTGAAATTTCCGGGACAATTCCGCCGACAACAAACGACGGATTTAAGCCGGCTTTTTCAAGAACGTAAGATGACAGTCCGCTGGTTGTTGTTTTGCCGTGAGTGCCTGCATATCCTATAAAGAACTTCCCGCCGCGCGAAATTTCTGCAAGTAAATCCGAACGGTGATAAATTGGCAGACCTAATTCTTTTGCTCTAACGATTTCAGGATTGTTTGCACGTATTGCCGTGCTTGCTATTACAACGCAATCTTCCGGAACATTTTCCGCACTGTGTCCGATGTGTACGACTGCTCCCAAATCTCTTAACTGCTGAACGTATTTGCTGTCGCAGATGTCAGAGCCGCTCACATCACATCCTTGTTCCAGCAAATATTTTGCCAGCCCGCTCATTCCGACTCCGCCTATTGCGATAAAATAATATTTCTTATTCAAAACCGCTTTCCCTAACTATTTGTAGTATAACTATCTATCTATATATTATAATACCAAAAAAATATTCTGTTTGAATGTTATGATTTTTTAATAATTTTGGCATATTGGGCAAAAAAAATCTTGACCGGTTTTATAAGTTCTATGCTTAGTCTTTATATCCCGAAAATTAAAAAAATCCCAGATTTACTTATATATTCCCGGAAAGTTCAAAGCCCGAGATTTGGAGAAATAACCCATTTTACAATGGCAGACACCAGGACTTCCGAGTTTGCCGGTACAATGTACACCAAAAAAGTAACCGAAGATTTGTTTTCGCAATATTATCCGACACTGAGCTGCTATGACTCTTTAAAAATAGAATACCTCAGAACAGAAGAATCCGGACTCGGATATGGCAGAGCTTTTATAAATCTTGCAAAAATTCAAAGCAGAAAAGAAGGGTGTAACGGCAGAGTGCATCTCGATGCAAGCAGAGTTTACACCCCGCGCAGACCTCCTCATATTTTTTATAGAAAATGCGGTTTCACGTCTATTTATCAGGACAGAATCAAATACATTGATGAATGTATAAGAAAACATAAACAATTGCACTGGTCAATGGCTGATAATCTGCCTATGTATCTTCCGCTAAAAAAAGAAAATACGTGCAAAGTAAGTTTTTATTCTAAAATTTTAAGTTATATAAATAAATTAAAAAAATTATCACAATAAGCGCAATTTTTTTTAATTTTGTGTTTTTATTAATAATGTAGCAAGGTAGAAAGGAATAATTATGACAGTAATTGACAAATCAAATGTAAGTCCGAAACTTACGCCGACCGGTACTCCTATTATCAAATATCAGGACAAAGCCGGAAATACTTATATGGCGCGCGAAGTTCAACTTGAAAACGGATACAAGTGTATGGCTGTATCAAATACTAATAATCCCGGTCAAGCAACTTTGATGAATCATGATGTGTTCCAGAAAAACTTAAAAGAGTCAGTACCGGTTCAACCGCAGCGTCACGCAGGTGATACATTTCAACATTCAAAGAAAGCCTAGCTGCGTATAAGAAGATTATTACTTTTTCCCGTCAGTAACAGGCGGGTTTATAAACCATTCAATCATAGGCTTTTTCTCGCCGAATTGAAACTTGAAAGTTTCTTCAAAATCTTTGTCAGTTAAATATTCGTAACTTACGTTAAACCCGAGGGGTTCTTCTTCAAATCCCCGGGTTTTAATTTTTTCCGGCGACAGCATCTGTGTGTTGGAATCAATTACGGATGAATAATTCATACCCTCAAAACAACAAAAAGGTACGCTGATTTTTCCGTTACATCCCTGTGTCATCAATCCGAATGTACGGCAGATTATCCCGCGGTATGGGTATACCGAACAAATGTCATTTATCAAAAACGGACAGTTATACCGGAATTCTTTTTTATCCGTTGTAATATCTCGAAGTCTCAAAATATTTTGGATATTTTGTGACACAATATCCTGAGTTTTTTCATCTGCAGTGTTCAGAAATCCTGTGAGCAGATAGACCATTTCTATTCTTGATGTCGGAAACTGTGCCATCTTGCAGCATTTACTGCAGCCTTTACGGCATTGTATAAAAGGCTGCTGGCTGTTAAAAAATTTTGCCAGTTTTTCATCTAAAAAATCAAGATATTTTTGATAATTTTCAATCATCGACCCCTCAAAAAGTATTCTAAATAAAAAACACCGATCAGGCAACGACCGGTGTTAATTTATTAAAAGTTTACAAAATTTAATTAGCCGGAAAGAATTTCTTTTTCAGCCATTTCCCAGCCGGAACTTCTACAAGGTGGTAGACCAATACGGCAAAAATTAGTGCCAGTATAATCGCAATTCCGAGAATTTCGTACGGATGATTGAAAAGTATATCGGTATTCTTTTTAACGTAAAAATAGTTAAAAAGAATTATTACAAATCCGTGGGTTAAAAATAATGAATATGCGTATCTGCCCAATATCCCTGATATTTTATTGTTTAATATTTTTGAGATATATCCGCGCTGCAATAGAAATGTTATGAATAAGCCGCAAAATGCGATGACTAATATTAACAGGTTTTTAAAGTGTATTTTGTGCATAATTGTTTCGTAGACTACAAATCCGAGCAAATAGCCTTCAAGCAGCGTATAAATTATTTTTGATTTAAGTGTCTCAATATAGTTTTGAGTTTTCAAATACCGGTAAAATTCGTGTATTAAAAATCCAAGCCCCATTGCGCTTATGCCCTGAATCACCCCGCCGTTAAAAACTTCCCCGATAATTTGGAGCTGTGCGCCTATTGCCCCGTTCGTTCCGTGCACCATATATGTGTACCCGAGAATTACTAATATTGGGATGTAAAAATTATAATACTTTTTGTCAAAATATTTAAAAATATAAAAATAGAAAAGCGATACAAAAAATAATACTGAAACAAACCACCCTCCCTGGATTGTATGGTCAAATGTAACACCAATATTTTCTAATAAAAGTAATGAGAATACGTACTTATAAAAGTTAAATTTTACGATTCCGAACCCGCTGGCCATTAAAAATAGAACAAAATTGAGTGCCATTAATGGCCAGAGCCTGACTATTTTCTTTTTTATAAAATCCATAACAGTAAGGTTCTTGTTGAGTGTGTAAATGAGAAAAAATCCTGCAATAATGAAAAAATATTGTACAGCCAAGTAACCATGCTTTACAACTGAGTTTTTACCTATAATATCTCCAATATCCCCGAATTTTGCAAAATGGATGCAGCAAAAGTGTAGTATTACAATAAAGACAGAAAAAATAAATCTTAAAAATTCAACATTTAGGAATTTGCCCCCCCCCCCCCTTGTTGTTTCCTCATTATACCTGTGTTTTCAGCCATTCGTTTCCTCCTTTAATTTGTTTGAAATTTATACAAAAAAAGACCCGTTAACAACGGGTCTTTTTTAATGAAAATGCTTAGTTGTAAAGCGGCGCGAGTTTTGCAGATTGCTGCGGGATTACGCCCTCTTCAATTGATTGGTATACTCTGTAATCAATTACAGGGAAGCAGTTGTCGATGCTTTCGATTTCACTAAGTTTTGCATCGTCAATATTGCCGCTTTCAATCATGTCCGCTATAAATTCAAATCTGTCAACGTGTTCTCTGAATCTGTCTGTAGCATAATCTTTTGCCTGCCATGTTGTAATCAGGAACGGCCAGTCTGAACTTTGAAGCAGTAAGTTTTCTCTTGCCAGTTGATTTAATGCTCTGTGCAGAAGTTTATCTTCCGGAATATCAGGATATTTGTCTGCAATAGCGTTGATACGTTTTTCGCAAGAGTGAATAATAGGCCACATCCATTCTGTGAGGTGGTTCTGCCATACGTAGAAGTGACCGCCTTGTCCCCAGGAGCTTTCAGGAATTTGAATAGCTTCTGTCGGCGGATGTGCGTGAATGTATTCGCCTGCTGTCATTCTTTCAACTTCCGGAAGGTATGTGTTGAATTTTTTGATTACCTGTTTGATAAATTCAACACCTTCAAACCACCAGTGTCCGAATAATTCTGTATCAAATGATACCATTACCAGACCTTCTTTACCGTTGTGTGAATTTTTATAATCATTCAGCAGATGGTAAATGAGAGTTGTATAGTGGTCAGAGTTTTCGTTAACTTTATTCAAAGCCAAAACCGGATCGTAGAGCATTTTGTCACCTAAATCAGTAGTCGGTGAAGTAATTCTCCAGTAGTGCATTCCGGATTTGTCGTCTTTTTTGTGGAATTCTCTGAAGCATCCGTCGCCCGGGTAGCCGTCAGCAGCGGACCAAACCTGATAGCCTGCTCTGTCGTTTCTTCCCATAACCGCAACTTGTGCATCAGGCAGCCAGTATGCTGAATATGTGTCATAACCGGTTGCTGCTCTTTCAGGAAGCGGTATGTATTCAATGTTTCCGTAAACACCGATTACACGTCTGTTACCGATAGAGTTGCCGCCTTCAATAACGTGAGATTCCGTAAAGAAATACTCAATGCCGTTGTTTTGAAGAGTAACTTCAATTGCCGGTCTCCAGTGCTTTTGACCGTCTTTGCCAACGTATTCATACCCTTGTCTGTATGCACATTCAGGCAGCCAGCATCCGATTGCTTTTTTACCGAAGAGGCGTTTTGTTGTATCAGAACCAACCTTGAATTGTGCGTTCAGGTTGCTGTCAGTTGCCAATAGCGGTGAAAATCCGTGTGTTGCTCCTGATGTGGTTATTTCTATACAGCCCAAATCCTGATATTTTTTAAACTGAGAAATCAAATCCATGCCGTATTTGTTTACGAATGAATCTTTAATATGATTGAACCAGTCAAAATAATATTTAGCCAGGTATTTCAAGTGTTGTGAATGTGCAACTTTCGGATCCGGATATCTGTCCAAATCTTTAGAAACTGATGCGATTCGTGTATCAAGGTATTTGACAAATCCTTGCTGAAGGTGTTCATCATTTAGCTGTTCAGCTAATATCGGGGTTATACCGACAGTTAATTTTGCCTTAATACCTTCATCGTACAGTTCGGAAATTGCGTTCAATAACGGAACGTAAGTTTCTGCCATGCATTCATAAAGGTTTTCTTCCCCGAAAGGCCACATGCCGGCTTTTCTATAATAAGGAAGGTGGCTGTGTAACATAAATACGAATTGTCCTACTGACATTTTTGCCTCCATCTTCTTTTTTTGAGCTGAATTATTATTTACTATAATTCAACCTTATGTTATTTATATATACCACAAAAGGATAAAAAAGATAATCCTCCAGAGCTAGTTTTTAAGAATAATGTTACAAATATTTACAGACTTGATTTTGTATTGTATGTGATTATGAAAAAAGCTTTACAAACCCTTGCAAAAGTATTTTTTTTGAATAAAATTATTTTATACTCACATCCTCAAATGTGTCTGAAGTCATTAATCAGACTAAGAGTAAAGGAAAGAATAAAATGGCAAACATTAAATCATCTAAAAAAAGAGTACTTATCGCAGAAAGAAACAGATTGAGAAATGTAGCTGCAAAATCAGCTATCAAAACTGCAATTAAAAAAGCATTGGAATTAGCTTCCGGCGAAGACAAAGATGCTTTAAATTCAGCTGTCTCTAATGTTTATAAATTATGCGACAAGGCTGTTGTAAAAGGCATTTTGCACAAAAATACAGCTGCTCGTAAAAAATCAAGATTAACTATTGCTGTAAATAAATTACAGACAAAATAGTTAATTAAAATTCAATCAAAAATCCCGCTTTAGCGTTCGGCTGAAACGGGATTTTTTAATTAAAAAAATATGAAGCAAAAGCTCTTTTATTCTTGCTTCATATAATCTTCAAAAGTTTTTATATTAACCTTGTACCCGCAGCCTTCGTGGAGCTTGCCGGGGTAAAATATCCTTTTTGCGGGATAATTTCTGCACATTCTCGGGCGCTTGTCATACACCGGACACAAGCCGTCTTTTGTCACAAGCTTACACGCAAATATAAAATTTCCCTCGTCGTCTTTACCTTTTATATAAAATCTTCTGTATGCCGGAAACAAAAACTGCATTATCTTAAATTCTTTTTCTGTATAAGTGTCGACGCTGTACATATAATTGCAGCATTTGCCGCACTTTTTGCATTCGCCGGTAATCTCGTATGACACACGCTCAGGCACAAAATACGACAG
Source organism: Candidatus Gastranaerophilales bacterium (assembly GCA_944322945.1). GTDB lineage: Bacteria > Cyanobacteriota > Vampirovibrionia > Gastranaerophilales > Gastranaerophilaceae > CALUVN01. Next base: position 17,792 of record CALUQN010000026.1, on the reverse strand, counting down.
TATCTCATTGTATATTGAACTCAAAAAATCTAACAGTTTCCGCATACGTATCCTTAATATATTTGCTTTATATTTTACCATGGTATAATATTTAGGTAAAATTTAGCTGAAAAAGGATGTGTGAATAATGGCGAAAAGCAGAAAATCGAATAACAGCAAAGCTTATAACTACAGCAAAAAAAATATCCATCGGGAGCAGGAGTCTTTTATGTCCGGTGCAAAATTCTTTTTGATATTTTCCGTAGCTGCCGTGCTTGCCGGGGTTGCATCTTTTCAGCTTTATCTGTCGTCCCTGCCGCCTATACAGAACCTCGAATCCTTTAAGCCGAATATCGTTACAAAATTCTATTCACACGATGGCGAAATTATCAAAACTTTCACGGCTTACACATCTTCCAAAGTTGATTTAAAAGATGTTCCGCAAAATTTTATTAATGCACTGATTGCAACCGAAGACAAAAATTTTTATAAACATAACGGCTACGATATAATGGGGCTTGCACGCTCAACTGTCCAGAACATCCTTGCAGGACATGTTGTTCAAGGAGCAAGCACTCTCACCCAGCAGCTTGCCAGAATGCTTTTCCTGTCTAACGAAAAAACAATTGACAGAAAAATAAAAGAACTGGTAATAGCCTCCAGAATAGAAAAAACCATTTCAAAAGATAAAATTCTGGAGATGTATATAAATAACGTTTATCTCGGCTCCGGCGCATACGGCGCAGAAGGTGCCGCACAGATTTATTTTAACAAACACCTGAAAGACTGCACCCTGCCGGAACTTGCACTGATTGCCGGTCTTCCGCAGGCTCCGTCTTTGTATTCACCGTTTAACAGTGTTGACCTTGCCGTCAAAAGACGTAATCAGGTTTTGACACGAATGTATAAAATGAGATTCATCACAAAAGATGAATACAACAAAGCAAAAGATGCAAAAGTTACACTGAGTACAATGCCGCGGCTTTATACCACAAACAAGGCACCGTATTTCTGTGATTATGTAATTAAAGAACTTGAAAAGCTCGGGTTTACGGAAACAGAAATTTCGCAGGGCGGCTACAAAGTAATAACAACACTTGACTACAAAACACAAATAGCCGCAAACGAGGCGGTCATAAGAAACCTCAAAAGCTGGGGAATGACAGGCAAAAACCATCAGGCGGCAGTTTTAACATATAACACTATAGACGGCAGAATTTTAGCTTATGTCGGCGGAAAAGATTACACCCAGAGCCAATATGACAGGGTAACTCAAGCACTTCGTCCTCCGGGTTCAGCGTTTAAGCCGTTTGTGTACGCTGCCGCAATAGAAAAAGGGCTTGACCCGAATACTATGGTCGATGACCTCCCGGTCAAAATAGGCGACTGGTCACCCAGAAATTACGGTAACAAATACAGAGGTCCAATCCCTGTTTATACGGCATTGATGGTATCTTCAAACGTTGCAGCGGCAAGGATTATCAGAGAAATAGGAATTCGTTCCGTAATCCAGATGGCGAGAGTTCTCGGTATAGAAACCCCGCTTGAATACGATTATACAATCGCGCTCGGGTCAAACGCCGTAAAATTATTTGACTTTACCCGTGCATACGGCGCATTTTCAAACGGCGGCTATGTTGTTGAACCTTATGCAATAGAAAAAATAGAAACCGCACGCGGCAAAGTTATCTACCGTGCGCCGAAAACAAAAATCAGCCATCAATTGAACGTAAGAACAGCCGCAATCATGACTGCAATTATGCGGACGGTAATCACAAACGGTACCGGTATGGCTGCAAATATAGGAAAACCTGCTGCCGGTAAAACAGGTACAACAGATGACTACAAAGACGCATATTTTGTAGGTTATACCCCGAACATTGTAACCGGCGTCTGGGTTGGCAACGATGATAACACCAAAATGGGCAGCCTGACAGGCGGTACGGTGCCTGCGATTATCTGGCGCGACGTTATGAGAGTTGCAACAGAACCATTCGGCAAACTTGATTTCAGCTATCCTAAGGTTGAACTAAAACCGTTCCACCTCAACCCGGCTAATATAAAAGTTCTTGACCCTAAGGCTTATAACGAGCAAAAAGAAAAAGAGGAAGAAGAAAAATTGAAACAGGAACAGGAAGAAGCTGAAAATCCGCTGCCTGTAAACGTCCAAAATATGACGCCTGCTGATATAATAAGAAACTTCAAACGCCAGAATCCGCAGATGAATATGCCTGCATTGCCGCAGTCAATACAGCAGACACAGCAGCCTGCACCTGCCCAGCAGGCACCGGAAAAACCTGTAACGCCTGCACCTACACCAAGTGCTGCCCCGATACCTGTCGGAGGGATGAATTAGGATATGGAAAATTTTGCAGTACACATCGGGGTTGATGAATCGGGCAAAGGCGATTTTTTTGGTCCGCTTGTCATTGCAGGTGTTCTTGTTGACGAAAAATCAGCAAAACTTTTCGCGGACTTGGGTATTAAAGACAGCAAAAAAATCTCTGATAAAAAAATCCTTGAACTTGAAAAACACATAAAAGCCAATGCCCCTCACTCTGTTGTTGCGATATCAAACGGAAGATACAACGAGTTGTATGCAAATATTAAAAATTTGAACAGACTGCTTGCCTGGGGGCACGCCAGAGTCATAGAGAACATTGCGGAAAAACACCAGTGTGAATACGCACTCTCTGACCAATTTGGTGACGAAAGCCTTATAAAATCAGCTTTAATGAAAAACGGCAGAAATATTCGTTTAGAACAAATGGTTCGTGCTGAAAGTGATGTTGCGGTCGCAGCGGCATCAGTCCTTGCCCGTGCGGCTTTTGTTCAGAAAATGAAAACAATGGCAGACACTTACGGGATTGTTTTTCCGAAAGGCTGCGCGCCGCAGGTTAAAACCGCTGCAAAAGAGTTTATTGAAAAATATGGCAAAAATCGTTTGAATGAAGTCTGTAAAACTCATTTTAAAACTTTTAACGAAATATAAAGTTTAGCCGAATTGGTTAATGTATTTTTTCTTAACTTTCACACATACTGATTGTATGAAAAAAATACTATCCTTATTATGTTTATTTATAATCGGTATACAGGTATTTGCAGAACCCTGTCAAATGCAGGAGAATGAATGCCCGATGTCTTATGAACACATGTTTTGTGAAAAAGGTGCCGCTAACAATCAGGTAGTCATTACAAATTTACGAAACATAATCTGTAAAGGAAACGCTTTCAAAGTAGTTTTCGACTGCAAATTCTGGTCAGAATGTGCAAAAGCTGGAGAAAGGGTCAATTTTTCAGTGCCGGAAAGCATCTACACTCAAGAAGGCACACTGTTAATCCCTGCATGTTCAAAAGTTGTCGCAACAGTAATTAAGATTGAACAAAAACGTATTCCGAATAAAAATACCCGTGTCTATTTGAACTTTGAATGTCTTGTCCTGCCTGACGGAACAGCAATTACAATGTCAGCAAAACCGTGTACAAAAGACGGTTCACTAAAAGAAGGACCGTGGCATACCGCGGGTAAACTTGCCGCCTGGACTCTGGGGCTTGGGATTGTCGGGGCGGGCGCCGGCACAGGGTTTGCTTTTATCCCTAATCCTGCCAAACTAGGCGTTGGGTATGCAATCGGGATTCCTGTCGGCACAACTGTCGGTTTAATCACGGGGCTTATCACGCCTGGGCTGAATTACCACGCTAAAGCCGGCGAAGATATAACGATAATTCTCTGCGAAGATTTGGGACTCACTAAACAGTGTGAATAATGCGTTATCAAATGGGATTTTATATAGCAAATTCTACAGATACAATAAAAAAGCACGTAGCCTGAAGAATCTATCTTATTGAGATACTTCGCTGACGTTTAGTATGACATAGTTTTGAGAATTTTGGGCGGCATTTGTTATATAAGTCTCAAAACGTCTCTGTTGATTTTAAATCGTTTAGGATATACAATATAAATGTAAAATAAATCAAAAAAGGAAGTATGAAAATGAATACAATTACCCCGACACAGAGCAGCCAGCCGTCATTTGGCATGGCAGTAAAATTCAGACCCGGCGGCAAGAAATTTTTCCGCAAAGTTTTTGCCGAAAATCCGACAGCCGGCGATGAGTTTATCAAACGCCAGTCAAAGAATAAATCATCAAATATTACGGTTGCCAGAGACAATGTTTTTGTTGATATAGACGGCAAAAACTGGAGAATTTTAGGCAGTATTTTCAGCCCTCAAAAAGGACGCCAATCTTTTGAAGAAATGCTTTTCAGCCGTCAGGCAAATGTGTTCCGCACACGTGCATACAAAACTCTTATTAAAGATGTGGAGGAGCCGCTTGCATACAGGTATGGAGGGAAGGGCAGAAAATTTGCGATAGCGGAAGATATCGCAAATTATGAAGCGTTTAAATATGATAACAAGCGTCCGCCGATTATTGCAAGGCTTTCCGGACTTTTCAAAAATGATTAGTGTTGTCTTAAACAGCTTAACAGTTTTACAAAAATCTCCTTGTGCTTTATATTAAAAAGTATAAGGAGATTTTTATTATGACGATTTTAAAGATAAAAAGATTAGCCCATAACGTAAATGTGCCGCAATATCAAACCGCAGGCGCCGCCGGCATGGATTTGTGTGCGGCAATAGAAGAGCCTGTTACACTGAAGCCGCTTGAGCGTGCGCTTATTCCGACGGGCTTAAAGATAGAGCTTGAACACGGGTACGAAGCGCAGGTAAGACCTCGTTCAGGACTTTCTATTAAACACGGGATTACACTGATAAACTGTGTCGGTACAATTGATGAAGATTATCGCGGGGAAGTCTGCGTGCCGGTGGTTAACCTTTCAAACGAAACATATACAATCCAGCCGCAGGAAAGAATTGCGCAAATGATAATTGCACGTGTTGAACAGGCACAAATCGAAGTTGTTACAGAATTAACCGAAACTGTCCGCGGCACAGGCGGGTTTGGCTCTACAGGCAAATAAAAGTTCAGGGATTTATATCGCAGTTTACACTAAAAAGGCTAAAATTGTCACCCTGAACTTGTTTGACTACTTTTTCCAAAATCTTTGATTTTGTGAAAAATGTCCGGTTTTCCGCATGGTCTTACCAATGGCAAGATTCCGAAACAAGTTCGGAATGACATTATAGCTAGATTTCGAGTATATTTGGTGTAAAGTTGTATATAAATTCCAAAATTCAAGCAGTCATGTAGAAAAACTTTATACAGGGGACGTTTATTCAGTCCGCAGGAGTTTGTCTTGCCAACTTGAAGCATCTGTTTCCAACCGGTAAAATCCCGAAATAAATTCGGTATGACATAATATATATCTGAATTTTAACTGCACGCCCTGACAAGCGTCTGCGCTATTTGTTTTGCTTGTGAAAAAATTTCTTTGTTTGTTAAAAAGTCATCGCGCTCTATGTATTTTCTGACTATATTGCGTGCGTAAGAGCCTACAGCCACCCCGTTTATATTTATTCCGCAAAGTTTCGCGAGTTCTTTGGATTTTGAATTTGTTCCGCCGGAAAGCAATATATAAACAGGTAATTTTTCATTTTGGATAAGTTCTGCCGTTGCGACTGCCTGCAATGTTGACTTGTAATCATCTGCTCCTCCGCTCATCGGAAATCCGTCTGCCTGTATGATTGTACTGTAGGGTTCGCGGTTTTCTGTCATTTTTTTTATGCGGCTCACCATTTCTTCCCCGCTTAACTTCATACGGTTTATTGATATGCTTAAAATCCCGTCAAAATTTTCGTTTAAGTATTTCCATTTTTGTTCCAGTTCAGGGGTGTCTTCACCTATTACGTGAAATTCGATACAGCTAATCCCTCTTTCTGCAAGCGGCGGTATAACTTCTGATAAATCTTTGTCCTCTGAAATATAACTGACTGCATTTTTCGGGCAGACTTTTGAGCATTTTCCGCAGCCTATACATTTGAGTTTTTTGACTTTAGCGTATTTTATTGCTCCCTGCGGGCAGACAGATTCGCAGTGCCCGCATTGAATACATTTTTCATAATCAATGACGGCTTTGCTTACGTGCGGGTCGCCTTTTATCCCCACGCTTACACAAAGCTCTGCATCTGTTACCCCGGAGTAAGCCAGAGCCCGCTTTGCACAGTCTACAATATTTTCTTTTGCAGAAAGGTCAAAAAATTTGCACCCTGCAGACGCATACAAAGCCACAAGTTTTTCTACTTCGGCTTCGTTTTCGTTTCCGGCGCCGCATATCAGTTTAAAGCATCGTTTTTCTTCCAGCAGATTTTTTAACATACAATTATTTTACCATGTAATTGTATATAATCTCTGATGCTTTTACGATAAATTCTTTTCCTGCAACGGAATTATGCGGACGGTTTGCAAGGATTACGACAATATATTTTTTGCCGTTCGGAGCATAGACAATTCCTGCATCCCCGAGCATCTTTCCGATGTCGCCGGTTTTATGGAGAAATACTGCCGAAGGGTTTAAACCCGCTTCTATTAATCGGTTATTTTTTACGTGAGCCATATAGTCAAAAATCTTTTCCCTTGAAGATACGCTCAAAAAGTTCGGGTTATCAATATTGTATAAAATTGTTGCCATATCTCTTGCGGTTGTATGGTTTGTGCCGCCAAGGTCAGGCAGCCAGGTGTGTACCCCTGTATTTTTCAAACCCCACTCACGGATACCCTGATTTACATCAGGCATCCCGCCTATCTTTGACATAAGCATATTGGTAGCGGAATTGTCAGAATCCGTAATCATTACACGTGCAAGATTGTCTATTGAATATTTTGAATTTTCTGCCTTGAACTGTAAGCCGCCTGAACCTTCCGCTCTGTAAAAATCTGTCAGAGTCATCTCGTCATATATAGTTACCTGACCGCGTTCTATTGAACGGAATAACTGTACAAGTACGGGCAGTTTGATTATACTTGCAGCAGAATAAATTTTGTCGGCATTTACATCGGCATAAGCCTGTGTGTCATAATCCCAAACGTACACAGATGGGTCAATTGTAGGGTATAACGCCATTAAATCCTTAATTCTGTTCTCCAAACCGCTCATACGAACATTTTCTGTCAAAGTGTTCATAAGCGGCTTTTTAACTTCCGCCCCTCGCAATGCTCTTGTTCCTAAAAACCAGTCGTTTGAAAGGTAATTCGTTGTCGGAAACAGCATATTGTAGTAGTCCGCCTTAACCGTTTTCAACGGAGTCGGCGCAAACATCATTTTAGTTATTTTTCCGTAACTTATCGGCAGTACAAAAACTCCCAAAAGTATCATCACAATAACTGCAAGCGCACGTGATAAACGATTTTCCGGTTTAGTTTTCTTGCGGACAATCCTCGGCCGCTCATACGTACGGCGCGGTACCTCATGTATGTATCTTCCGCTTTGAAAATCATTTAATTTGTATACTTCATCATAGTAGTATTGTCTGCTACTGTTTTGTTTTGCTAACTTCGGCATTAATTCCCCCTACCCAAGTAATATTAATTGTAATATGTATTTTTCACATTGGCAAGTTAGTTACATATTTTTTTACAACCTGCTATTATCCGGGGTAAAATTTTCGGCAAAACAAAAGACGTCTTTTGTTGCAGACGTCTTAATTTTGTTTCGGGTTTGCTTTCAGTTCATACTGTTCACTTTTTTGTGAATAAATCTTTCAACACATAAATTACTTTTGCTACTACCTTTGCGATGGAAAATTCTTCTTCCGGCATTTTTAAGTCCTTTTCAAAACCAAATGTATCTGTTTCATCTTTAGCAAGAAAAATACTTTTTTCATCTTCAAAGTTCTTTTTGTGCTTTTCGCCGCGTCCTTGAGACATATAACCGAGATTACCGCCTCCGCCGTCATTTTGCATACTCTGGGCTTCGCGTATCACCGGTTTTGCACTCAGTACATTTACATCGAAACTCATGACTATTTTCCTTTATATTTTTCCCTATATATATAAAGTATATTTCATGAAGAAATGTTACAATTTTCCTAAAATTGTTACAAAAATTTACAAATTATTTTTCAAATCGTAAGAAACTCTGGGCCTTAAAAGCTATTTCAAAAAGGTCGCGTTTTCTTGCGGCATAAGAGATATCAGGATGATATTCATAGGTATTCGGGGTCAGAATAAATTCAACGAGGGCATCATCTTCATTGTAATTAATTTTAATTTTTTTAATGAGGCTCAAATGCGCCCTGTCCAGCCCGTCAGCAATTCTTAAAATTCCGGCCAAGCGTTTGACTATTTTGCGTTCCTGTTTATCCAGAGTGTTGTAGAAATCGTGCTCGCGTTTATCCGGAAGGCTGCCTCTGTGGTAGCGGGCAATGCAGGAGATAATTTTTGTTTCAGTGTTGTTAAACTCTTTCAGTCCGTTATCAAGAATTAATTTTTGGCTTTCTTTGTTGTGGCTTTTGGAGTTTACGGCATAGCCGATGTCGTGAAGAAGGGCGGCGGCTTCAAGATAATTTCTGTGTTTGTTCGGAAGCTCGAGAATTTTTTCGCAGACTTCGTCAAAAATCATCATTGACAGGCGGCGGACTTCACGCGGATGCGCCGAATCGTTTGAATATTCTCTTAACATGTCATCAACGGACATCAACATAATGCTGTAATTTTATCAAAAAAATAAATCGGCAGCAATTTTTCATGGTATAATATTTTTGATGGGAACATAATTGTTGAGAGTGAGAAGATGGAAGATAATTTAGAACTGAGTTTTGATATTCCTGATAACGTTCTGGATGAAATTCAGCATAATATTGAAGAGATTATACAAAGTTTTCCTATTCCGGATGACAACAAGCTTGATGTTATAAAAAAAATTAACTTTATGTATTCCCAGACAAAATATCTTTCAGTGACGGACGGTTTGACCGGATTGTATAACAGGCGTCATTTTGAGTGCAATTTTGAGCGTGAATTTTTGCGCAGCGAAAGATATAACGGCAAGTTAAGCCTTGCAATGATTGATATTGACTTTTTCAAAAAAATTAATGACACATACGGTCACGGCTGCGGTGATTATGTATTAAAAGAAATAGCATATTTGGCCCTGCAGACGTTCAGAAAAACCGATATGGTATTCAGGTACGGCGGGGAGGAATTTGCTGTTATTTTGACTGAAACCGATATAAGTAAAGCGATTATCCCTTGTGAAAGACTGCGTAAAAATGTTGAGGAATATCCTTTTGTTTATGGCGGAGAAGCTTTCAAGGTTACGATAAGCGTCGGCGTTTGTGAAAAAGATGAAAGTATTACCTCACCGTTTGAACTTTTTGAAAGAACTGATAAAGCATTGTACCGAGCTAAAAACAGCGGCAGAAACACGGTCAAGCCGGCAGATTAGATTTTTATATGAACAGATATTCCAGAAACATATTGATAAAAGAGATTGGGGAAGAAGGGCAGAATAAATTGCTGCATTCAAAAGTACTGGTCTGTGGCTGCGGCGGATTGGGGCTTACTGTAATAGCGAACCTTGCGGCACTCGGCATAGGACATATCGGGATTGTTGACGACGACGTGATTGATGTTAACAATATGAACAAAATTCATAAAAGAGAAAATCTCGGCAAGCATAAAACTGAAACAGCAAAAGAATTTGTTGAAAGTTTTAACCCGGATGTAGATGTCAAGGAGTACAAAGTCAGGCTGGACGAAAAAAATTACGAAAAAATAGTAAAAGATTATGAAATTCTGGTGGACTGCTTTGATATTTACAAGTCTAAATTTTTGCTGAACGCGATAGCGGTAAAGACAGGAAAGACTTTAATTCACGCTGGGTTGACGGAATTTTACGGACAGGTAACAACAATAGTTCCGCACAAGACGCCGTGTTTGCGGTGTATACTTCCTGATGAAAATGTAAACGTCAAGCGTTTGAAAGATGCGATTAGCCCTGCTGTTACACAAATTGCGTCGATAGAGGCAATGGAAGTTATAAAATATATTCTGAAAATCGGAACAACTCTGGAAAATACGCTTTTGACATACAACGGATTGAAAATGGAATTTAAAAAGCAAAAGGTTAGCAGAAATCCTGATTGCCCTGTCTGCGGTGAAAAATTGTAAACGGAAAAATTATCGTGAAATTAGTTATAGTATAATAGTTTTATGATTAAAATTATTTTGGTAGCGTTAACAGTTTTTCTTTTGGTATGGTGTTTCAATATAGAACCTTCTATGCTGACGGTTCGGGAATACCGGATAAAAGACAGTGAGCTTGCCGGGTTAAAGATAGTATATGCGGAGGTTTAAATAATGAGACAAGCACGGCTTTAATTGCCCCGATGGTAGAGGGATTAATCTCGACTCTCAATTGTATTGAAATAGTTTAAATAGTTAAAAGCAATTAAGTTTGTAAAAATATTTTTTCAAACAAACTTGGTGTTAAGAACTTTATATCTTGCGGATTTGGTAGCCGCTTTGAATAATGTTCAAGCATTTTGGCTGTATCTTGCGTAATTTGTTCATAATTAGTATAAAATCTACCATCATCAAATGAATTTTTATCAAAATAATTAGGACTGTTATTTGTAAAACCGTCAAAACCGGCTATATTGATTTTATAGATGTCCAATTTTGCTAATAAATTCAAAAGCATTATAGAAGATGAATCGAAGTTTTCATTTTCTCTGTCGATTAAACTTTCGTAATTAACTACATAATCGTCATTGCGATGTTCCAAAATATTAGAGACAACAATGCTTTTGCCTGTGGAATCTTTTTTAATAAATTTTTTGTATCTTTTAGCACTGCCGAAGAAAGGGAGGCATTCACATTCCGGTAGAAATCTTGACGTGAAATTAACAGGTATAACTATTGGTTTTTCTTCTTTTATAAATTTTTCAATTTTGTTTTTGTAATCCAAGATGCTTTTGCCGGGGAATAGTAATAGAATGGTTCTATCTTTAAGAGTTGATTTTAATTTTATTAGACATTTTTTATCATCAACTTTTCTATGATTATGTTCAATATACAAATTTTTGATTAAATCATAATCATATTTTTTTCTTTTGTCAGGTGGCAGCATAGATATAATATGTTTAATATCTTTTGTTGCAAGTCGGAATTTTTCAGTTAGATAAATAATGTTATTGGGGTGTGATTGATATATTGCAGCCATAACTGCCGGTATAGAATATCCCCATAATTTATTTTGTTTGATTTTATACATATAATCATCAATAATATCAAGTATTCCTTCAAAATCATAATTGTAGTACAATTTTCTGACCAGAAAATCAACAATCAATTCTGTATTCAAATTGCCGGCGCATTTTCCCATTCCGTTCAAAGTTGCATCAATTACAATTTTCCGTTGCGTTTCTCGGCTTAACTTAATAAATTCTTGTGCTAAGGCAAAAGATAATTGGAAGTTATTATGCGAGTGGAATGCAATCTTTATATTAGGTGCTAAATTTTTGTTAGTTAAACGGTAAATATGTTGAAAATCATCTATATACATAGCCCCGTACGTATCAACTATGGCAAATACATCAGGTTTAATATTGTTAACCATTTCGATTACTTTTAAGAATTCAGCGTCAGAGTAAGCAAGAGAATTTACACCTTGAATATATAAAATATATCCGAGTTTTTTGACTAACTTTAGAGCCGTTATTAGTCCCGTATAATCATTGTCAAAATCTTCTTTAGTGAAGCCAACTCGCAGAGCAGTAACAAATTTTTTATTACATTTTTCAAGAGTTGAAAAGTCAAACATAGAATAATCAATAAACGCGGCGTATTGCGTTTTGCCGTGATTTTCAGGTATAAATTTTTCAATTTGCGAAACTTTTGTAAAGAAAGTACTGTTGCCGTTATAAGTTACTTTTTTAGGATCTCTTAAAAAGCCCATTTCAATAACATCAATTTTGGCTTCAGTTAATCTTTGGGTAATTTCTTTAATATCATCATCCGCAAATTGACAATCTATTATGCGCCCGCCGTCTCTTAAAGTACAATCCAAAATTTCAATGTTATTCATTTAGCATCATCTCCTTATTTTGAGAAATTATTTTTCGAACTTTTTCAAGATCTTTTGGTGTGTCAACCGAAAGCGAAACAGAATCTATTTTTTCGTAAATAATAGGAATTCCATTTTCTAAAAATCGGAGATGGTCAATGTCTTCTATTTTTTCAAGCTCACCCATTGGCAATGAGACAAAAGCATCTAGTGCAGCTTTATTAAAGCACTCAATACCGATAGCCTTTTTATACTTGAACAGAATAGATCCTTTTGTACTTGGAAGTGGTAATCTTGATTGGTAAAGACATTGCTTATTTCGTCCTAAAACGATTTTTACATTAGATATATCGATTAATTCAGCAGGGTCAGTTATTTCCTTATATACACTTTGGAAATAGGGATCAATATACTTTTCATCTGGTAACGCCATCTTTATATTTTCAGATTTAATTAACGGTTCATCCCCATTAATACTGACATAATAATCGGACTGAATTTTGTTACTTACTTCCCAAATTCTGTGTATATGATTAGGAGAATCAGAGCTTGTCATAACAGTTTTGATATTAAAAGAATTACAAGCATCTACAATTCTTTTATCATCAGTAGCAACAACGACATCAGCAAATTCCTGAACTTTAATAACTTGTTGATAAACCCACCAAATCATAGGTTTTCCGCAGATATCAGCAAGCGGTTTTCCTGGAAAACGTGTAGACGCATAACGTGCTGGTATAACTCCGATTATTTGCATAATACCTCACTTTCTTGAGATAACAGCTCAATATTTTTAACTTCATTTTTTAACTGTGGATTTGCATTCAAATAATTTTGTGTATAAACATCTTTAAAAACTCCACGCAATCCTACAGGATTTACAGATATAATTTCCGTTTCAGGATAATATATATTAATAAAATCTTTAGCATTTGTAGACCAATAAATTATATTATTTCTATCATTTCTAGATACATCTTCATTTCTTTGCCTACAATCATACTCGAACCCTGCAAAATGTCCAGCAGTTGCTACATTACAGTCAATACCTACGAGATAAACTTTTGCAGGATTTGTGTACATAATAAACTGCAACGCCTGTAATGCGACAGTAGCAAAATTTCCCAAAGGTTCTGTTGCGATATCAAAAGTAAAACGGCTAGATTTATAGCCTGCATTAGTTTTGTACCTTTTAAGATTTTTATATTTCAATATTAGGGATTCTGGTATTTGAAAATGAACACCGAGATTTTGATCGCCAATAAATTTTGTACAATTCTCACCATTGTATTGAAAAAATTGTTCTACAAGATTTTGGTAATCATTTATTAAACCACCCTTATCGATTGAAAATAAATAATCAAATTTTATTTTTTCATATAAAAAAGCCCTGTTACAACCTACGTAAATAGCATCTTTAATGCCATCAAAATAGTTGACGGTTGGTCCAGCGCCAACAAGTACAATTGTTCTCCCTTGATATTTATTTTTATATTCAGCAAAGGTCTGTTGATGCAAATATGCAGTCGTTATGGAACGCTGGACACCATTAAAAATAATATTGTTATTGTCTCTCAGCAATTTACGAATATTTTTTTCAGTCAGTTTACTGGATTTTCTATATTTAATTTTTAAACCGCATATCGTAATAAGTTTATGCACTTTGTCATCACAGTTTGTGATTGAAAAAATCTTTTCTATAAATCTCATCTATTTATTCCCCCATAATAATTTGCTAAAACTAATTTTTTTACCTAAAATACATAATTCAGCTTTTCGTTCTTTTCTATTTGTATCAATGTTAATTATGAATTTTCTCAGACTTTTATATTCTTTTTTTAATTTCCAAACTTTGCGTGCATTATTTGAGCACCTTGCATATGATAAATTTTCCAGAGAAGAATTTGTTGGTTCTCCTTTCAGAAATTGAATCAATAATTCTTTTGTTTTATATTTTTTAATAACGGCTTCAGAGTCCGTGTAGGCTTGTTTTAGTGAATAAGGTATTGAACCAAGAATATTTGCAAAATCTGCATTCCTGCAATTTTTCGTGTAATCAAAATACGAAGAATAAAGTTTTACATCAGAAATGATAATATCTTTGTTTATTGCAGAACTATTTGCATAAAATTTACTAAATGCATTTATTCCAAGCGCAAATGCTTCAAAACCCCATTTAGCAAGAGCATCACCCTCAGCATCATCAAGAATTGGAACTATTTTATTATTGAGATACTTATAACCTAAAGTTCCGCCATGCAGTGCTCTAGCAAAAATTTCAGTGAACAAATGTGTATAATTACGATTGCTAAACCAAGAATAGAAATTTTTTTCATAAGGGGACTTTAAACCATTAAATCGCATATAAAAAGATTTAATATTACTATCACCCAGTATCATTTTTAAACAAGAAATTGTAAAACCGGAACCCTGTAAATCAACAATTGCCCAATTATTATCCGAAACAAGGATTTCTTGTTTAAAATATGCTTTTATTAATTCACGCTCTTTTTCTGTGTTTGAAGTTAAAAGCCGTTTCAAATCCGCATTAGTATTTAAAATATGTGCTATTTCTTTTAACTCACTAGAACTGAATTTGATATTTGTTAATTGATACTTTTTAGGCAAAAAGTGTAATAATTGCTGCTCATCAATATGTAAACTTTCAGCAAGATCGGATAGAGTGAAATTATTATTCTGATTTATTTCAATAATTGACTGTATACCAACTTCACTAATCGCGGGCAGTCGCCACGCCTCGCGTGAACCATAAATATATTTTGTTTCTATATCAACCCCGCGGGCTTTTGCTATAATATCAAACATTTTTTGCAGCAAATATCCGTCTCTGGCAAGAAAATAAAGCCGTTTTATTCCCTGTCTTTGAGCTTCGTCTAGCAGCCATTCTATATATCCGACGTACAGGCAGGCTGCAAAGCTGCATCCTAGTTTTTTTTGTGGTGTCATATCAGGTGTAAACAGCCGCGCGTTTTTGGATGCTCCGACAGCCAGCTGAATAAATGAATTAGTTTCATATTTTTTTATTGTCTGTCTTTCATATTCTTCTAATGCAATATATTTGTAATGCTGAGCTCTTATGCCCAAATCCCGTGCCGGATTTATATCTGCTTTTACATTATCGCCAGAGTGAAGCCATTTTGAACAGTCCACATTTTCAGCTTCCTGCACTATTTTAAACAGCCCTTTGGTACCCTTTGCTTTACCGTAAGCTGATGATACATATATCGGGATGTTTTCAAAAATATCGTCACATTTACACAAAAAACTTCTGATAGTTTTTTCACTGTGATACATGTCAGAAATCAATACAACTCTTGCACCTGTGTTGATTAATTCTTTTACTCTGTCGATATTTTTGTTTATCGGAAGAATATTTTTGTATTCGGTGTCAAGTTCCAATTGTTTCAGGGCATTTTTGTCCTCTTCCGGAAGAGTGTAGTTTTCTGCAAACTGGTCATAGATAAAGTCAAAATCAATATCTTCTTTTTCATAATTTCTGCGCATCATATCTCTCAGGTGCATTTCATACTGCAGCCGTAAATCGTAGAAATTCTTTTTTATAAAATCAGGAATATTTTTGTATTTTTCATCTTTAAGTAAGACATCCTGCATTATTGCAAAAATACCTCTTGGTGTTGCTGTTGTCCGTGTTATCAGCGTGTCAAAAATATCAAATGAATATAAATCATAAGCTGTTTGGGTTTCGTTTGCGGTTATTTTATCTAAAATCGCATTTGGCATTATTAATTTTTCCTCCGTAATAATTTTGCAAGCGGTATTTTTATTCCGAGAATTGTAATTCGGGATTCTTTATTTTTTCTGTTAATATGAATATTCAGCAAAAATTTTTGTAATGTCGGATATTTTTGTTGAAAGTTTAGCCAGACTTTTTTGAGTCCTGTTGATTTGGCAATGGAAATAAAAGGATATTCCGACGCGCCGAAATTTTTTCTACAGAAAATAAATCCGATAAAGCTTTTCCAAAACGAAATTTCCGGCGCAACGCATGAACAAACGCTTTCATCACCTGTCAATTTGTGCGGAATGCTCCCCAGAATGTCTGCTGTTTCTTTATCCAAATCCCGTGCATAATTTATGTATTCATCAGCAGCAGACTTAAAGTCCACCTCTCGGATATCATTAATTTTTGTAATATCTGATATGTTTTTTGTAAAATCTTTTATTCCTTGAATGTATTCTTCCAGCCCCCATTGTCTCATCAAATTCCCGTTATTTATTTCAGTTACGGCTTTAATGCGGTTGTCTTTTTCAACATAACCAACGGTCTGCCCGTCAAAGGATTTGCTTAATAATTCGATCCAGTGGCATTCGGAAAATTCATCCAGATACGGGATTATATTCAGGTTTAATTCATAATTGGAATTTACTTTTACAAAATAAAAACACGAAAATTTTTCCTGTATTCCGGTTAGCTTAAAAAGTTCATCCAAAGACCGCCCGGAGCCGCACAAGTCTACAAATGCATTTTCAGCCGGATTTAATTCAATTTCCTGTTTTACATATTTTTTTAGCAGTTCGATTTGGGGAAGATTTGTGTTAATGATTAATTTTTTGATATCCGGAGAATTTTTTAAGATTTTTTCAAGTTTTTTGCGTTGAGATTTGCTGAAAATTTTATCAAAAGGAATGTTTAACCTTGTGAGTGCGCGTAAATTTTCCTGACTTACGCCAAGTTGATAAGATATAAAATTATAAGAAATACGATTTTTATATTCTCCCAGAGACCAGTTAATAATGTCGTCATAATTTTTTTCAGCCGGAAGCCGCCATGCTTTGCGAGAACCATAGAGGTATTTTGTTTTTATATTTAATCCTTTGTTTTTTATTATAATATCCGCAATAATTTTTGGAATATATCCGTCGCGGGCTATGAAATACAGTGTTTTAATACCGCGCGCGAGTGATTGTTCAATTACAAAATTAACAAAACTATAAAGAATCGGACCTGCAAATGACGCTCCAAAATCGTATTTGCCAGGATTTATACTCGTGTTTTGCAGGCGGGCAAGCCGCGCACACCCTGTAATTATTTGATAATCAAGATTTTCCGGATGTTTTGTTAATAAAATTTTTTCGTAAGGCTTCAATGCAGGCAGCGGGAAAAATTTTGTTTGTATTCCGTATTTTTTAGCAATTTTTATATCAGCGTGTTTGTTATCGCCGCAGTGTGACCAATTGCAGAAATTAGTATTTTCGAGTTCTTGTATCCTGCTGTATAACCCGCCTTCGCCTTTTGAAACTCTATATTCGTTAGAAACGTAGATTTTTAAATCTTTAAACACGTCATCAATACAGAGCAGCATTTTTCGGATTGTTTCCGCAGAATGGTACATGTCAGAAATAAGCACAACCCGTGAACCTTGTGAGAGATAATCTTTCAATAGTGCAATATTTTTATTTATTGGCACTAAGTTTTTTATCTCGGTTTCTATTTCAAGTTTTTTCAAAAATTTTGTTTGATAATCAGAAAGATTAAATTTTTGTTGGATTAGATTGTATATTTCATAAAATGATATTTCGCAGTAGTTGTTTGCTTGTTTTGCGGAAATTCTGGCGAGATTTTCAGAGTCTACTCTTATTTTGCAGAAATTATTTTTAAAATCAGGAGTAAAAGATGTATCTTGCATCAAAATATTCTGCATAATTGCAAAAATTCCGGCAGGAGTTGCAACCCGTCTTGTGACAAGTGTATCAAATATATCAAAAGAAATTAACTCACATCTGCTGCTTTGTTTTTTTTCTTTTTGTAGCACGAGCATTATATTCTCCGCTTCTGTTGTTCAACACAATATACATTGTGTTGA
>CALUQN010000025.1 GCA_944322945.1 Candidatus Gastranaerophilales bacterium | reverse complement strand
AACTGCTTGGCTCCTGTAGCTAAAGTTATCGATGAAAAATTCGGTATTGTTAAAGGTTTGATGACAACTGTTCACTCTTACACAGGCGACCAAAGAATCTTAGACGCAGGGCACAAAGATCCTCGCCGCGCAAGAGCTGGTGCTCTTAACATCGTTCCGACTAAAACAGGTGCTGCTAAAGCTGTTGCTCTTGTTTTGCCGCAATTGAAAGGTAAATTGGACGGTTTCGCTATGAGAGTTCCTACCCCGGACGTTTCTTTGGTTGACGTTGTATTTGAACTCGCTAAAGACGTTACAGTTGATGAAGTTAACGCAGCTTTGAAAGAAGGCGCTGATGGACACGTTCTTTGCTACACTGAAGAACCGTTAGTATCTTCTGACTATATCGGTACTTCTCAATCATCTACAGTTGATGCTTTGTTGACCCGTGTTATGGGCGGCAACCAAGTTAAAATCATTTCTTGGTATGACAACGAAATGGGTTATTCAACTCGTTTAGCTGAAACTACTTTGATGGTTGCTTCTAAATTATAATTATTATAATTTATGACACAAAAAGCGCTCTCTATATTTTATAGAGGGCGTTTTTATATGTAATATATTTTTTATTTGCAGCTTTTTTTATCCCAGTTCAGGTTTGAGCAGGAGATGTAATCCATATTCTGGTTCATTAGAACCCAGGCTGTACAGCCGTAACCTTGTGAATTTATAAGGCTGCACTCGTCGGGGAATGGATTTTTTTTGTCATCTTCCAGTCCAGAAGGAACTATGCCGTTTGCTGTTATATAAAATAAAAAGGTGTCTTTTCCAAAAATATTTGGTCTGTTTTCACCATTAAGGTCAACGATAATTTCGCCGCAAACATTCTGGAGTGGGGTGCTTTCTCCGTATACTTCATCACAATAAGGATTTAATCCCGTAGCATACAGGTATAAATTATTGCCTAAGCTGGCTTGTGAAAAATTCTTTTTTATTTTATCTGTTGTAAAAAGTGCCGGCACTTTGCCGTCTAGGCCGCTGTGTTCGTAATCCGGGCTGCTGTCTTTTTCAAAAACTTTCATCTGCGGTGTGCCTTCTGACAATGCCAGAAGAATTATGTAGCCGTTTTCTTTGTTGTTTTCTGTTCTAAAATGCCAGTAGGTCGGATTTCCGTATAGATTAGCTGTTGTTATGTACGCTTCTGTTAGCATTTGGTATGCTATTTTTAGTTGTGATATGCTTGCCTGTTCATTGCTGTGACGCACACATTTTGCAACAAGCATTCCTATTGCGCATATCAGTATGCACACAGGAATCAACGTTTGCGCAAGGGTGTATCCTTGTTTTTTCAATTAACCAACCTCCGTTAAGTTTTATTATAAAATTTTTCTCAAAAAAAATCAATTTTTCATTTACGTGTTATAATTTTCCTATGCAAATAACAAAGATATCCCATGGTATATATTTTAGAAATCAAATGCAAATAAGCAAGCAAGAAACCTCAAACACGCAGGCAGAGCGTAAGTCTTTTCTTGATAATATTCAATCAAAGGTTAAAAACGCGTCTGATATGACTGATACAATAGTTGTCCCGAGAACGATTTTTAAGGGATATTTAGGAATAATGACAGGTACAACGATTGTGACATTAGGCGGATTAATTAACCGTGAAAAGCATCCGGCAGTTTTTAAAGGCACTATGGCTGGCGGGCTTTTAACGTCGTTATACGGGACTTGGGCATTTGTCAGACCTTTTATCGTGAAAGATGCAAAAGGTGTACAGAAACAAAAGTAGATTATTTATTTAGCAGGCGCTGAAATACAAGCTGCAATGGCGTCAATGAGACGTTTTACAGGAACAATTTCAATTCCGTTAAACGAAATTTTATTGGCATAAGGGATAATTGCTTTTTTAAATCCTGAAGTAACTGCTTCTTTCAGACGTTTTTCGATTCCGTTGACGGGGTGGATTTCGCCGGAGAGACCTATTTCACCGATGATAACAGTCTGCGGGTCGACAACTACATCCCTTGCGCAAGTCGCGACAGCCAGTGCAATTCCTAAATCTGCGCTTGGTTCATCCACATCTATTCCGCCCATAACATTCACATAGACATCTTGTTTCGATAAGTTTAGTCCGACGCGTTTTTCCAGTACTGCAAGAATTTGCAGAAGTCTGCTCAAATCAACACCGTTTGTAACACGTCTTGGTGTCGGGTAGGGTGTAGAGCCGACAAGAGCCTGTATTTCAACAAGCAGCGGTCTAGAGCCTTCGTTCGTGACGATAATTGCGCTCCCCGGAGCCGCAACTTGCGAGCGCTCATTTAAAAATAACTCATTAGGGTTTGTGACTTCTTTTAAGCCATTGGAATGCATTTCAAATATTCCGACCTCTGAAGTGTTGCCGAAACGGTTTTTCATTGAGCGAAGCATTCTATAGGATTTGTATTTGTCACCCTCAAAGTAGATTACGGTATCAACCATGTGTTCAAGCACTTTGGGTCCGGCAATATTGCCGTCTTTTGTTACATGACCTATTACAATGATTGTTATATTTTGATTTTTAGCAATTTGCATCAGAATGTTGCAGCATTCTCTAATCTGTGAAACGCTTCCTGCTGAGCTTGTAATTGTTTGCGAATATATTGCCTGAATACTGTCTATAACAACCACATCTGGCGAAATATTATCAATTTCTGTTCTGATATTTTCCAGATTAGTCTGAGGGTAGATATAGAGTGCGTCAGAATTTATAGAAAGTCTTTCCGCCCGTAGTTTAAGCTGGCTTGCGCTTTCTTCAGCAGAAACGTAAAGCACCTTTTTACCGTTTTGACAAAGCTGACCGCTTGTCTGCAAAAGGATTGTAGATTTGCCTATACCCGGGTCTCCTGCAATTAGCACAAGAGAACCTTGCACCAGTCCGCCGCCGAGTATCCTGTCAAATTCTTTTATATTAGTGCTGACACGGACTTCTTCACCTATATGTATGTCTGACAAAAGTTCCGGTTTTGCGTTGTTTAGTATTCCTTGTGGTGTCATTGCAGGAGTTTTGATGTCAGCTTGAACTTCTTCCGTAAAAGTTCCCCACTGACCGCATTCAGGACATCTCCCCAGATATCCTGCCGTTTCATACCCGCAATTCTGACATATCCATTTTGTTTTTACTTTTGCCATAAGTAAATTATACCATGCAAATTAAAAAACAAAATTTGATGAAGAAAACATGATTATATGATTATTTATCGCGGTGACCGATTTTTAACTGGTGATCAACATTTGCGGTTCTTTGGTTGGATTTTAAACGTGCTTTGATAATATGGAAAGCAGCAATACCCCCGCCCACAATTGAAGCTGCCATACCGCCTTTTACAGTATGTTTTAAGTTGATTGCTCTGTCTCCTAAAACAATAGCACCTGCTGCTGCTCCGCCGTACAAAAGCCCTTTAACAATACCGACAGCCATTTCCTTAATATTTACAAAAAATTTGGCAACACTGCCGAGACCTTCTTTAAAAGTTTTTTTTCGCTCCGGTTTTTCAAACGAATCATTAGGTACTGGTGCAGTTTGAGTATTGACAGCTGCATTTGCGTCTGTTCTGTTTTCTGCTTGTTTCGCCTGAAAAGCTACTTGCGGATTAAGACCTACTAACTGCATATTTTCTCCTTATATTTCATTTACATTAAAACTCATAAATAAAAAATTTTGCGCATTTTTTACAGAAATTTTTACAAAAGTTAATTTTATCTGCCAAAAAGATTTAACTGAGGAATCTCAGGCACATTTTCTTCTGATTTTCGCCGCGTTGCAAGGTTGTTTGAAAAATCTTTTTGCATTTTGACCATCAAATCTTCTGATTTTTTTATGACAGCGTTAGGAAGACCTGCCATTTTGGCAACCTGTATACCATAGCTTTTGCTGGCTCCGCCCTGGACTATCTTGCGCAAAAATTCTATATGACCGTTTTCTTCGCTTATTGTTATTCTGTAATTTTTAATCTGCGGGTAAGTCTTTGTCATCACGTTCAATTCATGGTAATGTGTGGCAAAAATACATCTTGCTTTTATTTTGGTTGCGATGTATTCCGCAACTGCCCAGGCAATTGCAACACCGTCGTATGTGCTTGTACCACGTCCTATTTCATCAAGGAGAATAAAACTTCTATCAGTAGCCGCGTTCAATATATAAGCGGTTTCAATCATTTCCACCATAAATGTTGACTGTCCGAGAGTTAAATCATCAGACGCACCTACTCGAGTGAAAATTTTATCAAACACGCCGACTTTTGCGTAATCAGCCGGAACCCATGAACCTATCTGTGCCAATAGAGCAATTAAAGCATTTTGGCGCATATAGGTTGATTTACCTGCCATATTGGGACCGGTTAGTATCATAAATTGTGTTGTATCGTGAGATTTACTTTTTAATTCCAAGTCGTTTGATACATATTCACCAAGAGGAAGAATTTTTTCCAGCACCGGATGTCTGCCGTTTTTGACTATAAAATCATCAGATTCATCAATTTCCGGCTTACAGTAAGCGTTTTCAACCGCAGTCTGCGCAAGTGAGGCGTAAACATCAGTTTTTGCAATTGCATCCGCAATTTCTCTGATTTTGGTCACAAATTCTTTGGAATATTCCCTGAAATCACAGAATAATTTGTATTCGAGTTCTACTGCCTTGAATTTTGCAGAAAGCACATCATCCTCGTGTTTTTTTAGTTCGTCTGTTATAAACCGTTCTGCGCCGGTTAGAGTTTGTTTGCGGATATATGTCGAAGGAACAAGATTTCTATAGGAATTAGTTACTTCTATGAAATACCCGAACACCTTGTTATAGCCGACTTTGAGATTTTTAATTCCGGTTGCTTCTTTCTCCCTTTCTTCAAAGTCTTTGAGCCAATTTTCGCCCCCTGTCAAAAGCTCGCGAAAATAGTCCAATTCGCCGTTAACACCTTGCTTCAGTATTCCGCCTTCTTTGATAATCATAGGCGCATCATCAGCTATTGTTCTTTCTATAAGTTCAACATAATCACTGATTTCTTCTCTGTACTTTTCAATAGAGACAAGCGGATTATTTTCAAGCGGATTTGCGGCATCAAGAAGTTCCGGCAAAAAGTGCAGCGAATTTTTAAGAGAGAGAAAATCTTTCGGGTTAGCTGAATTGTTGCTCATCCTTGTCGCAAGCCGCTGGATATCATATATTTTTTCCAAAACATTGTTAACGTTAATTCTTACATCACTGTTTTCAACAAATTCACTCACTACATTCTGGCGGGCGAGGATGTCTTCAACTTTTTTTAGCGGCTGGCAAATCCAATTTTTCAAGAGTCTTGCGCCCATATTGGTTCTGGTTCTGTCTATTGCCCAAAATAACGAGCCATACTTGTTTTTTTCTCTCAATGTTTCAGTTAGTTCAAGGTTTTTGCGTGTACTGCCGTCTAAAATCATGAATTCAGAGAGTTCATAAGGTTCAATTCTGTCAAATTTCGGAAGGTTATCTTTCATATTCTCCCATACATAAGCAAGAAGTGCGCCTGCCGCGCGAAAACCTGTTTTATATTTTGTATAACCGAAAGATTCAAGACTTTGCGCTTCAAACACAGCTTTCAAATTGTTTTCCGCAAAATTTGTATCAAATACAGACGCAGGAATTTTTGAACAATTATACAATTTTACAATCTCATCAGGAAGATTAATTTTAGTTTCCGGAACTATTTGAAACGGCTGAATTTTTTGCTCAACAGATGGCGCTATGACTTCCGCCGGTCTGATACGCGCAAGTTCTGACATAATAAGCGGCAAGAGCCCCTGGGTAGTTTTGAATTCACCTGTTGAAATATCAGCGTATGCAAATCCGTAAATATCAGTTTTTTCATCTTTAAATAACGCACAAATATAATTGTTTGAATTTTGGTTTAAAAAATCGCTCTCCGTGAGTGTTCCTGAAGTAATTATTCTTGTAACACCTCTTTTGACAAGCCCTTTAGCCAGTTTGGGATCTTCTAGCTGGTCACATATAGCAACCTTGATATTTTTTTGAACCAATTTTTCCAAATACCCCGCAACAGCCTTTGCCGGGATACCGGCAAGCGGTATTCTGCCGTATTTTGCACCGGCATCGCGACCTGTTAGCGTTAATTCCAGTTCCTTTGACATCAAAACTGCGTCTTCAAAAAAAGTTTCATAAAAATCGCCGAGCCTGTAGAATAAAACAGCATCGGGATTTTGACGCTTACACTCCAAATATTGCTGCATAACAGGCGTCAATTCGTTGATATCCACATCCCAAGTGTTTATATTGTTGATTTCTGATTTTGTCATATTTATAATAATTGTAGCAGGATAATGTGAGGAATTCAACATGGGATGTTTAAAAAATTTCATAAATGCAATAATTTTAACACTTGCTATTATTGGTTTTATATCAATAGGCGGCAAAGATTTGGTAGTCAAATACATTGGTCCGTATTTTAAGCACTCTCAGGAAAGCATGCTGGAAAAAGCTAAAAAGGTCGGTGATTTCAGCGGCATTAACGAAGAATTTGAAATAGAACGAGCTGCAGGAATTATGGGGTATAATGCGGTTGTCGCGGAACACAAAGCTTCAGGACAAAAACTTGTAGTAGTGGATTCCGGTAACAAACAGCTTATTACTGCAGAAGATTTAAAGTCTGACGCAGCAGAACAAAAAATTAAAACAGCTATCGGTAAATTTAAAAATCAATCAGCTTCAATTGAGGATTTTAAAGTGACTAAAAGGGGCACAATGAATGCGTTTGGCAAAACTGCACCTTACGTAAAATTTGAAGCAAAAGTAAGTAAACTCCCGTTTGGTGATATCGGCGGAATTATTTCAGTTGTTGAAAATTCAGAAGGTGAACCCAGAGTTCTGCTTGCGGCTAACGAAAATTCAAAGTACTCCCAATTAATCTCTGATGAATTTTTCAAACAAATAAAGTAATTTTTCCGTGATATAATCTTTTTATGGACAGAAAAGTTATCACCACAAACAGAAAAGCATTCCATGATTTTACTATTTTTGAAAAATATATAGCGGGTATTGTTCTCACAGGAACTGAAATTAAATCTATCCGCAAAAACGCAATTAACCTCAAAGACAGTTTTTGTAAAATCGAAGATAATGAAATTTTCTTATACAACTGCCACATATCCCCGTACGAACAGGGCAACCGTTATAATCATAAGGCTGATCGTACGAGAAAATTGCTGTTGAATAAAAAGGAAATCCTCAAAATATCAAATAAAATTAAAAAAGACGGCTATACGGTTGTACCGCTTGAGGTTTTTCTGTCGCACGGGTTTGCAAAAGTGGAAATAGGACTTGCCAAAGGTAAAAAAATCCATGACAAGCGCGATGATATCGCCAAAAAAGACCAGAAACGGGAAATGGACAGAGCTTCAAAGATTAAATATTAATTTACAAAATGGCGGACGCAACTTATGAGCATCCGCCAGATTCTGATTATTCTATAAATTTGTTAATAAAATTTTGACCGGATTTTTTATTAAGCTCTCCAATACTATTTGATATAGTCTCCGGTTGTACATCCTTTTGCTCAGAAACACTTTGAGGAACGTCTGGAGGCGTTGGATTGCCATGCTTCTCAACTTTAGGTTGTCCAATGTTTCTGTTTTTGTCATCTTTTGAATCAGCACGTGCAGCAGCTTCTCTTTCAGCTTCTTCAAATTTTTCTCTGAACATTGCTGTATATTCGTCAATATTCAAAGCTCCGTCGCCGTTGGCATCAAACTCTTTTGCACGTTCCTGATAATAGTGCAGCAAGTCCGTAATAGTTTCGCCCGGTTTATGCGGATCTGTTCGTTTGTAGCCGTTATCAACATATTCTTTGATAATTGCATTAGAAAGCTCATCAAAAGATACGCGCATTGATGAATCTGTATCTTTTTTCTTAAAGTCAATCAAAATCTTTTTTGCAATTTTTTCCGTAAGTGGTTCAGAACCATAACCTTCACCTGAGCTTGGTACATTACCCCTTGAGCTCGATACGTTTCCGTCAAATTCAACCATGTTTTCTCCTTTAATTAAAATAACACATTTTATATATCGGCACATGTCACTGAATTCTTTAATTGTAAAATTTACAATTTTACAAAAGTTTACGGATGTGCGAAAATAAATTTTATGAAAGTTGTTATTTTAGGAAAAGGCGCAATGCTTATTAATCTCATAAAAGGCGCGCAGGATGCGGGTTGTGAGATTATCGGCGTGTTGAGGTATGAAAGAGTCGTTCTAAATTGGTTTAAGCTTTTTCTGCATGATTTTTTTAAGACAAATCCTGATGTCACCTTTATAAAGAAGTTTAAAATCCCGGAAATAAAGGTTAAATCGGCAAACAGTAAAAAATTCCGTGATTTTTTGATTAAAAATAATACAGATGTACTACTTGTCGGCACATGGAGAGAAAAAATATCAAAAAAAATATTTGATATTCCAAAAATTGCTTCAATAAATCTGCATCCGTCCCTGCTGCCCAAATACCGCGGTGCTAATCCTTATTACAACGCCATCAAAAATATGGAGACAAAATCCGGATTGACACTGCATTTGATAGACGAAAAATTTGACCACGGTGCTATTTTAAAACAAAAAGAAATTGAAATTCTTCCGAATGACACAGGGCGGGAATTAAAAAACAAGATAACATTTGAAGCCAGATTTGAAGCTGCTGATATTCTGCAAAACATTGCATACGGTACGATAATTCCCGTTCCTCAAAATGAGGATAACGCTATATATTGCGAAAATATTTCTAACAATGACCTTATGCTTGACTTTGAAAACTGTACAGCAGAGGAGCTTCATGCAAAAATCCGTGCGCTTCACCCCTGGGCACCTGCTTACGTAACGGTTGGACGACATTTTCTTATCCCAAACCCATACAAATTAAAAATTGTAGAACTGAACAATTTCTATCCTGCAGGTAAAATCATTGCAAAAAGCGGTCGCAAAGCATCTCTCACGATTGTTTGTAAAAACAAAAAAGCATTAAAAATGGATGGTCTCAAACTTTATGGATTTTTCAACCGCCCGTTTTCTAAATTATTTATTCATTCTATTAGAACGTAAAATCGCGTTCGCCGTTATGAATTTTTACCAAATCTTCTTTTACAGTTGCTTTGATATTTTCGTTTTGAAGCTTTTCAACTTCTTTGGCAATAAGAGCTTCTCCGACTTTTTTTGTTTCATCTGACGCATAATCTTCCAGATATTCTTTCAACGTCATAATAGCGTTTGGCTGACAGAAGTTATGAATTTGCTGGCTTTTACAGATATCCATAAACCTTTCGCCGGTTCTGCCGTTTCTGTAGCAGGCTGTACAAAAGCTCGGGATATAACCAAGCTGCATCAGCCATCGCAGGACTTCATCAAGCGGACGTCTATCTGAAACATCAAACTGGGCTGAATTTTCATCTTCCGGCATAGGGTTAAAATATCCGCCGACACTTGTTTTTGAGCCTCCGCTAATCTGCGAAATTCCGAGGTGAAGCAGTCTTTTTCTGCATTCTTCGCTTTCTCTGGTTGAGATTATCATGCCGGTATAGGGCACAGCAATTCTTATGCAGGCAACAATTTTGGCAAATATATCATCGTCAATTCCGTTGTCAAAGGTGTCAGGGTCAATATCATCTGCTCTTTTTATTCTCGGAACACTGATAGTGTGGGGTCCTACACCAAAACAAGCTTCAAGGTGCTCTGCGTGCATAAGCAGTGCTGAAAATTCATATCTGTAGGATTCCAGCCCGAAAAGAACACCCAGTCCGACATCATCAATTCCGCCCTGCATTGCTCTGTCCATTGCTTCCGTGTGGTAGGCGTAATTGTGTTTTGGTCCTGTCGGGTGAAGCTGCTCATAGGATTCTTTATTGTAAGTTTCCTGGAAGAGTATGTAAGTGCCGATTCCTGCCTCGTGCAGTTTTTTGTAATTTTCTACTGTTGTGGCAGCAATATTTACGTTTACACGTCTAATTGAACCGTTTTTATGTTTTACGCTATAGATGGTTTTGATTGAGTCCAGAATATATTCTATCGGATTATTAACCGGATCTTCTCCTGCTTCTATGGCTAACCGCTTGTGACCCATATCTTGTAAGGCTTCAACTTCTTTTTTTATTTCTTCCTGAGAGAGTTTTCTTCTCGGAATATGTTTGTTTTTGGCGTGATACGGACAGTAGACACAGCCGTTTACGCAGTAGTTTGAAAGATAAAGCGGCGCAAACAAAACTATTCTGTTTCCGTAGTAATCTTTTTTTATTTGTTCTGCAAGTGCAAATATTTCATCATTTTTTTCTTTTATATCACAATCCAATAGAACAGCGGCTTCTCTATGCGTAAGTCCTTTTTGTAATCTGGCTTTTTCCAAAATTTTATCAATTAATTCAACATTATTTTTATTTTCTTTTGCATACTCTAAAGATGCCAAAACTTCTTCATGGCAAATAAACTCTTCGGCTTTATGCGATTTGGGATTATACATACTTCTCCTCCTCTTGATACCATGATAAGCCTGTAAAAATTAAAAGTAAAGTTTATGATGTAACCCAGCCGCCGCCTATAAGATGTCCGTCAGTCATATCATAAAATACTCCGGCTTGTCCTTTTGTAATTGAATTTACCGGTTCATAAAATTTTATCTGCGCGCAGGTGCCGTTTAGAACAATGCGGGCTTTTTGCGACTGCATGTTGTAGCGGATTTTTACCATTGCATCAAACTCTGTGGTATTAATCGGATATGTCAGGTTTACATTATCTACGGTTAATTCAGCTTTGTAGTTATCTTCTTCTCGTCCTAAATAAACAATATTATTCTTTGCATCAATATCAATAACATACAGCGGGTACGGTGCGGCAATTCCAATACCCTTACGCTGACCGATTGTATATTGATATGTGCCTGAATGTTCGCCCCATTTTTTACCGTCTTTTATGTCTATAAAATTACCTTTTTTTAGCCCAAACTTTTCCGTTAGATATTTTTTTGTTGTGTTAGGCTTTTCAATAAAACAAATATCCTGGCTTTCTTTAGCTGATTTTGGCGGTAAATCGGCGTCTATTGCTATTTGTCTGATTTGTGATTTCTCCAAATCCGCAAGCGGAAAGATGAGTCTTGATATCTGCTCCTGATTTAGTCTGCATAAAAAATAAAGCTGATCTTTTTTTGTATCTTTTGCTGGATAAAGCTTATAAATTCCGTTGTCATTTACTATTTGTGCATAGTGACCAGTAGAATAATAATCAGCCCCAAGATTATTTATGGCATAATCAAGAAGGTCGCCGAATTTTATAAACCGGTTGCACATAATGCACGGGTTCGGAGTTAATCCGCAGCGGTACGAATTTTCAAAATAATCAATAATTTTATCCTGAAAATTTGCACTGACATCACAGATATAATGTTTTATGCCGAGTTTATCCGCAACACGCCTTGCGTTTTCGCAAACTATATCAGCTGCCGGAGTATTAACCATTTTGCCAGTCAGTCCAACGACCTCATACCCTTGCTGCTGCAGCAACAAGGCTGCAACAGAACTGTCTACCCCGCCGCTCAATGCAACCGCAACTTTTTTCTTCCTTACTTCCATAAACTAATTTTAACACGAAAGCTGGCTAATGTATAACTAATGGCGGTTGGAATTTATATACAACTTTACACCAAATATACTCGAAATCTAGCTATAATGTCATTCCGAACTTGTTTCGGAATCTTGCCATTGGTAAGACCATGCGGAAAACCGGACATTTTTCACAAAATCAAAGATTTTGGAAAAAGTAGTCAAACAAGTTCAGGGTGACAATTTTAGCCTTTTTAGTGTAAACTGCTATATAAATCCCTGGCGGTTCATCTTGCCGTATCCGCAGAAATAATGTATAATAATTTTTGTTATCAATTATGAGGTTTAAATTATGGGTAAGTTAATAGTATTAATAGCGGTTCTTGCGGGATTGTATTATATAGGAATAAACTATCAAAACGTAGACGTTGAAGAAGTAAAAAATACGGTTATACATAATATTGAAACAAAAGGTGCGGTGGGTGCTGTTCGTGACGGACGTGCAAGACGCCAAAAAGAAATTCTCGACGCTACAAGTTTCTAATCTTTACTACTTTAAATAGCCTTTTCTGCTAATAATTTATATTTATTTTCGGCTTATTATGTCTCTGTAGATATAATAAGTGAGGTTCGTATGCTTAATTTAATATTGAGATGGGTTGTTTATGCACTTGCAATTGTTTTTGTATCTTGGGTTGTGCCCGGAATCGAAGTTGAAAGCTTTGTAAGCGCTTTGCTTGTGTGTGTAATTCTTGCATTGATAAATACTTTTATAAAACCGCTAATACAAATAATTACGCTGCCTGTAAATATCCTGACGCTGGGATTATTTTCGTTTGTAATAAATGCGCTCTTATTAATGCTTGCGGGTGCAGTGGCGCCCGGCTTTGAAGTCGAAGGTTTTGTCAGCGCACTTTTAGGTTCAATTTTATTATCATTATTTGCTCTTGGTATCAGCAGAATTTAAAAGCTCTTTCAATGCAGGAATATTCAATTGCGAAAGTATGGTTGCGGTAATCATAAAACCGCAGCCTATAAGTTCGCGCAATGACAAAACCTCATGCAGGATTAAAAATCCGCCGATTACAGCAAAAACCGATTCCAAACTCAAAATTAGAGACGCAACAACCGGAGAGGTGTTTTTCTGCCCTGCTATTTGCAGAGTATAAGCAACCCCGCATGCAAAAAATCCCGAATATATAATCGCATCTTTTGCAAGCCAAATATTATGAATATCAGGAGTTTCAAATATAAACATCGGCACGATTGAAAGTATACCTGCTACAAAAAACTGGGTGCAGGAAAGTTTTATAGGGTTAACTTTAGGTGAATAATGGTTTATTACCATAATATGCACTGCAAACATCAATGCGCTGATAATAAGGATTAAATCGGCAGGTGCAACAGACATATTAGTCTGGCAGCATAACAAATAAAGTCCTACAGCCGCAAGAAATACACTTACCCACACATTTGCCGTTATTTTATGCTTATAGAAAAATGACAATATTGGGACAATAACAATGTATAGTGCTGTGATAAAGCCGGCTTTACCTGCAGATGTATAAATCAAGCCAATCTGCTGTAATGTCATCCCTAAGAATAGTACCAAACCGCATGCCAGTCCGCCTTGTAATAGGCGTATTCTTCTGGCGCGAGTTTTTTCCGGAGAATACTGCTTGCGTTTCTTCTTTTGTAACAGTTTGAATAAAATAATAACAGGTACAAGGCTTATACTGCCGAGAATTGCGCGTACCGCGTTGAATGTAAACGGACCTAAAAATTCCATGCCGACACGCTGGGCTGTAAATGTTAATCCCCATATTACGGCTACTGTTAACAAGGCTATATTTGCGTAAATCTGTTTATTCAATTTTTCTCTCCTGTTTTTTTATTATATGTGAAACTTTTTTATTAGTAAACTTTTTATAAAAAAAACTTTTTTCTGGGCTGACATTATGGTATAATTTTATCCGGACGTTATTTTTATGAAAAAGCTATTAATTTTTTTAGTTTTATATTTTATCCCAGTGATGAGCTTTGCAATTGAAGATGTGCAAAAGGTTACTCTTCAGCAGGCAATTGATATCACTGTGGAAAATAATATAGACCTAAAGGCTTCCTATCTTGAACAGGATATGGCAAAAAATGATGTAAAAATTGCCAATAGGCTGCAAAACCCTGATTTTAATGCCTTTTATTTTCTAGGAGCTGCCGGCAGAACCGAACCTAACCAACTCGGGTTCTCTGAACTTATAGAAATAGGAAAACGCGGCGCAAGAAAAAATCTTGCAAAGGCTAATCTTGACCTGATTATAAAAAACATTGATTACAGAAAATTTTCAATAGAAATGGATGTAAGAGAAGCGTACGTAAACCTTGTTGCAGCAAAATCCGTTCTGGACACAATGGAACAGCAGCAAGAACTCCAGGAAGAACTTCTGGAAATAGCAAAGCGGCATGTAAAATCAGGAGCGGTTCCGGAGATTGATGCAATCCAAGCTACAATCGCTCTTAACCAGATGATTACACAGGTTAATACGGCAAAGGCTAACGTCAAAAGCGCTCTTTTCGAATTTAACAAAATAATTAATTCTAAAGAAAAAGTTTTCTATGATTCAGCTGATAAAGTATTGTATGAAAATAACAATTTTGAAGAATTGATGACCCCGCCGCCAACAACAAAGTTTCCTGACTTTGATACGATAGCTGAACGCGCCCTTGAAAACAGGTTTGATATAAAAATTGCAAAACAGGAAATTGAAGTCGCCAAAAAGAATTTGACAGTTGTGATGCGCAAAAGAGTTCCGGATTTGGAACTTGTAGGCGGCTACGCTTATCAAACAATGACCCAAACTGATGACAGACGATATAACAGCGGGGCTTACGTCGGTGGAAATATTGTTAATCTGCCGGTATTCTACAATTACACACCCGAGATTAAAAATGCAAAATTACAGATGGAACAGGCTGAACTAAAATATGAATCAGTAAAAAATAAAGCAATTAAAGACCTAAATGCTGCATACTATAAATTATTAATATCAGCCGCAAACCTCAATGACTATGAAACCAAAATACTTACAAGTTCAGAGGAATTGATTGATGTATCCGTAAAGGATTACGAGACGGGCAAGTCGGACTTGACATCCTTAATTGTTATGAAGCAGTCATACAAATCAATTATCGTGGGCTACACAATGGCTATTGCGGAGTACTACAACAGCTGGACAAACTTTTTACGCGAAGTTAATTCTGATGAGTTTGAGTTGTTGTAAATTTCTTGTATGTCAGGCAATGTCTGACAGTTATGCGTCATTCTGAATTATAGGGTTGACAAGGCGCATGCGTGCCCACCAACTTTGTCATGCCCGTAAGAGCTTAGCAGTTTTAATTCCGCCCCCCCGCAAATCAGCTCTACTAATTTAGGAGAACGCTTTTTTCGTGTCTTACTCTACTTATTTTCAAATCTTATGTTCAGTTAGAGTGTTTTGATTTCTTTTTTATTCTCTTTTGGTTCTTTTGGATGTCTCATCTTAACCAGTGCGTCAAAGTCCGGTGTCAGCATCATCTCAAAATGGAATCTGCTGGATGGATGTTTGTACTCGTGGCTGTTTCTTATCATCGGGAAGCCCCAGTATAACCGCGCTGTTAAATCTCCCGGCAGAGTTATTCTAAGCCCAAGACCTGCACTTAACAGAAAATCGTTTGCGTATGACAAGTCTTTTCCAGGCCCTTCTCCTTTGAACGGTAAAACTCCAGCGTGGTCAACGAATACTACCCCTTTTACGTATTTGCCAAGGAACGGTACTTCTTTCTTTTTAGTCTTAATTTTTGACGGCATAAACGGGAATAAAAGTTCAGTGCTTACAAAATATCCTGTTTTACCAATCAATAGCCCTTCAGAATAACCTCTGACTGATGACAAACCTCCGCCCTGGTACTGGTCTATATAAGGAACAATATCCTGCGGAATCCATTGGTAATTTGCTCTGAATTGTCCGACAATTCCGTGTCCGAAATCGTGCAGTCTGACAAGTCCGCCCTCTAATTTCAGGTAGTTTGAGTTGTCTTTAAATATCGGGAACGCATAATATACGTTCTGGTTTAAATACCAGATACCTTTTCTTGTATCATATCTGAAGTTCAAACCGGTTTGTGCACTGGTGATTTTGTCCGTGTACAAGTCATATCCGTCAAATGTTGTTGTTGCCTGTTTGTAATTTAATGCGCTGTAGCTGGATAATTCCATATAAGGTTTTCTTACAATCGGCTGGTTAAAGTAAAGTGAATACACATAAGAACGGCTCTTGATGTTAAACATTGAGTAGCTGCCGTTTCTGATAGCCGCGTTGCTTGATGAAAACATAAAACCGACACGCCCGTCATATTTGTTCACCGGTATATTGTAATCAGCAAACGGAGTGATAGAGTGTCTGCTGGCATACATACCTGCTGTGAGTTTATCTCTGAAACCAAACAGGCTGTCGTGCTGTAACATTACACCGCCACGGAGTTTACCGATTGTGTCGCGGCCTGCGTTATCAAAAATACCTGTTATGTGGAACGGAATTTTTTCTCTTGCGTTGAGTTCAATATCCGTTGTTCCGAGAGTTTCTTCGCCAGGTTTCAGGTTTGCGCTTAACTCAACGCCTGTTGTGTATCTGTTAAAGTTCAGAACATCTTCTTCCAATTCAACAATATCAAAAACGTCTCCCTTTTTACCTTGAATTCTGTTTTTGATATAAGAATCTCTTGTCCAGCGGTTGTTTGTAACTGTTACATTCCCGACTTTACCTTCCACAAGTTCGATGTACAAAGTTTCATTGTCGATTGTTTGTTCAGGAACGTATGCTCTTGCCGTTACATAACCTTTTTCAAGATAGAGATTGTTTATCTCATCAACTATTTGTTTTATAGCATCAAACGTAAGGTTTTGACCTGTGTGGGGTTCAATGATATCTGAAATTTCTTCTGTCGTCAAAATTTCGCTCGGTGAAACCTGAATGTTTTCAATATAAACACCCTTTGTGGCATATTCAACTGCTTTAGCTTTTATTACTTTTTCTTTTTGCTTTTTTTCTTTGCGAGTTTGTTTTTTTTCTTTATCTTTAAATTTGTTGCTTTTTTCAAGGTTTTGAAAATCTTTGCGCTCAATTTGTTCAATTTGCTGCTGTTTTAAGATATCCATATCGTGAGTGTTAATTCCGCCTGTTGACTGAATTGCTGCCGGTATCATCGGTGCTGGTTCAGCAAAAACTCCTCCGGTACATTGTAAACTTACCGCGCAGATAATTGTTAGCAAAAGTTTTTTATTTTTCATTACCACTCACTTATAATCTTTTTCACCTTATTTTTTAAATTACTATAAATATATATTTTTTAATTAAATTTTAAAGATATGTTACATCTTTGTAATAAATCTGTAACATTTAAACAAAATAAATTATGTTTGTATTTTCATGTATACAATACTGTAATGTGGTTACGTGTGTAAATTAACCGGAAGAAAAGGATATATAAATTTATGAAGAGAAAAAGATTGTTTACGGATATTGTGCGCCGAGTCTTTGTTGCCATTTTATGCGTAAGTTTTGTGTTCCAGCAGAGTTTAGTTTTGCCGCTGCTGGCAGAGAGTGTGATTACACCTGATAAATCAGCCGGCATGGCGCCTGATATAACTCAAAATGGTAATATCTGGGATATCAATCCAAACTTTAGCCATGGTTCGACTGACTTCGGTCATTTTAATCAGTTTAATTTAACTGAAGGTGATATTGCAAACCTTATAAACTCTATTGGCAGAGATAAATTTGTTGCACTCGTAAACAATCAGGTTAATATAAACGGTATTTTGAACATTCTTAATAATTCCGGCGCATTTAATAACGGTCATGCAATCTTTGTTTCTCCAAGCGGTATTGTAATCGGAGCTTCAGGCGTGTTGAACGTGGGTGCATTGTCTTTGATTACTCCGTCACAGGATACTTATAATTCTTTTACTTCCGGCATGAAGGCAAACCCGACAGAAGATTTGTCTAATTTGAAAACCGATTCACAGGGTAATATAACAATTAACGGTAAAATCATTGCACGCGACGGTGTTGAAATTTACGGTAAAAATATTACGGTAGGAGAGGATTCAACCGCTAAAAATACTGCAGGAATTATTGCCGGTATTGGTAACCAGTATCAGGAAAAAATTCTGACAGCTGACAGAGCCAATGAAGTTTTTAACAGCCTTGTATCAAATAATATCCAAAATCCGACAGGATTGGATTTACAAAACGGCAAAGTTGTAATCCGTGCGCAGGCTTCTCGTGAAACAACAGGTTCAATTCTTAACAAAGTTGATAAAAATGAGCCGGTTAAGGCGTCTGTAAATATTAAAAACGCTACAATCGCAGGCGGTCAAATTGATATCACTGCGGAAGCTGCTGATAAAGTAGACTCGCAATTTAGTAATATAAAGGCAGCGACAATGGACGCCGCAACAAATCTTGACGGATTTTTTAATATGGATACCCCTTATGATGATTTTGTCGGCGCAAGAGCTGAGGCTGAAATCAATATTGAAAATGCAGACCTTGCCGCAAACGGGGATATTATTTTAGGTACCAATGCAAACGCTGAGACTTCTGTGTCTTCATTAACAATTCCGACCGGTAAAGCGTTGATTTACGCGCTGGGTAACTCTACAAAATCTAATATAAATGTTGAAAATTCAAATATTAATACAAACGGAGATTTTAAAGCTCTTGCAATGTCAGAGAACAAATCTTCACTCAGACTCAATAACCAGACTTTAATTCAAAACAAAGGTCAAAAAGCAAATGCTTATGAATTAATGGTTATAAATCATACGTCAACTGCTGATACTAATGTTCAGGTTGACAATAAGTCAACTATCAAGGCAGATAATTTGAATGTGGCAGCGGTCAATGTAACAAATAATTCTATAAAGTCAGACAATACTGTAAAATATCAACAGGCTTCACAGGGACAATCCGCAGGAAGTACTGCCGGTGTATCTCTTGTTTTGAAAAATG
This sequence comes from Candidatus Gastranaerophilales bacterium, assembly GCA_944322945.1. Taxonomy (GTDB): domain Bacteria; phylum Cyanobacteriota; class Vampirovibrionia; order Gastranaerophilales; family Gastranaerophilaceae; genus CALUVN01. The sequence goes on along the minus strand of CALUQN010000025.1, from coordinate 17,704 downwards.
ACAGAGTAAATACATCTGCTGTTGTGAATGCAAATACTGAATTGAAAGGTGATGCAAATGTTACAGCGCAATCATTGCATGTGAGCGATGTAAAAATTTCCGCTACAGGAAGTGAATATAAACCCGGTGATCAAGGGGAAAATAAAGATGATAAGGAGCACGATGAACAGGAAAAAGGTATTTTAAGTAAAATTCAGGGTATTATGTCGGCATTTTCTTCTGACAAAGCAGATGCCAAAAATCCGACAACATCATCTCCGACTCCAAAAGTTGAATTGACGGGTGTTGTAGATATCAATAAAAGTGTAGTTAATACCACGGCATCAATAGGCAGTGCTGAATTTAAAGCCGGCGGTGATGTTGCAGTTGAAGCTAATACTATTGATTACACAACCAATAAAGTAACCTCAGAATCTACGGACGGCGCAAGGTTTGCTCCGGGTGCCGCGGTTCTTGTGAACAGTCAGGATAATACAACAAAAGCAAGTATCACAGGTAATGTTAATGCAAATTCCGTAAAAGTTAATTCAACAACGGAACTTCCGCTTTCACTTGCTGATATTCAGCTTAATATTCTCGGTCAGGATGTTGTCAGCCTAAAACTCGGGCCTTCGTCTTCGGGCAATTGGAGCTGGGATTTCAGCATGTTTGAATCTAACGGGGATGAGTATTCAGGGCTTGATTTGTCCGATGTTGAATTTGAACTGGCGTCCGGTGATAACAATACATTTGATTACAACCTTTTTAACAATCAGGTTGCCGCATCCGGTAAAGGTGAGACCGTCGGTGTTTCCGGTTCTGTTGTGTACAACACAATAGCAAATAATACGACAGCAAAAATCGGTGAAAATGCAAAAGTTACAGCTGACGGGGGCGATGTTCTTGTTAACGCCGTAAATTCTGCGGTGAACTTTAACGGTGTGGGCGAACTGACTGCTATATTTAAAGGTGCGGCAAGCGGTGACAAAGTAGGTTTAGGCGGTTCCGTGCTTGTTAATGATTTTACTAATAATGCGGTTGCATCTATTGGTAAAGGCGCAGCCGTTAATGTTCAAAACGGAAATATAGTGATTAGCTCGGCTAATGAAGCAAATTATCTGAATGTAATATCAACAGGCGCAACCTCCGGTACATTTGCTTTGTCCGGTTCTGTTCTTGTTAACGGTATAAGTGGAAACACAACTTCTTCAATCGGTGAAAATGCAAAAGTTTCCGCTAAAAAAGTTGAAGTAAAAGCCGGTGAAGGAAAATTTAGACCTGTTGCGGATAAAACAGATCTTGTTAATAATACCGTTGCTTTTGGTAATGAATTAAATATAACTGATAAAACTTCCGTTTTAAATATCGGCGGTGCGGTATCAAAACAAAAAGGTTCAACCTCACAGGGCAGCGGTCAGACATCATCTTCAGGAGCCGCAGTCGGTGCCACTGTTATGGTGAACGATATTGATAAAAATGTACAGGCTCAAATCGGTAACGGGGCTACTGTTACTGCAGCTGAAAGTGCTGATATTAAAGCAGATTCAAAATATCAATCTTTGAATGTCGGTCTGGCAGGTGCTTTTGCCGGCGGCGTAAGTGTTGAAAAAGATACACAGCAAGCTGTAAATAACGGCGGAACATCTTCCGGCAATCAGACCTTCGGGAACTTTGGCGGCTGGATGGATAAATTACAGCCGATTGTAGATAAAATCAAAGGCGGGGCATCTTCTTCAGATAAAGCTGTCGCTGATGCTTCAGGAAGTTCGGTTACAGATTCTCTTCAAGACGAAAATGTTCAATCATCATTGAATGATACAAATAAAACACCTGATGACGGAACGACTGACAATAATTCTACAACTTCTCAAGGTCAGGCGCTTGCCGGAACTACAGGTAATTTAACTCAAACTGCAAACGGTCAGACCGCAGCCGATAATTTTTCTGCCGCAGCAGCAGGTGTTGTAACAGTAAATTCTAATGATACCAATGTAGAAGCTTCTGTAGGCAATGCGACTATTACTGTCGGAAATTCTTTGAATGTAGAAGCAACACAGGAAACAAAAGGTCTTGATATAGCAACAGGTGTCGCAAAATCAGGTAATGTCGGTGCAGGTGCCGCTGTTAATGTTAATTCCAAAGGCGGTTCAACAATAGCTAAAATGAACGGCTCAAATGTTACGTTTGCAAATCAAAACGGCGCGTTGAATATTAAGGCTGATGAAAATAATGAAAATATTGCAGTTGCACTCGGAGTAGGTGCTGCATCCGGTCAAAGCGGCAATACAAAGACTGCTGTGGGCGGTTCATTTAACGTAAACACAATAGACAATACGGTAACATCTTCTATGAAAAATGTTACTCTGACAGGGAATAATACCGATGTAAATGTAGTTGCAAACAATTATTCAAAATCTTATAAAGGTGCCGGCGGTGTTGCTTACGCAGGCGGAGGAAGCAGCAGTACCAATGTTGGTGCCGGTATTGCAGGTAATATTGATATATATGATAAATCAACAACTTCTGAAATTACCGGTGGTAATCTTCAAGGTGTCAAAAATGTAAATGTTAAGGCTAACGATAAAGGCGGTGTAACTGATGATATAATTGCATTTTCAATTGCAGGCAGTGTAATTACAGGCGGTTCTTCATCATTCTCATTTGTAGGTGCTATAGGGGTTAACGTCATTGGGAATGCTGTTTCAGCAGCGATTAATAATGCTGTAATAAATTCTTCCGGTGCTGTGGATACTCTTGCTTACTCAAATATTAATGCCGCAAATGTTGCCGGTTCAGCCTCTATTTCTACTGCTAACGGTGCAGGTGTAGGTATCGGTACTGTTGTGAATGTTATTAATAACGAAATTATTGCGGGTATCCAAAATTCTAAAATACAGAATTCAACCTCTGTATCTGTTACGGCAGACTCTGACGAACTTTTAAGATTTCTTGCAGTGAATTTCGGGCTTACTACGGGGCAAACTACCCAAGTTCTGGCAAATGCTATTGTAAATGTTTTGAATAGTAATATTCAATCATATATTACAGGCGGTTCAATTAAATCAACAGGAAATGTTGCCGCAGCATCTGATTATAATAATACAGTCGAGGGTGTCACGGCAGTTGCAGGATTGGCACTGGGTAACGGCAATGCAGTAGGCGGTAATATTATTACAAATGTTTATACAAATGAAACAACTTCAAACGTAAATTCTAATATTGAAACAGACGGCAAAGTAAGTGCTGCTGCTCAATCTTATGAAAATATCGACATTATTCCTGCAGCTGTTTCCGTATCAACAGGTACTCTGGCGGCTGCCGCAAATATTGGTGCAAATGTTATTGTTAACAACACAATGGCATCTGTTGGCGGCACTGTGACAAATTCAACCGGAGTTGATGTTATTGCATCTGATACTACAGACTTAAAGAGCCGTGGCGGGGTAATCACAGGCGGAGCAAAAGCAGGTGTCGGCGGTTCTATTATTGTAGATGTTTTGAATAAAAATGTTTCAGCATCAGTTGCAGACGGTGCAAATATAACTTCAAGCGGTAAAGTGAATGTCAATGCGGCGGCAAACAACTATTCCGGCGGTAGAGACATTGTATCTATCAATCTTGATGATATTATAACTAAGGTTGTGAATGGCGGTATAGCCCTTGAGGATTATGAATCCCTCAAAAACTGGCAGATGACATTTGATCTGGCAGGCGGCGGTACGGCAGGCGTAAGCGGTTCTATAATTACAAAAGTCGTTAATAACAATGTACTGGCTTCAGTTGGTAATGCTGTAATAAATGCCGGTTCAGTAGATGTTCAGGCAACGGATAGTGTTGTAATCAACGCGATTGTCGGTAGTATTACGGGCGCGGGTACAGCGGCTGTCGGCGGCTCTGCTTTTGTAAATGTGGTAACCGGCACAACCGAAGCAAAAATTGCAAAAGGTGCTAATATCAAAACCACATCCGGAGATGTTAACGTAAAAGCACAAAATAATGAAACTGTCAGAACTCTGATGGTAGTTGGCGGCGGTGCCGGCAATGTTGCGGTTAACGGTTCAGCTAATGTTAATACTGTTGTAAATAAAACACTTGCAACCGTAGAAGACGGTGTTACCATAAAATCCGCAGGTGCTGTGAATGTCGATGCCGCTGAAAAAACTGATGTTGAGAGTGTAAATGTTGCAGTAAGCGGTGCCGGTATGGCTTCTGTCGGCGCAATTGCTTATGTAAACGCTTTTTCTAACACTACAGAAGCAAAAGTCGGCACAATTGACGGTGCTAAAACTTCAATCACAGCAGGAAAAGATATTAATGTTAATGCGGATTCAAAATCTTCATTCGGTGCAACCATGATGATGGTTGGTGCAGCTGGCGGTGCTGGTGTTGCCGGTGCAGGCATTATTAATGTTGTTGATGCAGCGGTGAAAGCTTATGTTGTAAACTCTAACCTTTCTAACGGCTCAAGTGATATCAATGTAATCGCAAAAAATGATTTCAACAAATGGAAATACAATGACAATTTCTATGAGGTTCTCGTTGGCAATAATTCTGATTTTAGCGGAGGAATTAGTATTGGTAAATATACTCCGATTGTAAATATTCTTGCTGTAACCGGCTCCGGAACTGCTTCTGTCGGAGGTGTAGCTGTAGCAAATACCGTGACAAACGATGTTGCAGCGGTTGTTGAACAGGTAGAAATTGAAAATACAAATAAATTGAATGTTTCAGCAGAAACCGTCGCGGTTACTTATGACGCGCTTGCTAACCTTGCAGGTTCCGGTGTCACCTCTGTAACAGGAAATGCGCTTGTTAATACTATTTTAGGAACAACAGAAGCATCAATACTGGATACAACAGTTAAAAACGGCTCAGTCGAAGTAACTGCAAAAGACGGCGGATATTTAGGCGGAATTATGCTGGGTGCCGCAGGCTCCGGTACTGCTGCTGCGAATGCAACAGTGAATAATAATTATATGCAGAATACAATTTCCGCAAAAATTAAAGATTCTGATATCCAAAACGCCGAAACAGTAACTGTAAAAGCCGAGAATGATAAAGAGGCTGCAACTCTTGCTGCCGGAGTTGCAGCTTCCGGAGGTGTTGCGGGTAATGCGCTTGTAATTGCAAACGAAAATACGACAACTAATACAGCTTCTATTGAAAACTCAATAATTAAATCCAGTGGAGAAACAAAAGTAGAAGCTTCAAATGAATTTAAAACTTTTGATGTGCTGGCTGCCGGTGCAGGTTCTGCAACAGCAGTAAACGGTTCTGCTATTGCCAATTCGGCTAAGAATACAAGTGTTGCACAAATTAAAGATTCAGAAATTAATTCGGGTGCATTGACTGTAAATTCAACAAGTAATAATGAATTTAGCGGCAATAATTTGTCAGCAACAATCGGCGGATTGGCAGTTGGTCTTGGTGTCATTGTTAACGTGATAGAATCAGAAGTCCGTGCTTATGTTGATAACAGTGTTAAAGATATTACAACAGGAATACTCACTGTAAATGCGCAGGATAAAATTAATCTGGATATGAATGTCGGTATCGTCGCTGTAGGAGTCGGCGGTGGCGGAGCCGGTGCTGCAAACGTTAATATAATTAATAATGCAGTGAGAGCTGAAATTGCATCTACAACAGGTGTAATCATAGCATCTTCCGTAGATGTTGATGCCGTTTCAGATATGGATATTAATATCCTTACAGCATCAGCCGCAGGCGGTTTGTATGGTGTTGCAGGCGCTGTTTCTGTGACATCTATCGGCGGCAAATTTGATGATGCCAACACAAATGAGTATTTAACAACCAGCGATAATGGTAATATTACCGATGTTGCACTTAATCGTGCAGATGTGACTGTATCAGATGCATCAAAAGGCGGTGTTCAAGCTAATGTGAATGCCAATATTCAGTCAACGGGTGACGTAACTGTTGATGCGTCTAATACACTCAATTTAGATAAACACAATGCAACAGCTGCCATCGGGCCTGCAGGAGCATTTTCTGCAAATGTGCTTGTAACTAATATGAAATACAATACATCCGCAAGTTTAGGCGGTAATGTATCGGGTAATAATATTTCAGTGACTGCAAATAATGAGGTTATAGCAGACACAAATGCTTATGCTGCATCTCTTGGTAGTGTTACAGTAGGCGGAAACGTTGCATACTTTACAAATACCTCTACTACAAAATCAGAAATAAATAATGGTACAATAAGCGGTCAAAATATTGCGGTGAATGCAATTTCAAAAGATACAACAAATGTAAGTTCTGTTGGTGCAAATGTTTCCGGTGTAAGCATTGATGCGACCGTTGCGCTTGCAGAATCTAAAAATACGGTAGAAGCTGCAATTAGAGGGGCAGTAGATATTGATGCAACCGGAAACCTAGATGTAAAAGCTGACAATACAAGCGCTTTAAGTTCAGAACTTGCATCTCTTAGAGCTTCTGCTATTTCAGGACAGGTTGTTGTTAATAAAGCTGAATCAAGTGCTATTACAAATGCAATTGTAAATGCAACCGGAACAATCAATTCCAATAATATGAACGTAATTGCATCAACAGGCGGTGTGAGTGCCAAAACAACCGTAAATATGGGTGGTCTGTCACTTGCCTCAGCAACAGTCACCTCACAGGGGGCTATTGTTAATGCACAATTTAACTCAGGTATTAATAATTCCGGTTTAACAATAGAAAATACAGTCAATACTAAAGTCGCCGCAGGTGTTAAGACAAATACAGATGAAGCCGGCGAAATCAGGGCTGAAGTTCTTGCTAAAAAAGCACAAGCAGGTTTGGCAGGTATCGGCGTAACTAGACTAAATGCAGAAGTTAACGCTCAAACAAATGCAACTGTTAATGCAGGAAGTCTTAAATCAAATAATCTGAATGTGATTTCAAAAGTTAATCGTACTGCTACATCAGGTTCATCATCTGCAAGTCTTGGCGCAATTAATATTTCAACATTGAAGTTGCAATCCAAAGTAGGTGGTTCAAATACAATAACAATCGGCGGCAATAATGAAATAACAAATGCTGTTAAAGTTGCATTACAAGATAATGCTAACGTCAATACACAGATGGTTAATGCAGAAATAAGCCTGGTTGGTGTTGAAATAAATACGAGTGAAGCATTGATAGATACAGATACCACTATTAATATCGGCGGCAAGCTTGCTATGGATAATATGACAGTAACATCTGAGGTTTCACGAGATTCATTCAATACAGCGGAATCTAAAGTCGGCGGTTTGGTCAGTGTAGGTACTTATCAGCTTACAACCGCAGCTAACGGTGATTCAGTTATCAATGTCACAGCAGATGCAACAAACGAAAATTTTGAAAACAGTATGAATGTAAAATCAAATGCTGTTAACAAAACAGAAACCGTATTAAGCGATAAAGCTGTTACCTTGGTTGCAATCTCAAAATCAGATACATCGAATACACTAAACACAACTAACAAAATCAACATTGACGGAGCCAAAATCAAATCATCAGGAAATGTTAATTTTGATGTAAATAGTGAAAACCGTGTTGCGATGAAGAGAAATCTTCAAGCTTCCGGAGCGGTTCTTGTGTATGGTGGTAATGTTAAAAATAACATAACATCAACTGCTGATATTGTTTCACAAAACGGCACTGATATAGAAGCTTACGACATGTCTATGAAAACCAATGCAAAACTTGGTACAATTGATGATAAAGATATCAAGTATGAAGTTAAACTTGCCGGTTTTTCAGTATCAGACAGTACAAATATTACTAACGATGTTAGCCAAACAAGTAAGATTCAACTTAACGATTCTAAATTCAGAGCTGCTAACAAGATGAATGTTGACGTTACTTCAGACAGTACATTGAAGCAGTACATAGGTTCTGCTGCCGGCGGGTTTATAGCCAAAAACGTTGCAACCTCAAGGTTAACTGTAACAAATAACAATAATCTGGATATCGGAAGCGGCTCATCACTTCTTGCAAGAGATCTGGATATCGCATTAGATTCTAATAACACGCTCGTATCAGACGTAAGCATTGACGCCGATCAGTTTGGGGGTGTTGACCCGGGTGCTAATGCTTACCTTACATTGAATGTAAATAATAACGTTAATAACAACGGACAGCTTTTAGGCAATGATGTAGTTCAGATTAACTTTATGCAAAATTCAACGAACAATTTAACCCAAAATGCCTTTTTAGATGTTGATGCAGGTGTTGCAACCGGTGATGTTGACGGAAAACTTGAATTTAATACTACAAATAATTTGACAGTGAATAAAGATGCTGCAATAACCTCAGACAAGGATGTTACAATCCGCTACGGCAACGGCAGAACAAAGCTTTCATCAAATGTAGAATACGAAAAAACAAGTTATTTGTTGTTTGGTATTCCGATTACTACATCAGGTAAGAGCCAGAATATTGCTACAAAAATAGATAATAATCTAAAACTGGACGGTGAAATCAGTGCCGGCGCCGGCTCAAAATACAATATGCTTATTGATAAAGACGGCAATATTGTAGAAGATGAAGGCTTTGAAAATAAATATGAAGTCGTCGAAGGCGGTGTAATCACAGCAGAAGAACAAGAAAAAGATAATCAGAAAGCTATTGAATCTATAGCAGAAGAACTTGCAGAACTTCAAGAAAGACTTTCTGCAATAGAAGAGGATAATGAATATAGCAATGAAAAAATTGCTGAATATAAAGCTTCGATTGCTGAACTTAAACAAATGCTTGAGGCTTTGAATACAGGTGATTATGAGACTATTTCAATGGAATCTGTCCAGAATGCTCTAAAAGATAATGTTAAGACTGCCGCAGACGGTATTATTGAGGATTTTGACACATTCTGGAATGGGTTTATGAATCAGGAAATACCTGAAAATGGTGAAGCTTTATCTTTTGAAAAGTATATTGCGTCAGACACGTTGAATTTGACAGAGGAACAGCAGACAACACTTCTTAACGCATACAATGAAATACAAGGCAAAATAACAGTCGCAGATGAAAATGCAGGAATCGCATATTATGATGATAACGGTACCCAAAAACTTATCGGTGATTCTGCAAGTGCACAAGCTGCAAAAAATAATATAAATGCCTCTATTGCAAATTATGAATCACAGATAAATTCACTTGAAACATTAATAGAGAATACTAAAGATACACAAAATACCATTGAGGGAAATATAAAAGCCTTAACTTCGCAAAAAGAATACTTGAGCGGATTGACTTTTGAAGATATTACAGTTGACAAATCTTATATCAAATTTGACGATATAAATGCGCCAAAATCTAAAATTGAGATTGTCGGGCTTGAATCTGATACAACAATTGACAGGAGCAAGGGCGAAACTGCTCTGAATAAAATTACAGGAAGCGGTCATTTCAAAATCTTTGAACCCGGATTTGATGTAAACAATTATTCCGGCAAATATGATTTAATCTTCGGTAATATCAATTTTGATAATATTGATGAAGTCGGACTTATTATAGAAAAGAACAATTACAGTTATCTGGCAAATACAGGTATCCCGATAAATGACAATGTTCTTGTTGTGAGCGGCGACGGTCAGACTTATGATCCTGGTATTAATATCAAAAATTACTTTGACCATAACAATCCGTTAGATCAGTTCAAAAATTCAACCCCGTCTGATTTAACCTTCAACGGAATGATTAATTTCAGCGGAGCTAAACTAAACGTATGGAACGAAAGTGGTGATATAAACTTTAATGGAGCAATAAACACCGCTGTGAAAGATGTTGTTGCAGTACAGGGCAATGTTGCATACGATGCAAAAGGCACTGATTTGAACATAAATACAGTCGACAGATTTATTGCAGGTAAAGATGTTACCGTAAATGCTGACAATATCAAAGTCGACGGATATGTTCAAGCCGGTTACGGTGACAGAAATGTTACTATAACAGATGATATGCTGACAGATGAAAACCTTATTGTAGATCCGAATACCGGAGAAAAGAATATGGTTAACACTGCATATCTAAATAAAGACAATAATATTAAAGTCATTTATGACAAAGCAAACAATAAACTTCTTGTATTCCATACAAAACAAGAAGGCGGTAATGTCAACTTCACAGGTAATGTTTCCGGCAAAGGTGAAGTTCGCTACACTGACGGTTACGCAAATGTAACTATCAAAAATGATACAAACAATGAACTTGTAATAAATACCCTTGGTAATGACAGAATGAACGGCGGATTTGATAACAAAGGAACATTTGCCGGAACGTCCGTCAATCAGGGACATAAACTTGCTTCAACCGAAGTTACTTCAAACGGTAAACTCAATATCATCGGTATAATCACACACGGCAAAAATAAACAAACCGGTGATGAAACAGGAAAATTAACCCTGAAATCGGAGAACGGCGTTCTTGTAAATGAAAAACATGATAAAGACGGTAAAATTGTTGCAACAATTGATGCTGTCGGCAATTCAACGATTGAAAACGACGGTAATGCCGGAGTTAAAATTGCCGGTAAGATTGCAAATGAAGGAAAGCTTGCCGTTAAAAATAACGGCGTAGACGGAACTGAAATCAGCGGCACTATAGCAAACGAAAAAGGCAATATTGAAATAACAAATACAAAAGGCGATATTCTATTGACTGACACATCCGCAGTAAAAAATAATGAAAAGAATCCGGCAGCCTCTGGTAATGTAACAATTTCAAATACAGAAGAAAGCGGCAAACTGACACTTGCAGGTTTGCTCAAAAACTTCGGTAAAGGTAACACAAAAATAACCTCTCAAGGTTCAGGCGGTACTGAAATTACCGGTACTGTATCAAACAACATTGGTAAAACTGAAGTTACTAATGAGAAAGCAGGCTTGAAAGTATCTGGTACAGTTGAAAACAAACAGGGTAATACAACCGTTAAAAACAACGGTGCTGACGGTGTGCAGGTCGCTTCAACCGGTAAGATTGACAACCAAAACGGTGCACTTGATATTGTAAATACCAACGGCGGTATAACTGTTGAAAAAGGCGGTAAGGTTCTGAATAATAACGGTAAAATGACCGTTACAAATAATGGCACAGCCGGCACAACTATTGCAGGCACCGTGAATAATAAAAAAGGCGATTCAAAAGTTGAAAACACCGCCGGCATGCTGACTGTTTCAGACACAGGTCTGCTCAAAAATAATAACGGTAAACTTGAAATCTTGAACAGCGGCGACGGAATACTTGTTCAAGGAGATGTCCTGAATGTCCTCGGACAAACTGATATTACAAATACAAACGGCGGCATAACAGTCGCTTCAACGGGTTCTGTTATAAATAACAACGGCAATTTGAATATTAAAAACACAGCCGCTGGCGGTATTACTATCGCAGGTATTACAAAAACCGATAAACAGGATATTAATATTACAAACAGCGATGCCAATATAACAATCGCTGATGCGTCAACTGACAATAATATTAATGCAGTTAACGGCAACGTAAAAATTAATCAAACAAACGGTGATATTCTGAATGCCGGAGTTGACAAAACTCTTGTTGCAGCCGGTAAAGATTTGGATATCAACTTAACCGGCGGAAGTGTCGGTCAACGGGCTGTATCAGATAAACCGGCTTACAGTATTGATGCTGATACAAGAGATTATACAAAATCAATCAATGTTAATGTAAAAGGAAAAGTTGATATTGAGGCGTCAGCAAAAGCTGGCGTGGAAGATTCCGGTCTGGTTAATCTGAGAGCTAAAAAGTCAGACTTGAATATTGATAAAATTAAAACAGACGGTGATATTGTCCTGACAGCAGCTGACTGGAAACAGCCTGACGAAGAAAATCCGGATCCAAAAAATGAACCGTACTTCAGAGGTTACTCAATCAAAAATGCTTCATCAGACAGCACACAGGCTAACCTTGAAGGTAAAAATATATCAGTAATTTCAAGCAACGAAATTGGTGAAGATGGTAAAGCCTTGACCTACAAACAAAGAACTGATTTAGATAGTGATGCAAAAGTAGGCTTTGAAGCTGAAAATGATATCTACCTTGACGGTTCATCTTTTGGAGACAAGACTAATATCGCTCATTTGATTTCAAAACGCGGCTCCATTGATTTTGCTCTCGGTTCAGATGCTGAGATTGCGGAAATTACATCAAATGATCATCTTCATATTTTAAATAAGTCAAAAAATCTGACGATATATAATCTGGGCTTAATTTCAGGCGGAAGTGAAGATTTCAACGATCTGCTCTATCCACATGACAAGATAAAACTTGGCGGTGAAAATAATGAAGTTGTCCCGCAGACAGTTGCTATTGAAGTTCTGGATGCTCTCGGCGGAGATAATGCAAATTCAACACTCAGAATTTACAACGCTTATGTCCGCGGTGCAAACAACGGTAAAGGCGAATATGAAGTAGTTGGAGATAATATCTTCCAAAAACCTGATGTAACCCTGATGGCGGATAATATCTACGCTCATTCTTATGACGCAATGGAATCACCGGTATACACAGAACATCATAACGATGGCTTTGACCCGAAAGCTGATACGGTTTATGTTGACCCGCTGACCGGCAAGACTTCTTATGCGTCAGGATTTAATACTTTCGGCGACGGCGAAAAACTGGCGTTTGATATAACTGGTGTTTCAAAAGACGCTGTAGCTGATGCAAATAACGGTGACAGTTCTACAAGAAGTTACATTGAACAGGAATTGAAGACAACTATTGAGGTATTCCAGAATGAATTTACTCTTCAAACCGGAACTGATTATCGTGCTAAGGATGTCACTCTGTCATTAAATTCAAATGATACTTTACAGCAAGATACAAACAGAGGTCTGCACATCAATAGATTGTATGCAAATGATGCTTATGTCGATACCCAGGATTTGGATTTGACCGTACGTGACGCAATTATCAACAATTATGCTGAATTCAGAAACGGCAATCGTGACGGCTCAGGTGGTGTTCACAGACCGCAAAGTGAGGACTACAGATGGCTGACAATTGTGGATAATGATTTCAGAAGAAATCTTGACCATGCAACATTGCAGCTCTATACACAAAAGACAGGTTCTTTCGGACTTCACATGGGAGATTTGATAACCCTGGAAACAAAAGCTCCGGCTGTTCAATATAATCCGTATGAAATAACTAACCTCTACAGAAATGAAAACAGCTTCTTCAGACTGACATACAAAGATGATAAGTTGCAGCAGTATACAACAACTCCTGGCTTTAAAGATATTGATAAAGCCACATATAAAGCAACAAAACGTATTTCAATGAGATTCCCGACAGCAGGTCAAAATATCAAATCTACCGTTCCGGTTTATGATATTTCAAAGACTGGCGCATTGATTGGCAACGAACTCAATCTTAAAGTCGGTGACAAGATGGATGTATCCTTGTTGTATGAGGATATGGAAATTGATGTCCAGGTTGAAGTAATGCGGCTTCAGGAAAATATGGCGGGCGTAAGGTTCGTGAATATGAGCAAGGCTACGGCTAACAAAATCTTGTATCTGAACTTACGCAGGGCTAATTCTATGAAGTCAAACCTGTCAAACAATTGGAACTAATAACTTAAACCATTAAGTGCAAAATAAAAGAATAAAAAGCTGTTACTCTCTTACGAGTGACAGCTTTTTTAATAATGTACAAATCTGTATAAATTTTTATTATTTAGATATTCGTCCTTTCACCAAACGATACTTAATCCTCTTATTCGGCAGAGCGCTAAGTATGATGCAGTTTAGAAATTTTTGACGAAATTTGCATTAACAAAATAACGCCCATGAATTAATTTTACATGGGCGTTTTTAACATGGAATTTTAATTTCTTACAATCGCTCTAACATAATTATTCGTAAAATATTTATTTGCGACTTCAATGATATCTGCCTCTGTAACATTGTTTATTAGTTCAAGATATTTATCACCAAAATCGTATCCTCTTCCGGAAGCTTCAAACCAGGCAGCATTAGAAGCCTTTTCAAGGTTAGTTTCAAGAGCAATTATATAGTTTCCTGCGAGCTTTTCTTTAGCATCATTAAGTTCTTTGCTGCTGACATATTCAGATTTAAGCCTGTTGATTTCAGCGAGGAGTTTTTCCTGAGCTACGTCCAAGTTTTCCGGATTAGTGCCAATGTAGACAACAAAAGCCCCTTTTAGAATGTTTGCGCCGTAGGCAGAACCGAGTTGATAAGCTAGTCCGTGAGCGTCACGCAGATTTTTAAACAGTCTGGAACTCATTCCTGAACCTAAAATTGCATCAATAACAGACATAGTAGCATAATCCTTTTCAGGGATTACACCGGATGTCTGCCAGCCGTACACAATCCAATCAGTCTGCAAGTCAGGGATAGTTTTTGTTGTTGTTTTTTGTGTACTGATACGCGGAATTGAATATTTTGTGTAATCAAAATTTTCGCCCTGTTTATTGCCGAAAATTTTTGATATTGCATCAGTCATCTTATCTTTATCAACGTCACCGTTTACAGAAATAACAAGATTTTTAGGGTTAAATATTGTTGAAGCAAATTTAACAACATCATCTCTTTGTATAGACGGTAGATATTTTTCAAGAACTTTAGTTGAATTTGAATAAGGCGACCCCTCAAAAATCAATGTTTTGTATTCTTCCAACGCTAACTGAATCGGGATATCACGATTTCTTTTAATAACGTTAAGTTTTTCCGAGCGTGCTTTTTCCAGTTCATAGTCATCAAATTTAGAATTATTTATAATATCGTCCAGTATTTCTAATGTTTTATCAATCTGTGGCTTTGTAGTTAACACAGATATCATAAAAGCATCAGCTTTAGTTGCAGGAGATATTTTGATGCCGTTGTCATCAAGCAGCTGGGCAAGTTCAAGCGCGGTATATTTTTCGGTACCTTTCAAAAGTAGTGTAGCTGTGAGGTTAGCTGTGCCAGGAATACTTTCTAAAAATTCGCCCCCTTTAGCGTAAATTGAGATTGCCACAATATCATTGTTTTTATTTTGATTTAGCAATAAGGTAGTACCGTTTGAAAGCGAATATTTCTGCGTACCTTTATTTTCACTCACAATGGTCGCAGTAAGCGGCTGAGTAGTTTTATTTGATATTTTTACTTCTTTTTCTGTTTCCGGCAGCACAATAGATACCGCACTTTTGTTTATACCGAGGTATTTGTTAGCAACGCGTTTTACATCTTGCGGGGTAACTTTTTTAATATTTTCAAGATATGTATCATAGAATTTTACATCACCGGTGAGCGCAACGGTGTAGCCGATTTCAGAGGCAATGTTGGACACTGATTCTCTTGAATAATATGTATCACGTTCGATTATATTTTGAGCTAAGGTAACCTGTTCTTGAGTAACGCCGTTTTTTTGAACCTGAGCTATTTCTTCAAAGATAGTTTTTTCAAGTTTTTCCAGCTGTGCGGGCACAAAATTTGCAGATATGTAGAAAATTCCGTCATCGCGCATGACTGAATTTGTTGCCGCAATTGTGTAAGCGAGCTGCTTTTTATCCTTGATGTTTTGATAAAAAACTGAAGAGCGTCCGTCGCCCAGAATTGTTGCCAAGACGTCAAGCGCATAAGAGTCATTATTATTTATATCGACACTGCGGAAACCTATCAGCATATATCCGCTCTTTGTATTTGTATAATCAATTTTTCTGAGTTGTTGTTTGAGCTGAGCTTCTTTTTTGTATGTATTTCGTTTAACTTTTCTAATGTCGCTGTTGAATTCTTTTTTAATTTTATTGAGTGCAGTTTGGGTATCAACATCCCCTATAACTACAGTGACCATATTGCCGGGGTAGTAATTTTTATTAAAAAAGTCTAAAACACCTTCCCGTGTAATAGTTTCAATAACATCAGCCCTGCCTATAACTTTTCTTTTATATGGGTGAGTCTGATACATCATATCAACGAGGTTGTCAAAAACTAATCTGTCAGGAGAATTTGCGTCTTTTGAGATTTCTTCAAGAACGACTTTACGTTCTTTTTCCATTTCGTTTCCTGGAATGAGCGGATTTTGAAGCATATCAGCATGCATTTCCATAGCGAGATTGTAATATTTTGACGGAATAGTTATGTAATAATGTGTAAAATCTTTGCTTGTTGCGGCGTTAGTAATACCGCCTTTATTTTCAATGGCTTTGTCAAATTCGCCTGGTCCGTGGGTTTTGGTACCCTTAAAAAACAGGTGTTCCAAAAAGTGTGCAACACCGTTATTCTCATCATTTTCATCAATAGAACCTGTTTTAATCCAGGTATCGACAATAACAATAGGGTTATTTTTTACTTCTTGAATAACGACAGTCTGACCGTTATCTAGCTTGAATACACTGAAATCAGCCGCAAATACAGTAGAACAAAATGTAAAGAGTGCAAAAAATATAAGTAATTTTTTCATCATATCCCCCTGATTAACTCACAAGAATATGATACTATAAATTCTCTGACAAAAAAAGTAGTAAGAGGTGTGATTGTTATTTTTTCCAAACAGCGTAGAATTTTTTGCCGCCAAAAATTGTGGCAGCAATTCCACCAGTCCAGTATAATAACTTTATTGCAATAGGGGTTTTCTTCTGTTTTTCAAAAGTTTTCGAGTTTTTTCTGACATCCTTATCCATTTTTTCAAAGGAATCTGAAGCCTCTTTATCTGAATAGAGAACAGGTTTATGGAATGAATTCGGAGGCGTAAGAACCCCGACATTTAATTCGGGATTTTTCATCTGCAAATTAGCGGAATTTTCAATCATCACTACCATACATATATTAAAACAGAAACTTGTAAAAAATTGCCAACAGTCAATCTCTAATCACTATTCACTAAAAATAGAGATTCTTCACCCCTGAATTGTTATCGGGTTCGGAATGACGGGGTATTAAAGACGATAGGACGATAGGACGATAGGACGTTAAGTCCGTTTCATTAATCTGTCACCCTGAACTTGTTTAAACCACCTTCCCCCAGTTTTGGGAAGATTTATTGTCGGATTTGTAAATTAAACCGACATAACTATCTCTTTCCCCTCGCCCCTATGGGGAGAGGGAGAAGCCGTGCGAAACGCTAGTGAGCTACGGATTCGGGTGAGGGGGGCAAACATAATGTTTGCTGTTCATTTCTTTCTTTTTTATTGCGAGTAAAAGAGCAAACGTTACGTTTTCCAAACATAATGTTTGTTCCCCACCCTAGCCCTCCCCGACCTGGGGAGGGAACAAAGTTTATGTAGGTCAGGCAATGCCTGACCTACTTATTGTCACCCTGAATTTATTTCAGGGTCTTAGCTTGTGGCGTGCTGGCAAGATTTTCCGCACGGCAAGATCCTGAACAGCTTGAAAATCTCGTTTTTCAAAAACGGATTTTCTACGCTTTCAGGATGACAGCAAACATAATATTTACATCATTATTCTTTACACAGTTTCTGTAGGTCAGGCACTGCCTGACAGAAAGACCTCACCCCAGCCCCACTCCTACTAAGATTGAAAAGCTCTTACGGGCGTGATAAAAGCCGGATTTTCAAAGACTTTTAAAGTTTCTTGAATATCTTCGAAAGGCGACTTTTTGAAAGATGAATAGTCCTATTGATGCAAACGTAACGTTTCCCAAACATAATGTTTGTTCCCCACCCTAGCCCTCCCCGACCTGGGGAGGGTACAAAGTTTATGTAGGTCAGGCATTGCCTGACAGCATTCTTTTCTGTATTTTTTAGTTA
>CALUQN010000024.1 GCA_944322945.1 Candidatus Gastranaerophilales bacterium | reverse complement strand
GTCTCCTATATTATTCTTTTCGGCTATTTCTTCGCTTTTCTTTAATCTTTTTCTGGCCTTTGTTAAGTTTTTTGTAGTTAAATAATTTAATTCCGTCAAAATAGAAGTTTATTATGCCCAAAATTAATGCAGAATAATTTTCAGCGTGGTAAAATATAGCCATATCATTATGAATTAAGAGGGAAAATATATTATGAAAATGTCAAAGTTATTTGTACAAACCTTGAGAGAATTTCCATCCGATGCGGAAGTAGTTTCACACAAGATGCTTGCACGCGCCGGTTATATAAGAAAACTTACATCAGGTGTTTATAATTACCTGCCTTTGATGTGGAGAGTTTTAAAAAAAGTTGAAAATATTGTAAGAGAAGAAATGGACAGAGCAGGCGCGCAGGAACTTTTAATGCCGTTTGTCCAGCCAAAAGAACTCTGGGAAGAATCAGGACGCTGGGAAGTCTACGGTAAAGAACTTATGCGTCTGAAAGACCGCCACGACAGAATTATGTGCCTGGGGCCGACTCACGAAGAAGTTATCACCTCAATAGCACGCGACGGTTTGAAATCTTACAAACAATTACCGGTAAATTTATATCAAATTCAATCAAAATTCCGTGATGAGGTCAGACCACGCTACGGGCTTTTACGCGGCAGAGAATTTATTATGAAAGACGCATACAGCTTTGATGTAGATGAAGCAGGACTTGATAAAGAGTATGAAAATATGGCTCGCGCATACAAACGAATTTTTGACCGATGCGGGCTTGATACAAAAATGGTACAGTCAGATTCAGGAGCAATCGGCGGAAGTGTCAGCCACGAATTTATGGTCATCACAGATACTGATGCCGGTGAAAACGATGTTTTCTACTGCAATGACTGCGATTACTCCGCAAATTCTAACCACGCAGTTTCAAACCTCCCGTCAGCGGTTGTTGATGGCAAAGATTACTTTGCTGAAACAAAAATTCTTGACACTCCGAATACGCACTCTATTGAAGAATTAAGCAAGTTTTTAAATATTCCGGATACACTAATTTTAAAAACTTTAGTCTACATTGTAGACAAAAAGCCTGTTCTTGCATTAATTAGAGCTGATAAAGCAGTTGAAGAAACAAAATTAATGAATGCCGCAGGCGGTATTGATATCAGAATTGCGTCCTCTGCCGAAATCTCTGAACTTATGGCAGAAAAAGGCTTTGATGCAGTTCCGGGCTTTATCGGACCGAAAGGTATGGACGGAGTTACAATCATTGCTGACGAAACAGTTAAAGATATGAAAAACTTTGTCGTCGGTATTAACCAAACTGATAAACACATGGTCGGCGCAAATATCACTGATTTAGAACTGCCTTCTGACGTCAAATACGCAGACATCAGGCTTGTTCAGGCAGGTGAACTCTGCCCGCAGTGCGGGAAACCGCTTTTTGTTACAAAAGGGATTGAAGTCGGCAACATATTTAAGCTCGGCACAAAATATTCAAAACCTATGAACGCTGTCTACCTTGATAAAAACGGGAAAGCACACCCTTATGTTATGGGCTGCTACGGCATTGGTATTTCCAGAACAGCAGCGGCTGCGGTTGAAGCACACCACGATGAGCACGGTATAAAATGGCCTGTATCAATTGCGCCTTACCACGTTGTGATTGTACCGGTTAACGTGCTGGATGAATTGCAGATGAAAACTGCTGAAAAAATGTACGAAGAATTGCTTAATGCAGGTGTCGAAGTTGTTTTGGACGACCGCGACGAACGCGCAGGTGTTAAATTTAAAGACGCAGATTTAATCGGCTTCCCATACAGGGTAACGGTCGGAAAAACAATTACTGACGGGCTTGTTGAATACAAAACACGCGCAACCGGCGAGGTCGAAATTGTTCCGCCGGAAACTGCAGTTCAGCACCTCATAGATATAGTTAAAAATATTAAATAAATCTATAAAGTTATATAGCAAATTCCACAGATACTTTAAAAGTTCGTCATTCTGAGTGCGTTAGAAAGAAGAATCTTTAGAGATACTTCGCTAACGCTCAGTATGACACTGTTTTGAAAATTATCATACACAAAATGATAAATTTTAACTTTCTTCAGTAGCTTTTTCTATATCTTTCAGAGAAATGTTACACTTTAATAAATAATATCCGCCTAGAACGGTCAGTATAATCATGTAAATTGCCTGATGGATTGCTGAAATTGCAAGAGCTGTTGACTTTTCAATCCCGAAAATTCCCAGAGCCAGAATATAAGCATACTGATAAGGTCCTAAAAAGACCGACGTCGAAGGAATCATTGTTGAAAAAGATGTTAAGCTGATTACAAACAATGCAGCCGCAAATCTCAATCCCAAATCAAAACTGTCAACAATTAAATATGAAACATACGCCTCTAAGCCCCAGATAACAAAACTTGCAGCCAGCGAAATCACAGTGAATTTCAAACTGTCTAGCACCTGAAATCCCTGCATAAATGAATTCATATAATTGCGAATTTTGTCAGTGAAGGTTAAGAGAGGATGAGCAAATTTTTCCGGCAGCGGCTTAAATATTTTAGATATTTGAAGAAAAATCCAATCTATCTTGTCAAACTTATAAATCAAATAAAAAACGAGAAGAGAGCCGACAAACAATGCACCAATTCCGAAAGCCAGATGAAAAATCCACGCCTGTCTGCAATACATCATCACTGCAAACAGTAATATTAAAAATACGCAAATCCCGTCAAAAATGCGCTCCAATATAATAGAGCCGAGCACTTTCATCTTCCGCTCTTCTTTAATAGTCCCGAGATAATACGCACGATATACGTCACCGGCTCGCGCCGGTAAAAAAACATTGAGCATACTTCCGGCAGTAAAAATTTCTGCAAGTCCGAGCGCTGAATACTTTTTATCATTCAGCAAAAGTGCTTTCCAGCGCACTCCGCGCACATACAGTGACAATACATAAAAAATAACTATCCATATCAGATTTTTACAGTCAAAATTTTTGAAAGTACTGATAAGTTCCCCGAAATCAATCTTGTAAAAAATCAACACAAGAAACGCTATACTTACAACTAAGGCAAAAATCTTTCTCTTCTTCATAATTATATGATACCATAAAAATGTTAGTATTTGGTTAATATGCCTTGCCGACCAAGGATAAATGAGTTTTTAATTCAAAGTCATCATCCAGTTTTGTAAGTTTTATTTTTTCTCCACACCGTTTTTCTAGCGCAAGTTCAATCAAATAATCCGCAAAGTGAGGATTTTTAGGCAAAAACGAGCCATGCAAATAAGTACCGAAAACATTCATAAATCTTGCACCTTCTGTTTTATCTGCGCCGTTATTCCCGTTTCCGATAACCACCTGGGCAAGCGGTTTGGTATCACCTTGAAGATATGTCAGCCCGCTGTGGTTTTCAAATCCGACAAGCGTGTCCGGGGTCAGGTAATCTATTTTTGCCGTAACATTTCCGATAAAACGTTTTTTGCCGGCTACAGTATAAGAATCAAGAAGAGATATTCCCTCCAGTTTATCGCCGTTATGCGGCTGATAATAGTGCCCGAAAAGCTGATAGCCTCCGCAAATTCCTAAAAAGACCGCGCCGCTGTCTCGTTGTTTTAGCAAAAAATCTTTATGCCTTTTGAGTTCATCTGCGACATCAATCTGCTGCTTGTCCTGTCCCCCGCCGATAAAATATATATCAGATTTAGGAATTTCTTTCCCGGGATTAACCTCGCAAAACTCTACACCGA
This sequence comes from Candidatus Gastranaerophilales bacterium, assembly GCA_944322945.1. Classification (GTDB taxonomy): domain Bacteria; phylum Cyanobacteriota; class Vampirovibrionia; order Gastranaerophilales; family Gastranaerophilaceae; genus CALUVN01. The sequence continues at coordinate 38,396 of CALUQN010000024.1, read as the reverse complement.
TACCGCGCCACTCACAGCGCTTTTTCAAGGTAATAATATTACCGATGTCGCCGTACAGATTTAATAACTTAGGATACAAATGCGTAATTGATATTTTTAAATCGCTCATCTTTTCCATAAACAAATTATACCATATTTTGCAGAAATTTGTACGTGTTATAATAAATTTATGAACAAATATCTCATTGATACCCATACCCACATAGATATGCTGGAAGCCTGCACACCTGATGAAGCAATTGAATTTGCGGCACAAAATAACGTAAAAAAACTTATAATCCCCGGTTGTTCACCGGACTCGGACAGCGTAATTTTTCCGCTAATTGAAAAATTTGAGAATTGCTATGGAATGCTCGGAGTTCACCCCTCTGAAGCTAAATCCTATAATGATGAAGTGGAACAGCACATTGAACTTGCGGCAAAACACCCAAAAATCGTTGCAATAGGCGAAATAGGACTGGATTACTATTGGGATAAGACATTCAATGATATCCAGCAGGATGTATTTATAAAACAAATAAAACTCGCAAATCGTTTAAATCTCCCGATTTGCGTACACGACAGAGACGCCCACAAAGATACTTTCGATATTCTGAAAGAATATAACACCTATTCGGATGTTGTTTTGCACTGCTATTCAGGAAGCGTTGAGTTTGCAAAAGAATGTATAAAAGAAGGATGGTATCTGGGGCTTGGCGGAGTAATAACATTCAAAAACGCAGTAAAAATGAAAGAAGTTGCAAAAGAAATTCCGCTTGAAAAAATTGTGCTTGAAACAGATGCCCCCTATCTTACACCTGTTCCATACCGGGGAAAAGAAAATCAGCCGGCTTACGTCAAATATGTAGCGGAAGAAATAGCCGCCATAAGAGGAATTACTATGGATGAGGTCGCGGAAATCACAACCGCCAATGCTGAAAGGATTTACCGGATATGAAAAAAGAAAGACTGGATAAATACCTGACAGATCTGGGGTATTTTGAGACCAAAAGCAAAGCCTCCGCTGCAATTCTTGCGGGACACGTCAAGATTAATGACGAATACATTACAAAATCCGGATACCAAATTTCACCTGATAAAGAATACGATATACAGGTAAAATCAATGCCCTTCGTCTCAAGAGGCGGTTTCAAACTGAAAAAAGCCCTTGATACTTTTCCTGTAATTGTGAAAGACAGGATTTGCTTTGATGCCGGCGCATCTACCGGCGGATTCACAGACTGCCTTCTGCAAAACGGTGCGCAATTTGTTTACGCGGTCGACGTAGGCTACGGTCAGCTTGACTGGAAAATCCGCTCCTGTGAAAAAGTTAAAACAATTGAACGCACAAACTTGAAAATTTGCGATTTTGCTGATATTTATTCTGAAAATGAACCTGTGGCTGACCTGCTTGTCAGTGATTTATCGTTTATTTCACTCACTAAAGTTCTCGAAAACCTGAAAAAACTTCTAAACCCACATTTTCACGAGATGATTTGTCTCATAAAACCGCAATTTGAAGCAGGAAAAGAAAAAGTCGAAAAAGGCGGCGTAGTAAAAGACAAAAAAGTGCACCTGGAAGTTATTCAAAACGTGCTGGATTGCGCAATAAATCTCGGCTACACAGTTAAAGGTCTGACTTTTTCTTCTATCAAAGGCCCCTCCGGCAACATAGAATACCTCGTCTGGCTGGAATTTGGCAAAGAGGAAACATATTCTGAACCTGACATAGAATTTGTTATTGACGACGCCTTCAGTACTTTAAACTGATAAAAAATTAAATTTTCTTTAATTCGACAGGCTGCAAGGTTGAATTGAGTTCAATGTATTTAAAAAGATTCACAACGACCCCGAGCGGGAAATGATAGATATTATCTGCCGGTGTAACCTTTAGAATAGCGCGTTTGTCATCAAGGGAAGCTACATTTGCCAAAAATTGCTTATCTGCTGCCGTAAAAAGAATATAGCCTGATTTAGACTGAATTTCATCAATCTTGAACTTGTTGGCATTGATACTTGCAATCGTCAGATAAAACAGTCTTTCAACATTGATGTTGAAAATTTTGTTGCAGTATTCAAAGTCAACATTCTGCGGAGTGACCAGCGACTGAACGGTCATAACTGTTTCTGCTGCTGCAGGCAATACTGTTAAAAATAAGCTCAAAAACACTATTATAATTCTTGCCATGAATCCCCCACATTAATATCGACAACAAGCGGAACCCTGAGCGGTTGATTAAGCTCCATTGCTTCTTTGATTAATTTTTCAACAATTTCAAGTTCGTCATTTTGCGCTTCTACAACCAACTCATCGTGTACTTGCATAATTAATTTTGATTTTAAATTATTTTCCGAGAGTTTTTTTGCAAATTCAATCATAGCAAGCTTAATCAGATCTGCGGCAGAACCTTGCATCGGCTGATTAATTGCAGCGCGCTTGGCAAACTCTCTAATCATAACATTTGTACTTGTAAGTTCGGTTGCCAAATAACGTTTTCTTCCGTACATAGTTTCGACAAAACCGTGCTGCATTGCCCAGTTGACTGTAGCGTCCATATAAGCACGGACCCTGGGATAGGTTGCAAAATATTTTTCTATAAACATATCAGCTTCTTCCGGAGAAATCCCGATAGATTTTGCAAGTCCGTATTTGCTTTGACCGTAGACTATTCCGAAATTCACAGCCTTTGCTTTGTAGCGCATATCTTTTGTAACCTTAGCGACTGGAATATCAAAAACTTTTGAAGCAGTCAGCGTATGCACATCAATTCCCGAATTAAAGGCATCAATAAGATTTTTATCCTCCGAAATATGAGCCAAAAGTCTCAATTCTATCTGTGAATAATCAGCAGAGAGAATGCAGGCTAAATTTTTATCCCTTGGGACAAAAGCTCTTCGGATTTTGCTGCCCTCTTCTGAACGAATCGGAATATTTTGCAGATTCGGATTTGAAGAAGATAATCTTCCGGTAGCTGTTATTGTCTGGTTATATGTCGTATGAATACGACCGTCTACAGGGCTGATCAGATTTGGAAGAGCATCCGTGTAGTTTGAACGAAATTTTGAATATTGACGGTACTTTAAAATTAATCTGACAATTTCGTTATCAGGCGCCAGTTCTTCTAAAATATCCGCGCTTGTTGAATACTGTTTTTTATTCCTCTTTTTCTTAGATTTAATCTGCATTTTATCAAACAGAATTTCGCCAACCTGCCGGGGGGAATTTATATTGAATCCTTCGCCTGCCAGTTCATATATTTCTCTTTCAAGTTTTTTTATTTCACTTTCCTGCGCTAAGGACAGTTCGTCCAAAAATCCGACATCAACTGACACGCCGATGTATTCCATATCTGCTAATACTTTTGCTACAGGCAGTTCTATTGTATCAAGAATTTTCTTTTCTTCATCATCCAGTTCACCAAGCCAGAACTGCGCAAGTCCGAATATTACATATATTGTATCAGCTGCATACTGCAATACATTACTAATTAAAGCATCCTGAATTTTTATGCGCTTTTTTTTGTCAGACTCGTATCGCGAATATTCACACATCGCATAATCCAAATGTTCTACAGACTGAACATCAAGTGAATGGTTTCTTGCAGGATTTTTTATATAGCTTGAAAGCATCGTATCAAAAACTACACCCTTAATATTCACCCCAGCAACTCGGTATACACAGTATTCAGTTTTATAATCATGCGTTATTTTTTTTATGTTAGGATTTTCCAGAATATCTTTTAACGCAGATATTACATCCTCCGAACGTAATTGGTTTGTGAGATTGTGCTGCAGAGGAATATAAAATGCCGTAATTGCAGCGTTTTTTGAATCATTAACAGAAAGACCGTTTTCGCCTGCTTTAAAATTATCGTTATAACCAATACTTATACCGATAATTTTTGATGTAACTGCATTTACAAACTCATACTCGGTTTTAATGCTTATCACAGTATGATTTTGCAGCTTTGAAATCATTGACGATAAGTCAGAAGTATCCGTCACCAGAATTTTTTCACACTCGACATCCTGCTTATTAAATTCGGACTTTAAAGCCTCTGAAAAAAATCCCAACTGTAAAGGAGAACGGTCTATAGCAGAAGGCTCCTGTATTTTTTCATCGGAATTGAAAACTTTATTGAACGACTGCATTATTTGATTTATTGATTTTATAAAACTGTAAAACTGCATACGTTTTAAAAAAGCTGTAACCTCAGAAAGTTCCGGGAGATTAATATTTGCAGCCTCAAAATCAAAGTCAATATCAACATCCCGAATAATTGTAGCCAGAAATTTGCTCAATTTTGCCTGCTCAACACCTGCACAAATCTTATCTCTAATAGATTTTTCGGGAATATTCTCGCACTCTTCCAGCACTTTATCCAAAGTACCGTAGCGAGACAGAAGTTTCTGTGCAATTTTTTCTCCAATACCTTTAACACCTGGGATATTATCAGATGTATCCCCGCGCAGGCCTTTAAAATCTATAACCTGGTCAGGATAAACACCCAGTTTGTCATAAACAGCCTGCCAATCATACTCCTTTAACTCACCCTTTGACGGGATGATTACCTTGACGCAGCCATCTTTGTCTATAAGTTGAAAAGCATCCTGATCACCTGTTAAAATCAAAATTTTATGTCCGAGTTCACAAGCTTTTTTAGAAATTGTTCCGATAACGTCATCAGCTTCAAACCCCTCTTTTGAGTATACAGGAATATTAAAGGCCTTTAACCCGTCCGCAATCAAACCCATCTGAATACGCATTGCATCCGGCATTGCCTCACGGTTAGCTTTATATTCTTCATATTTTTCTGTTCTGAAGGTATGGTGGCTGACATCAAATGTAACAGCAATTGCATCAGGCTTTATTGTTTCATTTTTCAGCAAATCAAATATTGCCTTGAAAAAACCGTATACAGCCCAAGTCGGAGTACCGTCAGTTGTTTTCATATTCGTGCGTTCAAGTGCATAGTACTGTCTGAAAGCCAAAGCATGACCGTCTATTAATATAAGTGTTTTGCTTTTTCCCATTAATACTCCCAAATGAAACTAAAAAATCAAGTTATGCACTAATTTCTTTTTCAGCTTCCAGTTTTGTAGGCAGCTTGATAAGCTCTGCATTTTTACGGTTTTTAACCATATCAGCTGTTACGACGAATTTTTGTATATCGCCTTTTGACGGCACATCATACATTACATCAAGCATAATTTCTTCTACAATAGCACGAAGTGCACGTGCACCGGTCTTACGTTTCATTGCTTCCTGTGCAATTAAATCAACTGCTTCCGGCTCAAATTCCAACTCTACACCGTCCATATCAAGCAGACATTTGTATTGTTTTAATACAGCATTTTTCGGTTCTGTCAAAATCATCTTGAGCGTTTTTTCATTCAGCTGATCCAACACAGCATAAGTCGGAATACGACCGATAAATTCAGGGATTAAACCGAATTTCAACAAATCTTCCGGCTGTAATTTTTTCAGCATTCTGACAGCATTTGCCTCTTTTTCAGCCTGTGAAAGAGGTGCATTAGCGCCAAAACCGATAGATGAGCCATCAGCAGTTCTGTGCTCAATAATTTTTTCTAATCCGACAAATGCCCCGCCGACTATAAACAGAATATTACTTGTATCAATTTCAATAAATTCCTGATGCGGGTGTTTTCTGCCGCCCTGCGGAGGTACATGAGCAACAGTACCTTCAATCATTTTTAACAAAGCCTGCTGTACGCCTTCACCGGATACGTCTCTTGTTATAGAAGTATTTTCTGACTTACGTGCAATTTTGTCGATTTCATCAATATAGATAATCCCGCGTTCAGCTTTTGAAGAATCAAATTCCGCATTCTGATATAAGCGGAGCAGAATATTTTCAACGTCATCACCGACATAGCCGGCTTCTGTCAATGTAGTCGCATCTGCAACCGCAAACGGAACGTCAAGCATTTTAGCAAGAGTTTGTGCAAGCAGAGTTTTACCGCTGCCTGTTGGGCCGACCAGCAGAATGTTTGATTTTTGGATTTCTACGTTATTCTTCAAGTCAGCAGACTTGTTGTGCTTTAAACGTTTGTAGTGGTTGTAAACCGCAACAGCAAGAACTTTTTTAGCGTCATCCTGTCCGACAATATATTCGTCAAGATAAGCTTTGATTTCATGAGGCTTTGGTATCGGTTTTTCCGAGACTTCCGGAGCTTCTACATCACCGTCTTTATCTTTGCTGTCAAAAAACTCTTCATCAAGAATTTCATTACAAAGTTCAACGCATTCATCGCAGATATAAACCTCAGGACCTGCAATCAATTTTTTTACCTGATCCTGTGATTTACCGCAAAATGAACATTTTAATCTGCTATCGTCGTGTTTAGGCATTATCTTATTAACCTTTCAAAATTAATTAATTTTTAATAGCGTCTCTTGAAATAACTTTGTCAATCATACCGTATTCAAGAGCTTCTGCCGGAGTCATAATATAGTCTCTGTCAGTATCTTTTTCAATTTTCTTGAGAGACTGACCGGTATTTGATGCTAAAATTTCATTTAAAGTTTTCTTCAATCTGATAATTTCGGCAGCTTGAATTTCAATATCTGTAGCCTGACCTTGAGCGCCGCCTAAAGGCTGGTGAATAAGCACTCTTGAATGAGGCAGAGCCATTCTTTTACCTTTAGCACCTGATGAAAGGAGGAATGCACCCATAGAAGCAGCCTGTCCGAGACAAATCGTAGAGACATCCGCTCTGATGTGCTGCATTGTATCATAAATAGCTAAACCTGCAGTAACACTGCCGCCAGGGCTGTTTATGTAGAGCATAATATCTTTTTCAGGATTTTCGCTGTCGAGCAAAAGCAGCTGTGCAACAATAAGGTTTGCAACCATATCATCTATTGCCGTGCCGAGGAAAATGATTCTTTCTCTCAACAATCTTGAAAATATATCGAACGAACGTTCTCCTCTGCTGGATTGTTCAATTACTACAGGTACAAAACTCATGATTATTCCCTTTCTTATTTAATATATTATATCTACTTTTTTATTATGATTCTACTTTTTCTTTTTTGTCTTTTTTCGGTTTGACAAATTCAACTTTGTTATTTGCCATAAGAACGTCTCTGACTTTATCGTTCAAAACTTGTTGAGACAAAGAAGCGACAAATTCAGGATTTTTACCGAACTGTTTTAAAACATCAGCAGCAGTCATTCTGTAAGCTGCGCCGATTTCATTGATTTTAGCTTCAATATCTGTACGATCAATTTTTATATTTTCATCTTTTGCAATTTTGTCAATTACAAGTGAATTTTTAATTCTCAAAACAGCATCGTCGCTTATATTTTTCAACAAGTCTGATTCATTTTGGGTTTTAATAACCATTTCCCAAGTCAAACCTTGAGCAGCAAGTCTTTGCTTGTAATCTTCCTTCAGAGAAGCAGCTTCTCTGTCAATCATTGATTGCGGGATATTGACTTTAGCACTGTCTACAACAGTTTTAAAGACTTCGTTTTCAGCGGTATGCTTGTCTCTTGTTTCTTTTTGATTTTTAAGGAAGTTTTCAACATCAGCCTTTAGTTCATCAACTGTTTTGAACGCTGAAACTTTTTGAACAAATTCATCATTCAGTTCAGGCAATTTTCTTTCTTTAATATCATTGATTTTAATTTTGAAAACAGCGTCCTGGCTTCTGAGATTTTCATCGTGGTAATCAGCCGGGAAAGTAACTTTAATTTCAAATTCTTCGTTAAGTTTTTTGCCTACCAACTGTTCTGCAAAGCCAGGAATAAATGTTGAATGAGCTATATCAAGCGGATAATTTTTACCTTCGCCGCCTTTAATTTTTTCGCCCTTAACAGAACCTAAAAAGCCTTCAAAATCAATATTTACAATATCGGTATCATTAGAAGGTCTGTCAACTACGAGTTCAAGAGTTGAATGCTGCTTCAACAAATTGTCAATAGAATTTTGAACAGCATCATCAGGGATAACATTTTCTTCAACTTTTACAGTCAAACCTTTGTAATCACCCATTGTTACTTCCGGTCTGGTTTCGACTTTAGCAACTACTTTCATATCAGAACCTACATCATATTTGAATGAAGTAACATACGGCTGTGTAATAATATCGAGTTTATTTTCCTGAATAGCTTTAGTCAAAACATTAGGAAGAACAGCTTCTAAAGCTTCCTGTTTAATTCTGTCAATACCGACATGTCTTTCTACAACAGAGCGCGGAGCTTTGCCTCTTCTAAAACCGTCAACATTTATGTAATTTGAAATACGTCTTACAGCTTCATTATAAGCTTCAGCAGCGTCTTTTGCCGGGATTGTTATATCCATTTTAACAACATTTTCTTTTTCATTTTCTAGTGTAATATTCATTTTATTTTCCTCAAACTTATACTTCTATCTTATTTGAATTATACCGTAAAAAAGAATTTGTGCAAGTCCACAGGATATATGATATTAATATTATCAGCATGACCAATTGTTTATGGTATAATTTTTGTATTATGGTAAGGTTATCAAATAAAGAAAATAAAAAAAGACTCTCTGATATTGCGTGGAAAGTTATGCACCTGCAGGAATTTTTTACGCATATTGTTGAGATTAACAATAAGGAGTTAAAGCCTTGCATATATGCTATGTGGCACATGCATCAGTTTTGTGTCTATGGCGTAGAAGACAAAGCTAATTTAAATATAATGATTAGCAATTCCGATGATGGAGAAATCATCGCAAATGTTGTGGAAAAAATGGGGTTTAAAACCGTCCGAGGTTCATCTAACCGAAGAGGCTGTATAAGCGGAACAATGCAAATGGTAGAAAGATTAAAAGCCGGCGAATGCGGCGCTATTATGGTTGATGGTCCAAGAGGTCCATTGAGGAAAGTCAAAAACGGGATTATTAAAATTGCAAAGCTTACCAATGCCCCAATAGTGCCGGTTGTCTGGTACTGCCCGCAGTTTAACTTTGTAAAACTTCCGAGCTGGGACAGAATGAGTACGCCTATCGGCAGCTGTAAAATTGTTAATCTATATGGCGAGCCGATTTACGTTGACCCGTCCAGAAATGATGAAGAATACGATAACGAATTAAAAGAAAAAATCCGCTCTTCATTAATTGATTTGGAAGAACGTATTCCTGATGTTTATAAAGAGGCAAAGAAAAATAAATTATGGAAGAAGCTAAAAAAGAGAAATTTAAAATTGCAGCTCTTCAAATGAACTCTGCGATTGGGGATATCGAAAAAAATTGTGAAAAAATCAGACATATCATCGAAAGTGAATTGCAATCAGATACTGATATATTGATATTGCCTGAAGTCTGGACATGCGGCTGGGCGTGTTCACATTTCATAGAATGCGCAGAGGATTTGTCCACTTCAAAATCAATAGCACTTTTGAAACAAATTGCCCTTACGTATAATACAAACATCCTCGGCGGAAGTATAATTTTACATAAAAACGGCAAATACTATAATAGTTGTCCGGTCATTGACAGAAACGGACAACTTGTCGCAACTTACGAAAAAAATCACCTGTTTTCATACTACGGATGCGATGAGGGAAAATATATCACCCCCGGAGAAAATCCTGTAATGGTAAATTTAGACGGACTTAATATCGGGCTAACAATATGTTTTGACATTCGGTTTCCGGAAATTTACAGAGCTTACAGAAAAGCCGGCGCTGATTTACTTGTAAATATGGCTGCATGGGGGCTCTCAAAACCTGTTCCGTGGGAGATGATGACACGTTCCAGAGCTATTGAAAATCAGACTTTTATGGTAGCTCTCACCCAATCCGGTCCGATTGAAAACAACGAATTTAACATTGGACACTCAAGAATTATTGATTATAACGGAAACGTAATATCCGAGATTAAAGACCAAAAAGAAGGTATAATGTATGCAGAACTTAATCTGAATGAGATGTATGATTTTAGAGAAAAATGCACCATTCTAAAAGATATAAAAGAAAAATACGAGGTAAAAAGCTTATGCGTAAAATAGTTATTTCAGTATTAATATTAATGATGACGGTATTTTCCGGCTCTGCCTTTGCAAATTCAATAAACAAGGCAATATCAGATTCCGGCATAAACAAAAGTGCAATATCAATTTCCATAAAAGATACCTCAACAGGTGCTACGGTTTATGAACTTAATTCCAAAACACCAACCCCGCCGGCATCAACATTAAAACTTGTAACTTTTACAACAGCATTGAACACACTCGGAGATAATTATGAATTTAAAACAGGACTGTACAAAGGTCTGAATAACGAACTCTATCTTAAACTCGGTGCTGATCCTTATCTGACCGCAAAAGAACTGGACAAACTGTTTGAATCCGCCAGATTAAAAAATATCACAGAACCTAAAGCTATTTATATAGATGATATGGTGCTTGATACAAACGAATGGGGCGAAGGCTGGCAATGGGATGACGATTTGAATCCCCTTATGCCGAAATTCAGCTCCTACAATATTGATTCTAATTTGCTGGATGTTGTAATCAGCCCGACAATACCTAACGAGCCGGCGCAGATTACTATGAAAGTTTTTTACCCGACAACCTTTATGAATTACGCAACAACCGGAAATGAAAATAATATAAAACTTTCCAGAAAAAATTACATCTCGCCTGATATAATAACTGTAGAAGGAACAGTTAAAACTCAGGTGACAAAAAAAATCCCCGTAAATTATCCTAAACGATACTTTGGTATGCGTTTGGAAAACGCATTGAGAAATGAAAAAATTGATTATTATAACGCTATTGAGCAGCGCAGAGTTCCGACAAGAGATATAACCACTATTGAAGAAATTAAACACCCAATATCAGACGCACAGACTGCTGTTTTGAAAAACAGCAACAATATGGTTGCGGAAACCGTATTTAAACTTGCCGGCGGCAAATACACAGGCTCTTCAGGTTCAATAGAAAGTGCAGTGCGTATGTTCAACGACTACTGCAAAAATAACGGGCTTAATTCAGCTGATGTAAAAATTGTTGACGGAAGCGGAGTTTCAAAAAATAACCTGATGACTTCTGACTTTATGACGAGTTTTCTTGTAAAACTTGCCGCTCAAAAAAACTTTGCTGACTACAAAAAATCACTCCCGACTTCAAATGAAGGGACACTCACAAACAGAATGCTGTATTTTAAAGATAATCTCCGCGCCAAAACCGGCACTCTCGCCGATATCAGCGCAATAACAGGATATCTCACAGCAAAATCCGGCAAAACTTATGCGTTCAATATTATGATTAACGACGCAAAGTCAAAAGGTTCTGACAAAAAAATGCTTGAAGAATACATTTTGAGAGCATTGTATAATAATTACTAATATGCTATAATTTGAAAAAAAAACGGAGAAGCTATGGAAGATCAACCTCTGGTAACGGTCATCACACCGGTAAAAAATTTAGTTGAAAATGAAAAAATAGACGATTTTAATCTGCTGCTTTCACTGTTGGAACTTCAGACATATCCGAATATAGAATTTCTGGTAATCGACGGCGGCTCAAATGATGACACGGCAGAATTGCTAAAAGATTTGAAAAACAAAGAATACCTTAATTTTTACTCGGAAAAAGATACCGGCAAATATGAAGCACTTAATAAAGGTATAATGAGAGCCAAAGGCAAATACGTAACCTTCCTCAGCTGTGATGATTTTATCCACGATATCACCGCAATATATGATATTGTTAATATTCTTGAAACAGAAAATGCCGATTTCACGTTTGCGCCGGCATATTGCAGACATCCGGAAGGTTTTACATTCCTTTTTGTTCCGTCGATGTTTAATTGTTTTCAGGTTATGCCCTGCGCAAGACAAGCTATGTTTTTCAGAAAATCCATGCTGGAAAAAGAAAACTACTTTGATGAAAAATATAAAATTATGGCAGACTTTGATCTTGTAATTAAAATAATGCTGAAAAAATATAAAGGCATATATTTTGATACAAATTACGTCACATACAAACTCGGTCAAAAAGGTTTTGAAAATCCAAAACGCGTTGAAGAAGAAACTAAAATGCTTTACTTCAAAAATTACAGAAACCTCTATCCGCTGAATGAACAAATTCTGTCAAAAATGGTTACGGAATCGTTATTTCCGAGAGGTTTGCTGGAAAAACTTGCGACACGATTTTCGCCTGATGATTCGCAAATTTTCTATCAAAAATGCGAGCAAATGCACAGATTAAGAGTTCAAGCCCTCCAAATGCAAGCTGACCAACAGTCTTAATCTATAAATTTTGTTAAAATTATGTAAAAATTGGAATTTCAATTTTTGCGCGTAATATAATATTAATTGATAAATAGTTTTATAAAGGGTTTAACATGAATCACCAGAGAATAGCTGTAATAGGTTGCGGAGTGTGGGGCAGAAATATTGTCCGTAATTTTTACAACCTCAATGTTTTAGATACTGTATGCGATATTGACGAAGAAAATTTGAAAAAAGTTACCGAACAATATAAAAATGTAAAAGTAACAAAAGATTATAACGATATTCTCAACAGTAAAGAAATTACGGCAGTTGCTGTTGTAACACCGAGCCATACCCATTTTAAAATGGTAAAAGCAATGCTTGAATCCGGCAAACACGTTTACGTTGAAAAACCGATTTCAACCGTAGCACAAGAAGCCAAAGATTTAAAAGAACTCGCTGACAGCAAAGGGCTGGTTCTTATGGTAGGGCATCTTCTGCTTTACCATCCGGCGGTTAACAGATTGAAAATGCTCGTTGAAGAAGGGGTTCTCGGTGATATTGTTTATGCACAGAGCGACAGACTCAATGTTAATTATTTTAAAAATGACAGAAGCGTAATGTGGGATTTGGCACCGCATGATGTATCAATGATTAGTTATGTCACAGGAAAAGAACCTGTCAGAATTATTTCCGCTATCGGCTGCTCTTCCGAACGCAACGATATTATGGATATCACGCATCTGGGAATACTGTTTGAAGACGGAGTTATCGGACACATTTCAGACAGCTGGATTACCCCGAAAAAACACGTCACACTGCTTGTCAGAGGTACAAAAGCAACTGCAATCCTTGATGACACTGTTCCTGAAAACAAACTGGTTATTTTCGATAATTTTGTGAAAGACAATACCCAAAATATAAAACTTGATTATCTTGAAATTGAACCGCTAAAACTTGAATGCCAGCACTTTATCAGCTGCTGCGAAACCGGCAAAAAAGCCCGCTCTGACGGTGACAATGGATTTATGGTTACACATATTCTTGAAGAAGCTGAAAAAATTATGCTCGGCGACAGAGTTAAAAATCTTGATGAAGTTAATTTTGCTTTATCAAGATTAAAAAAATAAATTACATTTGAAGAGGTGATACTATGGCGAATTTTATTTCTATATTCAGAATATTTGTTGCGTTTCTGGCAATATATTTATTGTTCTGGAAAACGACTCTCGGCTACGGGCTTGCACTTTTACTAACAGCAATAGCATTTGCGCTTGACGGTCTGGACGGTTATATAGCAAGAAAATTCAACGAATCCTCTGACCTTGGTTCTGTTCTTGATATTATGGGAGACAGAATTGTTGAAGCGTCATATTGGATTGTGTTTGCGGTTTTAGGCTGGATAAATATTCTGTTTCCATTGATTTGTATCACCAGAGCGTTTGTTACAGACAGCCTCAGAAGCGTCGCGCTGGCTCAAGGTTACACGGCATTCGGCGCCAAAAGCATGCAAAGCAGTAAATGGGGGCAGCTTATTTGCTCTTCTAAAATCACAAGAATAAGCTATGCAGTTGCGAAAGTTGCAGCATTTATTCTGCTGATTGCTGCAAATACGCCGGGGATTGAAATTTTTGAACACTACGAGACCGTGAACACTATTGCTATTGTGTTTGCATGGATTGCAATTATCTTCTGTGTAGTGAGAGGCATCCCGGTAGTGCTTGAAAGCGGCAAATTATTTGAGAACGCAAAAAATGGCAAAGCTTAATATTGTACTTTACGAACCTGAAATTCCGCAAAATACGGGAAACATTGCTCGACTCTGCGCATGCACAGGCGCAAGTTTATACTTAGTCGGGAAACTAGGTTTTTCACTTTCAAGCAAATATACAAAACGTGCCGGCTTAGACTACTGGGACAGTGTAGAGCTGCACAAAGTTGAGACAATGGAGGAATTGCTAGAGGCGAACAAGGACGCTAATTTTTATTATCTGACCACTAAAACAAAACGCAAGTACACAGATATAAAATTTCAAGACGGCGACTTTATCGTATTCGGACCTGAAACCAGAGGGCTCCCGCAGGAATATGTGGAAAAAGACACCGCACTCACTATTCCGATGAAAGAAGGTCAAAGAAGCCTTAACCTTTCAAATTCCGTAGCAATTGTCGCTTATGAGGCTATCAGACAAAATGGACTTTAAACTTCCGGAAAGAACAGAAAATTCCAACAAGGGCACCTACGGAAAAGTGTTGAATATTGCCGGCTCAAAATACATGTCAGGGGCGGCATACTTATCATCCATATCCGCATTAAAAAGCGGCTGCGGCTACGTGCAGCTTTTGAGTGAAGATATTGTACTAAGAGCAGTTGCGAGACTTGCACCGGAAATCATTTTTGCTCCGGTTGAAGAGCTTGAAAATGTCATAAAAACTGCAGATGTTCTCTCCATAGGCTGCGGACTTTCAACAACAGATGAGGCTGTTCAGTTATTCAAAAAAGCAATTTCATTATCCCAAATTCCGACAGTAATAGACGCTGACGGACTGAATATTTTAGCAAAATATGATGACACAATCCTGCCTGAAAAAGTCATCCTGACTCCGCATCCGAAAGAAGCATCCAGGCTCTTAAAAACAACACTTGATAACGTGTTAGAAAACATGGAAGAAAGCGCAAAAGCAATTACAAAAAAATATAACTGCACAACGGTTTTGAAATCTCACAGAACAATAGTCTGCGGAATTGACAATCAAATTTACTATAACACAACCGGTAACAGTGCCCTTGCAAAATCCGGCAGCGGGGATGTTTTGTGCGGAATAATTTCAGCACTTTTAGCACAAAAAACGGATATGTATGAGGCGGCATGTTTCGGAGTTTATTTGCACGGACTCACAGGAGATATTGCAAAAAATGACCTGACCGAGTACGGAGTTTTGGCGTCCGACCAGATCAGGTACATTCCTCATGCTTTTAAAAGTTTGATTAAAGATTAACCAAACATGTGGCCTTCAACGATGTCTAATTTTTGACCGACTACAGCTTTATCAGTAGTAGCATGGTTGAATTTTTCAACGTTTTCAATAATTGCACGCGGGCTGAAATATTCAGCAGTTTTTACAGGCTGCGGTTTTGCAGCACTTTTTGCTAATTCAGCAGCTTCTTTAATTTCTTTTGCTGAAAAAACATGATCAGGTCCGAGATATTGATATGCTTTTTTTGCTACATTTGCTACTTCAGGTTGAATTTTTTGAATCATTGTCATTTTGTATCTCCTTTTTCTTTGACAATCATTTTAATACCTGTGAATTATTTTTTTTGACAGAAAACAAAATAATTTTACAAATATTAATCTGAATTGGGATTAAATAATAACACAAACAAAAAAAATATCCAATAGTTTTTTGCAAAAATTATTCTAAAGAGTTAGATTTTTATTAAACATAAAACAGATAGTCTAATCACCGCGCAGGCGGCAATGAGGCTATGCCAGCTGACTGATAATATTAATCTAAAATTCCTGTATCAAGAATTTCCTGAACGTGTTTTTTCATTTCGTCATGAATTTCTTCCACAGTTTTTGTACCGTCAATACTAATAAAACCGTATTCGGATTTCATTCGGTTGTATTCTTCGAGACATCTGTTCTGGTAGATTTCAAAACTTTTGTAAAAATCAGTAGAAAATCCGACATCTCTGCCGCTTTCATAAAAATCCAGACCGGTTGTCCCGATAATACGTTTTAACAGAACATCCACCGGCATATCAAGGTAAAATACAAGATCCGGTTCCGGTGCGAATTCGTAGAGGTTTTTAACCCATTCAATATCCTGACCGCGGACAACATCACGGGCAAGCGCCGTGTAGTAGTATCTGTCCAAAAGTACAATAAATCCTGATTTCAGGGCCGGTATAATCTGGTTTTCCAGTCTGTCTGCAAAATCTGCCGCATACAGCAGGCTGTATGTTGATGCGTTAAGCAAGTTGCGTTCCTTTGCTTCATCAATGACTTTTGCGATTAACCTTGACGTTTTCCACTCAGATACCATAACGCCGTATGACATATCCTGCATATAACGCTTCAAAAGTTCAAGCTGGGTAGATTTACCGGAACCGTCAGTTCCTTCGATGACAACAAGGAGTCCTTCGTAATCGTGTTTTCTTTTAAAATTTTCCATAAATCTACACCTCTATCCCTTTTTCTTTGAGAATTTCTCGGAGCAAAGTTCTTATTGCGACCTGTTTTGAGTGGATTGAATCATCAGCATCTAGTTTAACAAGTCCAAACTCTTCCACCATGCTCTGGTATTCTTTTATAACTCTTGATTGGAATATCAGATAGCTTTCATACGGGTCATTACTGAGTTTTAAATCCATGCCAGCTTCATAGAATTTAGGAGCCCTGTTTGAACAAATTCTATTCATGGCAGTTTCCGGTTTAATATCAAAATAAACAGCGAGGTCAGGTTTTATAGCAAAGTCATAAACTTTTCTGACCCATTGTCTGTCTACACCGCGGGCAACATCACGAGCGAAAGCGGTGTATGCGTATCTATCTGCAAGCACAATAAACCCGGCTTTAAGCGCAGGTTCAATAACCTGTTTAAGTCTGTCGGCAAAATCTACAGCGTGCAGAAGACTGAATGTCCTCGGAGAGAGAAGGTTTTTCTTCTTCGCAAGTTTTGTTGTCTGAGAAATCAGCATTGAAGAATTCCACTCCGTAAAAATAACATCCTGCCCGATTGATTTAAGCCAATCCCTCAAAAGTGCAAGCTGTGTGGATTTTCCGGAACCGTCAATTCCTTCTACGCAGATTAAAGTGCCTTTTAAATCGTGTTTTTCCGTCAGATTACTCAACGTTATACCTCTTTCTTTTCAATAAGCGAAATGTTAATTTTGCCGAATTTGGCAGACAGATTGTCAACAATATGAATAAAATACAACTCTGGCTCCAAATCTTTTTCATTCAGGTCAATAATAGCGCCCCATTCAGCGCGTCCGTGGTGTGCCGCGATCATTCTGGCTATTGTGTTAAAACCGTTTGCCATACAAATTGTAAATCCGTATTGTGAATGGGTTATCCATTCTTTTTGGAAACCTTCCGCGTAATCAACAAGTCCGGTTTCAACATCAATTGTGTATTCATAGATTTTGCCTATATCGTGCAGAATGCAGGCGCCGTAGATTTCGTCTTCATTCAGCGGATGTGCAAAAAGAGCCATATTAATTTCCGCAAACTGCAAGCATTCATAAATATGCTGCAGAAGTCCGCCGACATAATTATGGTGCATAAGTTTTGCCGCCGGCATGACCATAATTAAGTTTTTATGCTCTTCAAAATAATTCAGTATAAAATTTTTCAGTTTTTCATTTTTGAAGTTATTCACATACGAAATTATGCCTTCGTAAAGTTTTTCGCGGTCTGCAAGGTCAAGACCTGTTTTAGCTTCTTTGACCAGTTCAAGTGCAGAGACAAGACAATTGTTGAATTTTTCGTTGAAAGATCCTGACACTATTCGCAGCAGGTTGCCTGTGCGGAATAATTTTGAATCCATTCTGTTCAAAGCTTCTTCCCACAGTATACAATTTAAAATACTGTCATCTTTTGTATCTTTTAATTGCAATTTTCCCATTTTAGTTCCGGCTTTTGTGTCGCCGATTGAGAATATTACCACTTCATAAATATCTTCAGTGCTGAACATTTTACCTCTTTTTTTTTAGTTAATTTTTGTTTCTGTCAATAATTTTGTTATTTGTACCCCAGACAAATGATGAGCGGATTTCCTGTCCGATTTTTTCAATCAGGTGGTCTCTGTTTTCTTGTCTTAGCCTGTTAAATTCCGTGCAGCCTGATTTCATTTCTGTCAAAAATTCTTCTGCGAACTCGCCGGATTGAATATCTTTCAGAATTTTGCGCATAGCCGCTTTTGATTCTTCACCGATAACTTTTGGTCCGCGGGTCATATCGCCGTACTCCGCAGTATTAGAGATAGAATATCTCATATCGCCGAGACCGCCCTGGAAAAACAGGTCAACAATAAGCTTCATCTCGTGAAGAACTTCAAAGTAAGCCATGTAAGGCGAGTATCCGGCTTCTGTCAGAACATCAAAACCTGCTTTTATGAGCGCGGAAATTCCGCCGCAGATAACAGCCTGTTCTCCGAATAAGTCGGTTTCTGTTTCTTCACGGAAGGTTGTTTCAATAATCCCTGCTCTGCCGGCACCGATTGCGGACGCATACGAAAGTGCGACTTCTTTTGCATCACCTGACGGGTTTTGATAAACGGCAATAAGGCAAGGAACACCTCTTCCTGTCTGGTATTCGCTTCTGACAGTATGTCCCGGACCTTTGGGGGCTACCATAATCACATTAACGTCCCCGGGCGCCACAATTTTTTTGTAGTGAATGTTAAACCCGTGTGAAAACAT
Organism: Candidatus Gastranaerophilales bacterium; assembly: GCA_944322945.1. Taxonomy (GTDB): domain Bacteria; phylum Cyanobacteriota; class Vampirovibrionia; order Gastranaerophilales; family Gastranaerophilaceae; genus CALUVN01. The sequence goes on along the minus strand of CALUQN010000024.1, from coordinate 19,768 downwards.
CAGGTACTGACCTTTTTTCATATACGGTTTAATTTCTTCTTCATAAACTTTTGCCTGAACTTCATCAGGTATAAGAATTTGTACAATATCAGCCCACTGGACGGCGTCTTTAATTGCCATAGTTTTGAAGCCGTAGTCTTTAGCTTTAACATCGGAACTTCCGCCCAAACGCAGACCAAGAACCACGTCACATCCGGAATCTTTTAAATTCATTGATTGTCCGTATCCTTGCGAGCCAAATCCTATAACTGCTATTTTTTTTGTTTTAATTAATTCACAATCAATATCTTTATCAAGATAAATCTTTAGCTTATCCATAAGCGCGCCTCTTTTCTTTATACTCCTTGAATGTAATTTTAACACAAATAATAAAAATGATTAAACTAATTTGCGGTGATACGGTTTTCGCCGAATAAAAATACCTGAAGGGCATTCTGTTCCTGTTTAACCGGACGGTAAAAATCTTTCACAAGAACAAGCTGGGTTTGGATACACTGACAGTTTTTGGCGTGGAGATAATCCTCAAATTTTCCTGCGGCTTTTGTATATTGTTTTTGTTTTACAAACGGATAGAAAACGGTTTTTCTTCGGGCAATTTCTCTTATGGCAAACCCGAGGATTTCGTCATAATTAAAATCGTAACCGGAATTTTGTGTCAAATCTATTATGTAATTAAGATTGTCAGAGGTTGTCATTGACATATAAGCGATAATTCTGCGTCTGATAGAATCTTCCAGAACATAGCGGTTTTTGTAGAAGTTTGTAATCCCTTCAAAAAACGGTTCCTTAAATTCGTTAGCAGCACGTTTGAGTGAATTTTTAAACATATCAATAACTTCACCGTTATACAATTCAGCAACTTCCGGAGCGTCTGAATTTTGGAAATATCTGAACGAGGAAACTTTTTCAGGAAATTCAAGCCCGCTTAGTTTCCATAAATTTTCGTATGAGCAGTGTCTGAATCCGCAGCCGTTTATAAAAAGGTTAATCAATTCGTCGTGGCACTGGTCAACCGCAACAGTGAAAGAGACTGCTCCTTTTGCCGCGTATTTGGACGTTACAAATTCAATCAGCTGTTTTCCTGCATCATAAAAATTTTTATCAAAAACCAGACGGGTGATATTGAGCTTAAAAGGATTGCCCAGGGTGGGTGCAACAGTAACCAGTCCGAGAATTTCTTTTCCCTCAAGCAGAATATATGATTCAGGCATAAAGCGGTATTTTAACGGAAAAAATCTGTGCACAAACCTGAAAGCTTCACTCATCAAATCTTTTCTGAGGTTTTCGCCGCTTTCAAGATAAAATATCATTTTTTTAAGCTTAGGAGAATCCCAAAAATTTAATCTTCTGATTGTGCTCATATATTTATTATATAATCTATTTAGATAAATCGCAAGATTGTTTGTGCTAAAATTTTTAAAGAGGTGTAATTTATGGAAACTGCCGTTTTAAAAAATGACAAAATTGAAATTGAAGAGAGGGACAGTATATCACTGAACAATCGTAAAGGAGCAATAGTAAAGCTTTTAGGATGCGGATTGTGCGGCTCAGATATAGTAAAACTGCAGCATAAACTTGTCCCTGACGGAACTGTTTTAGGGCACGAAATTGTCGCTCAAATTGTTGATATAAATTCGTCTACACGATTTAAAAAAGATGATATTATTATAACCTCCCACCATATTCCGTGCGGAAAATGTATTTACTGCAAAAACGGCAATGTTTCAATGTGCGAGCATTTCAAAAAAACTAATCTGGAGCCGGGTGGTTTTAGCGAATATATTTTTGTTTCAGAAGAACACCTGAAAAATGTAGCGCACCTCAAACCAAAGCACCTGACAGAAATTGAAGCCTCTTTTTATGAACCGCTTGCCTGCTGCATAAGAGCAGTTAAAAGAGCACAGATGAGAAAAGGTGATACAGCGCTGGTCATTGGATTAGGCTCAATCGGAATTTTGATGTCACAGGCGCTCAATGCAATGGGGGTAAAAGTTATCGGCTGTGATTTACTTGATGACAGAATACAAATTCTTAAACAATTCGGCATCAGTGCTTTTAATTCAAAAGACAGAGATTACACCAGACAATACGTAAAATTAAAAACGGAAAATTACGGCGTTGATGCTGTATTTATGACATCAGGAGCCGATAAAACAATAGATGTTGCGCTTGATACAGTCAGAAACGGAGGGAAAATTCTTGTTTTTGCAAGTACCCCGCAAAATAAAGGCTATGCAAACAATGAAATTTACTACAGAGAATTAACGGTGCTAGGCAGTTATTCCCCTGCTATTGAAGACCTTAAAGATTCTCTCAAACTACTCGAATCAGGAAGAGTTAACGTAAAAAATATTTCAACTGTTTATGATTTTGACAAAATAGAACAGGCGGTTGAAGATACAGTAAGCAACAAAATTTTAAAAGCTTACATAAAGTTTTAAGGGATAAATATGAAAGCTATACAATACTACGGACCTCAAAACATACGATATGAAGAAGTTATGGTAAAACCGCCTGAAGACGGTGAAATTGTTGTAAAAGTGATGTCAGCACTCACCTGCGGCACCGATGTAAAAACATTCCGCCGCGGACATCCTGTTTTGATAAAAAATATCCCGTCCGGATTCGGGCATGAATTTGCAGGTATAGTTGAAAAAGTCGGCAGAAATGTTGACAATCTGAAAGTCGGCGACCGCGTAGTTGCCGCAAATTCCGCACCGTGCGGAGAATGTTTTTTCTGTAAACGCGAAGAATATAATCTTTGCGAAAACCTTGACCTTTTGAACGGCGCTTATGCTGAATATATAACAGTTCCTGCAAGAATTGTAAAAAAGAATACACTTATTCTTCCTGCCAATCTTAGTTTTGATAAAGCTGCATTTTGCGAACCGCTTGCAAATGTTGTTCACGGAGTAGAAAGAACCGGAATAAAAGAGGGTCAGACAGTGGGAATTATCGGCATCGGACCTATAGGCCTGATGTTTGCAAGACTTGCAAAACTAAAAGGCGCTAAAGTAATCGTTGCAGGCAGAAATCCGCTAAAACTTCAAATGGCTGATGAATTTGCACACGCCGATGAAATTGTGGATTTGAAAAAGTATCCTAACCCTGAAAAAATCTTCCTTGATTTCACAGAAGAAGGAAAAGGGCTTGATGTTGCAGTAGAGTGCGTAGGACTGCCGGAAATCTGGGAGAGAATTTTCACCTTTGTACGTCCCGGCGGCACCGTACACTTTTTTGGCGGGTGCAAATCAGGTTCAAAAGTTACTTTTGATACCACAAAAATGCACTATGGCGATATCCGGCTTATGAGCGTTTTCCACCATACTCCGAAATATTTTCGTAAAGCGCTTGAATATATCGCGTCCGGCGATGTTGAAGTCGAAAAATTAATCACAAAAACCATCGGGCTGAAAGATATTGAATGGGCTATGCAGCAGCATATTGACGGCAAGGCTATTAAGTTTTTGGTCAAACCGTGGGAGTCTGACTCTTAAAAAATATTTACACAAAATTTGAATAAAATCTGATGTAAAAATAAATTTGTTTGTCTTAAAATAAATATACGTTTAATTAAGTATTAAGGGGATATAAAAAATGAAAAAGAACAGAATAGGAATAGATGTAGGCGGTACAAACGTAAAAATTGCACTTGTGGATGACAGCGGAAAAATTATATATTCAAATTCAGTGCCGACCCGTGCGGAAATGGGTTATGAATACACTGTAAACAATATTAAGCAAGCCATATATGACTTGATGAAAGAAACAAAACTTACTGCAAAAGATATCGAAGGAATTGGATTTGGTTTTCCGGGTCAGGTTGATTACAAATCAGGTATAGTAAGATTAGCGCCAAACATCCCAGGCTGGGTTGAAGTTCCTATTGCAAAAATGATAGAAGATGAGTTTCATATTCCGACAAGGGTTGACAACGACGTAAGATGCGCAGCCCTCGGCGAATTAAAATACGGCGCAGGCAAGGGGTGCGAAAACCTTATCTGTATAACTGTCGGCACAGGTATCGGCTCCGGTTTAATCGTAAACGGCAAACTCGTCAGAGGAGCATCAAACGCTGCCGGCGAAATCGGGCACATAAAACTTCAAATCCATGACGGACCTATTTGCGGCTGCGGAGATACCGGATGTATGGAAGCGTTTGCGTCAGGGCCGGCTATTGTTGCTATGGCTGAAGAATATATCCTAGGCGGGAAATCTACAAAATACAGAGAAATGGCTAACGGCGGAGATATCACACCGTTTATTGTGGCAGAAGCCGCAAAAGCAGGTGACCCTGTTGCAAAGAGAATATTTGCAAGAATTGGTGAATATATCGGTATTGGCATGGCGAGTGTTGTAAACCTGCTTAACCCTGAAAAAATAATTATCGGCGGCGGCGTGGCTGACGCGGGTGACATTTTGCTTGAACCTTTGAAAGAAGCTTTGAAAAAACGTGCCATGAAAATTGCAGGTGAAACTGTTGAAGTAGTGCCGGCTCAGCTTGGCAACACCGCAGGCGTCATAGGCGCAAGCCTCTTAATAGAAAGCTAATTCAATTGCGGCTGTGAATACTGGCAGAAAAAGACCGTCTTTTAACAGACGGTCTTTACGGATAAATTACAACCACTATTTATAGTTTTATGAATTTGTAGTCAAAAACATCAATACGTGCAATAATAAAAATGTTATACAAAGGAGGAGTTAATATGAAAGACAAGACTTTTTTAATGATACCAGGACCGACACCGGTGCCGGAATCAGTTATGTTAGACATCGCAAAACACCCGATAGGTCACAGAAGTTCGGAATTCTCCTCCATATTAAAAGAAGTTTACGCAAACCTTAAATATGTTTTCCAAACCCAAAACGACGTATTCGTATTCACATCAAGCGGCACAGGCGCTATGTGCGCAGCTCTGGAAAATCTTGTAAACGAAGGCGACAAAATTCTTTCACTTGTCATAGGAAACTTTGGCAACCGCTGGGCTAAAATTGCAGAATCCCGCGGCGCTGTTGTTGAAAAAATAGAAGTTTCTGCAGGAGAAGTTATTAATCCTGAAGTTCTGAAAAAGCGTTTGGAGGAAGATACAAACAAAGAAATCAAAATTGTAACACTGACGCACAGCGAAACTTCAACCGGTGCTGCCAATGATATAAAAGCTTTATGCGCTATTATAAGAGAACACGGCGCGATTTCTGTAGTTGACGGGGTAACAAGTGTCTGCGCAATGCCGTGCAAGCCGGATGAATGGGGCATTGATGTACTTGTATCAGGTTCACAAAAAGGTTTTATGATACCGCCGGGACTTGCTTTTTTGACAGCTAATGAAAGAGCCTGGAAAGTTTATGAGCAGTGCAAACACCCGTCATTCTATTTTGACTGGGCAGCCCACAGAAAAGCTGTTCAAGGTGATACAACACCGTTTACGCCGGCAGTTAACCTCATTGTAGGATTGAACACAGCTTTAAAAATGATTAAAGAAGAAGGTATAGAAAATGTTAATGCCCGCCACAAACGTCATGCAATGGCTCTTCGTGCAGCAATTCGCGCACTAAATCTGCAATTGCTTGTCCCTGATGATGAAAACGCAAGCTATGCAATAACATCTATTCTTCCGCCGGACGGCATTACCATTCCTGATATCAGAAAAACTCTCAAAAATGATTACGACATTGAAGTCGCAAACGGTCAAAACCAGCTTAAAGATAAAATTTTCAGAATGGGGACACTCGGTTTTGTCTGCGACCGTGATTTGATTGCGTCTGTCGGAGCTTTAGAAGCCGCGCTGCAAAAACTCGGGCATAAATTTACTCTCGGCGCAGGCTTGCAGGCTTTGATTACAAATTTAAACAAATAAAAAAAGAATGGAGTTATAAATGAAAGTTTTAATAACGGATAAAATAAATGAATCCGCCGGCAAAATTATTGAAAAAGCCGCTGAGGTAAATTTTTTGCCGACAATGACGGAAGATGAATTAATAAAAATTATACCGGATTATGATGCTCTGATGGTTAGAAGCCAGACAAAAGTGACATCAAAAATTATAGAAGCCGGCAAAAATCTTAAAATTATAGGACGCGCAGGTGTTGGCGTAGATAATATCGACGTGGACGCCGCAACCCAACGGGGGATAATAGTTGTAAATTCGCCTGACGGAAACACAATGGCGGCAGCTGAACACACTATTGCATTGATGCTTGCAATGGCAAGAAACATTGCACCGGCTGCAACCTCTACCAAAGCCGGCAATTGGGACAGGTCAAAATTTACCGGTACAGAACTCTATAAGAAAACTCTCGGCATCATAGGGTTTGGCAAAATCGGCACACACGTGGCAGAAGTTGCCCTTGCGCTAGGCATGAAACCGGTTGTATTTGACCCGTTTGCTTCAAAAGAAATTGTTGAAAAAATGGGCGGTGAATATATTCAAAACCTTGACGATTTCTGGGGTAAATGCGACTTTATAACAGTTCACGTGCCAAAAACAAAAGATACAATCAATATGATTAACAAAGACACAATAGCAAAAATGAAAAAAGGTGTGCGTCTTGTCAATTGTGCACGCGGCGGGATTATTAATGAACAGGATTTGAAAGACGCGATAGAAAGCGGTCAGGTTGCAAGTGCTGCAATTGATGTTTACGAAAACGAACCTAACATAAAAGAATGCCCTCTTATTCAATGTTCCGGTAATATTGTCCTGACACCGCATCTTGGAGCAAGCACAAAGGAGGCTCAATTAAATGTTGCCGTTGATGTTGCAGAACAAATAAGAGAAGTTCTCTCCGGAGGCTCTGCATCGTCTGCCGTAAATATTCCGTCGCTCAGACCTGACAAACTTGAACCGGTTAAAGATTATATGCAAATCGCCGAAAACGCCGGAGAACTCGGAATGCAAACAGCTGACGGCATGATTAAATCAATTGAAATCACAGCGCAAGGCGACCTTGCTGAACTTGATATCCAGCCGCTGGAAGTTGCTGTTCTGAAAGGTGTTCTATCCTCAATGCTCGAAGGCGTCAATTATGTTAATGCACCGGTACTGGCTAAAAAACGCGGTATTGATATAATCTCTTCCCGCTCAAAAGTTAAATGCAATTTTGCAGGGCTTTTGACTATTAAACTAACAACTGATAAAGGCACCACAACCGTTGCCGGAGCTCTTGTTGCAAAAGACATCCCGAGAATTGTTAAAATTAATGATTATGAAACCAGCATCCGTCCGCAAAAACACATGCTGCTTGTTCCTCACGTTAACAAGCCCTCTATGATTGCGCAGGTTGCCAAAGTTATCGGCGAAAATAACATAAACATCGGTTCCATGAACGTTGTTCAGAAAAACGACAAACACGAAACTGAATCAATTATGGTTATCAATATAGATTCAGAAGTTAAACCGTCCGTTCTTGAGGCAATCGAAAAAATAGACGGCGTTCATAACCCTAAATATGTTAAATTAAATGCACAGGAGTAGAAATTCTTCAGATGAAATTAGCGGTTTTTGACTTTGATTCAACACTGATGGACGGCGAGACTCTGGAGATTATTGCGCGCGAAATCGGAATTGACAAAGAGGTTAAAGAAATAACCGACCGTGCAATGCGCGGCGAACTTGATTTTTTTGAAAGCCTGCAATACAGAGTATCACTACTCAAAGGTATGCCGGTCAAAACCGTTAATGAAATCTGTAGTAATTTACCTGTAATGCAGGGCGCAGAAGAAACGATTAAAGAATTGAAAAAACGCGGTTTTACAGTTGTGTGTTTTTCCGGAGGGTTTAAAAACGCAACGGTGCCGTTTATGGAAAAATACGGGCTTGACTGCGAATTTTCAAACATCCTGCACGAAAAAGACGGTGTGCTCACAGGGCTTGTCGGAGGCGAGATGATGTTCAACCACAGCAAAGGCGAAATGCTTAAAAGGCTGCAAAAAATTACAGGCACATCTCCGGCCGATACTATTACCGCAGGCGACGGCGCAAACGATTTGAGTATGTTCAAATTTGCCGGTACAAAAATAGCTTTCTGCGCTAAACCGGTACTGGAGCAGCAGGCTGATATCATAATTAAAGAAAAAGATTTAACATTGATTTTAGACAAAATATCCTGATTTTTCGGTATAATAAAATTACAAAAATTTATGGGAGAAATATGAGAAACGAATTATTAGCAATTATAGAAAAAAACAGCAGAATTGATTTCAATGAACTAGCGGTACTGCTCGGAGTGTCGGAAGAAGAAGTCCTCGCAGAACTTACAAAACTTGAAAAAGAAGGTATAATCTGCGGTTACCATACCTTGATTAACTGGGAAAAAACGTCTATTGAAAAAGTAACCGCTTTGATAGAAGTCAAAGTTACTCCGCAAAGAGGGGAAGGTTTTGACAAAATAGCGGAAAGAATTTATAACTATCCGGAAGTCCGCGCGGTCTACCTGATTTCCGGCGGATACGACCTTTTGATTACTCTGGAAGAAAAATCACTCAAAGAAATTGCCGGCTTTGTCTCGGACAAACTCTCGACGCTCGAAAGTATATTGAGCACTGCAACCCACTTTGTTCTCAAAAAATACAAAGACCACGGCACAATATTTAATCCTAAAAAGGGTGATGAAAGAGAGGTTATCACGCCATGAGAAATTTTCTTGCAGATAAAATAACCGCTCTGAAACCCTCAGGTATCAGAAAATTTTTTGACATTGTAAGCGAAATGAAAGACGCCATCTCTCTCGGGGTAGGCGAACCTGATTTTGACACACCTTGGCACATCAGAGATGAAGGGATTTACGCACTTGAAAAAGGAAAAACCTTCTACACCTCAAACGCCGGCCTGAAAGATTTGAGAGGAGAAATTTCAAATTACATAAAAAGAACCCAAGGGATTGAATACAACCCTGATAATGAAATTCTTGTGACAGTCGGCGGCTCGGAAGCTATTGATATCGGTCTGCGAGCTATTATCAATCCCGGAGATGAAGTAATAATTCCACAGCCGTCTTACGTGTCTTATGAGCCTTGTGCGGTTCTTGCGGGTGCCACTCCGGTAATTATTAATCTGAAAGCAGAAAATGAATTCCGGCTGAAACCTGATGAACTTTTGAACGCGATTACGGATAAAACCAAAATTCTTATTCTTCCGTACCCTAACAACCCTACAGGCGCGATTATGGAGGAAGGTGATTTACGGGCAATAGCAGAAATCATAAAAGAAAAAGATATTTTAGTGATGTCTGATGAGATTTATTCTGCTCTAACCTACAAAGAAAAACACGTCTCCATCGCATCTTTAGAAGGTATGAAAGAGCGGACAATCCTTATCAACGGTTTTTCAAAGGCTTATGCAATGACAGGCTGGAGATTGGGTTATGCCTGCGCACCGAAAGAAATTATAGAACAGATGACAAAAATACATCAGTTTGCCATAATGTGTGCGCCGACAACAAGCCAGTATGCAGCAGTAGAAGCGCTGAAACACGGAGATAAAGATGTTGAAGAAATGCGGCAGGCATACAACCAGCGCAGAAGATTTCTGATGGACGCATTCAGAAAAATTAATCTAGAATGTTTTGAACCATACGGGGCTTTTTACGTGTTTCCATGCATAAAAGAATTCGGAATGACAAGCGAAGAATTCGCTACCAGATTTCTGCAGGAAGAAAAAGTTGCCGTAGTGCCTGGTACAGCCTTTGGAGAATGCGGAGAAGGATTTTTGAGAATATCATACGCTTATTCATTAGAAAGCCTGAAACTGGCTCTTGGCAGGCTTGAAAAATTCATCAACAAATTACGGCAAGCAAAATAAACCTAATAATTTGCACAATACAAATTATTGTTTATGCAATAACATAACAGCCCGCTCACTCCCGAACGTGCTCCAGCGCCATTTCCAAAACAGTTCTAACGTGGTGATCACTAAGAGAATAAAAAACGTTCTTCCCTCGTTTTTCAGCTTTCACAAGCTTTGCACTCCGCAGTGTCTTCAATTGGTGTGACACAGCTGATTTTGTCATGTTCAGCAAACATGCCAAATCACCAACACACATCTCACTTTCCTCCAATGCCCACAATAACTGTATCCTTGTACTGTCCCCCATAAGTTTGAAAAAATCAGACAAATCATACAGAAGAGTCATATCCGGCATCTTTGGTTTTACTGCATTTATTATTTCAATATTAAGCGCTTCCATATCATTATTATAATTGAATATATGCTCAATTGTCAAATTAATTGTAAATTTTTATTAAAAATAGGTGTTTTTGACTTGACAATTGAACAGTTGTTCAATTATAATATATATAGGAGTACTTTTAAATTTAAGGAGTAAATATGTGCGAACATCATGAACACACTTGCGGACACGGAGAACACAGCGATTGCGGGACGGGGAATACTAATTTTATACTTGTCAGGGCATTGATTGCACTAGTGCTGTTTGCAGTTGGTTTTAAACTGCAATGGCTTTTTATAGCTGGGTATTTGATAGCAGGAGGTGATGTATTATTCACTGCAGTAAAAAATATTATAAAAGGCCGCATTTTTGATGAAAATTTTCTTATGTCAGCCGCGACAGCCGGAGCTCTATGTATAGGAGAATATCCGGAAGCCGTAATGGTAATGATTTTATACCAGATTGGCGAGTATTTTCAGCACAGAGCTGTTGAAAAATCCAGACGGTCAATCAGTGAGTTAATGGATATTCGTCCGGATTACGCAAATCTTGACGGGCGCAGGGTTTCCCCTCAGGAGATAAAAGTCGGGGATATCATAACAGTTAAACCGGGTGAAAAAATTCCGCTAGACGGCATAATCATTGAAGGCAGTTCGACTGTCGATACAAGCGCATTAACAGGTGAAGCCATCCCGAAATCCGCCGGCTGCGGGGATAATGTAATGAGCGGATGCGTAAATTTAAGCGGAGTTTTAAAAATACGTGTTACGAAAGAATATGGCGAATCTACAGTTGCTAAAATTTTGGAATTGGTTGAGCACGCTTCATCTAAAAAGACTAAGACAGAAAATTTTATTACAAAATTCGCCGGATATTATACACCTGTCGTAGTTTTACTGGCATTGGTTATAGCATTTATCCCTCCGTTATTTTGGAGCGGTAACTGGATAGTCCGAGCCCTGACTTTTCTGGTAATATCTTGTCCGTGCGCACTTGTAATTTCAGTACCGCTTGGCTTCTTTGCAGGGATTGGAGGGGCATCCCAAAACGGTATCCTCATAAAAGGCAGCAATTATCTTGAATTACTGGCAAAACCAGATACAGTTGTATTTGATAAGACCGGCACTTTGACTAAAGGTACTTTTAAAGTACAAGAGATACATTCACAAGAACCTGAGCTTTTAAAACTTGCCGCATACGCGGAAAGCGCCTCTTCGCACCCGATAGCGGCAGCCATACGGGAAGCGTACGGAAAAGAAATCCCCGAGCAAAATAATATAACGGAAATTTCAGGACAGGGGATAAAAGCATATATAGAAGGAAAAGAAGTTCTTGCCGGTAATACAAAACTTGTCAAAACCGAACCAGTAGAAGCTGCTGGAACTGTTGTTTATATTGCAATTGACGGGAAATATTCCGGATATATAGTCATTGCTGATGAAATTAAGCAATCATCCCCTGCAGCAGTCAAAGAGTTAAAAGATGCTGGAATCAAAACAGTTATGCTGACTGGAGACTCAACAGCCGCGGCGCGTAAAGTCCAGCAGAAACTCTGCTTGGATGAGGCATACGCCGAATTACTTCCGGAAGATAAGGTGGCTAAATTGGAAGAAATAATCGGACAGTCAAAAGGAACAGTAATTTTTGTCGGCGACGGAATAAATGACGCGCCGGTTCTGACACGTGCAGATGCCGGGATAGCAATGGGCGGTTTGGGGTCAGACGCAGCGATAGAAGCTGCTGATATCGTAATTATGGACGACAACCCGCAAAAAGTGCTTGCCGCTGTGAAAATAGCACGAAAAACAATGCTGATAGTAAAACAAAACATCACATTCGCAATCAGTGTCAAGATAATATTTCTTTTACTGGGCAGCATAGGACTGATGACAATGTGGGGTGCTGTATTTGCAGATGTCGGAGTTGCTCTGCTTGCAGTACTGAACTCACTCAGAACTTTGAAAAAAATTAACTATTGTTAATTAAAATTATATTAAGATATTGGAATAATTCCTTTATAGGATATAATTAAAAATAGAATTAATAAAACAGAAAGAAATTTATGCAAAATACACTGGAAAAAAAAGCTATAAAACAAATTGATTTTAACTGTGATCTTGCGCAGAGTTTCGGGATATACAGAAACAACAGAGAATTTGACATAATGGATTATGTAAGCTCTGTGAACATTGCCTGCGGTTTTCACGCCGGTGACCCTGTTACCATAAAAAACGCCCTTTTGAGAGCGAAAGAAAAAAATGTGGTGGTCGGAGCCCATATCGGTTTTTCTGATATTCAGGGTTTTGGATACAGACAGATGGATTTGACGGAAGAAGAAATCGAAGCGCTGGTAATTTATCAGGTAGGCGCGCTGATGTCTTTTGCAAAAAGCTTAGGACTGGAGATAGAACACGTCAGACCGCACGGTGCTATGTACAAGCAGGCAGGTGAAGATTTTCACTTTGCATGTTCGATTGCAAAAGCCGTGAAAAAATGTTCCCAATGGCTTGTTTATTACGGACCTGCCGGTGATGTCACCCTAAAAACCGGTGAATATGTAAATATTCCTATAGCACAGGAAATTCAGCTTGAAAAAACTTATAATGTTGATGGTACAGTTGACTATTCTCAAAAAGATTTAGAAGATACTCCGCTGTGCATACAACGACTGAAAGATTTACTTGCTCATTCGCAACTGCCAAACAACGAGGGAGGAAAAACTATTGTAACAGCTGATACAATCCACTTCAGCAACAAACTCCCGAATGGCCTGTCTCTGGCAAAAGAAGCAAAAGATATAATTACACCTGTGCCGGTAAATTATAAAAACGTTTACGACTCAGGCTGGGTAGGATAAAATTATGAATATGAAAGATTTTAGAAATAATATGAAAATGCCGAAAGATGCAGGCTGGCTTATTCCGGGACTGCAAGTAAAAAGATGGTTCGCATTAATTTTGGTCGGAGCGGTTTTGATTACCCTCGGGATACTTATCCTTGTTGATGTAAAGCCTATTTTCTATACAATGGAATTTGTAAGAAAATTTGCCTCAGTAGTTTCAACCGAATGGATAGCTGTTTCAATAGTATTGTTCGGCTGCGCGGTATTCTTTAAAGGATGGCAGAAAACAAACCTCTCTATAATGGGGCTGGATAACGAAAAAGACAACCAGCATCTTCTGGAAGCTTTATACAGAAAGCGCAAACTTAACAGAGGTCCCAAAATCGTAGCTGTCGGCGGCGGCACCGGTTTATCAATGCTTTTAAAAGGGATTAAACATATAACAAATAACATAACTGCAGTTGTAACAGTCGGAGATGACGGAGGAAGTTCCGGCAGACTCCGTGAAGAAATGGGTGTGCTTCCGCCCGGTGACATTAGAAACTGTATCGCAGCGCTTGCTGATGATGAAGACTTGGTTACAAAACTTTTCCAATATCGCTTCAAAACAGGTGAAGGGCTCGAAGGTCACAGCTTCGGAAACCTTTTCCTGACGGCATTGTGTTCAATCACAGGTGATATGGTGCGCGCGGTAAAAGAATCTTCAAATGTTCTTTCAATACGCGGCAGGGTTTTACCGTCAACACTTGATGATATGAAACTCGTTGCAGAAATGGAAGACGGCAGAATTATCAAAGGAGAATCTAATATTCCGGAAGCTCACGGAAAAATTAAAAGACTCTATACAGACCCTGCGCATTGTACTCCGCTGGAAGACGTGATAACTGCAATTCGAGACGCTGATTTAATAATCCTCGGCCCGGGAAGTCTTTACACCAGTGTTATTCCGAATTTGTTAGTAGAAGAAATTTCAAAAGAGATTGCAAAATCCGGAGCTAAAAAAATCTATGTATGCAATATTATGACGCAGCCGGGAGAAACTGATAATTATGCAGTTTCAGACCACATCCGCGCAATTATGCAGCATGCCAACAGCCCAAAAGTTATTGATGCAGTTCTTGTAAATGATTTTCTGCCGAAAAATCTCGCGGATAAATACCAGAAAGCCGGCTCTTACCCTGTCCGCCTTGACTTTGAGAATGTAAGCAAGCTTGAAGTTGAAGTATTTTCTAAAAAATTGATAGAAGATAGCCCGGAAGGTCTTGTCCGCCACAGTTCAACACGTGTTGCAAGAGCGGTTTATTCTTGGTTTCGTAAACAGGGTAAAGAGGACAAAACTTTTTTTTTAACGAAAGAAACTCCTAAAAATGATGAAACTACTCAGGAATGTAATTTGTAATGAATAAAAAAGTAACAGTAAAAACAATTCAAAAAATTAAGGAAAGCGGTGAGAAGTTTTCAGTTCTCACCGCCTATGACTATTCTACAGCTAAATACATTGACCAAGCAGGAGTGGATATAATTTTAATAGGCGACAGTCTTGCAATGGTGGCACTCGGCTACGACACAACTCATCACGTCGGGGTTGACGAAATGGAAATATTCACCCGCGCAGTTGCAAGAGGCGCAGAGCGCGCAATGGTTGTGACGGATATGCCGTTTATGAGTTACAATGTGTCGATTGAAGATGCACTGAAAAATACCGGACGCATGATTAGAGCAGGTGCTTCAGCTGTCAAAATTGAAGGCGCAAATGAACATATACTGCAAGTTGTAAAACGTTGTGTACAATCAGGAATTCCGGTTATGGGGCATCTCGGCTTCACACCGCAGCTTCTTAACACAATCGGCGGGTACAAGATTCAAGGCAAGTCGCTCGACACAACTCTGGAAATTCTTGAGTATGCCAAAAAACTTGAAAAGGCAGGCGTATTTTCAATTGTTCTGGAAATGGTGCCGGAAGAAAGTGCTAAATTTATCGCAGAAAATCTGCATGTACCGGTAATCTCCTGCGGTGCCGGAAAGTATTGCTGCGGTCAGGTGCTAGTTTCTGATGATGTTTTCGGAAAATATGCAGAATTTAAACCCAAATTTGCAAGGCAATACGGAGATATGAAATCTCTGATTTTCGATTGTGCAAAACAGTTTAATGATGATGTAAAAAGCGGGAAATTCCCGGCTGAAGAGGAAGCTTTTCATCTCTGCGAGGAAGAACTTGAGCAAATAAAATTATATAAAAAGGAAGTATAAAATGTTATTAATCCATACTATTGAAGACGTAAGAGCACAAATAAAAAGCTGGAAAAAAGACGGGCTGACAGTTGGACTCGTTCCGACAATGGGGGCGCTGCATGCCGGACACATGAGCCTTATCAATAAATGCACAGAAAGATGCGACAAAACCGTCGTTTCTATTTTTGTAAACCCTATTCAATTCGGACCGTCAGAAGATTTTGACCAATATCCCAGAACGCTTGAAGCAGATGCAAAATTGTGTAAAAAAGCCGGTGTTGATATAATTTTTGCACCTACTCCAAAAGAAATGTACGGAGAAGGACATATCCTCTCTAATGACTTTTTAACTTACGTTGTCCCTCCGTTTTTCTATTCGAATAAGTTGTGCGGAAAAACCAGAGTAGGTCACTTTGACGGGGTTTGTACGGTTGTTAACAAATTATTCAACATTGTACAGCCGAATTTTGCATTTTTTGGAGAAAAAGACAGACAGCAGTTAATAATTCTTAAAAAAATGGTTAAAGATTTAAACATTCCTGTAACAATAGTTCCGTGCCCGATTGTAAGGGATGAAAACGGTCTTGCCTTGAGTTCGCGCAACAAATACCTCTCACAAAAGTCAAAAAAAGATGCCCTTGTGCTTAATAAAATTCTATTTAATATCAAATCATGTTATGATAATGGCATTACAGATGTACGAGCTTTGACAGAGACAGCATATTCCATCATGAATTTTCAAAGACAATCGTTGGAATATCTGGAATTCAGAGATCAAGACACTCTGGAAGAAAAACTTACGGCTGATGATAACACTATCGTGTTTATAGCTGTAAAAGTCGGCGGTGTTCGTCTTATAGACAATATTGCCTTGGGAATGATAGGTTGATTCAAATAAAGGTACTTGTTATAGCATGGATTCAGCTTACAAATTAGCAGCTAACATTTTGAAAATAATAAATCAAATTGCTTTTATTATTCAATTAATTTTGGTTGTTTATATGTTTCTGGTAACAGCACAATGGTTCCTGAACCTTTTGGATATCGGACTGCTGAATTTTATGGCGGGTGCAGCTGAAAGTATCACTATAAGCATGCACAATATTTACGATGAAAAAATTATTGTCGGTAAAAATGAACTTGATCCGGCAATATTGGTTTTTGATATTCTCGGCATGGTTGTGCTTGTCAGTTTGAATTTTCTGAAGGAATTTAACATCCAAAAAACAAAAGAAATTGACAGTGCACTTGAAAAAATAAGAGTACAGAGAGAAGTCGAATTTAACAAAAAATTACAAGCGGAATTTGAAGCAAAAATGCGCGTATTTTCGAATTATGCGATAATTGTGACATTTATTGTAAAGAATTTGTTTGTTGACGATGTTTTTACAGGGAAAGATGCCAGCGCCGGAATAAAAGAGCATGAGCAGCTTGCTTTCAAAACATTATACGCAGCGGTCAAAGATATCCCTAACTGCAAGTTTGCACGTAACGGCAACCAGCTTATTTTGACATCCAATCACTTTGACAGCATTGATAAAGTTTTGACAACAATTGACCTTGCCACCGCGAGAATACGGCAGAATTTTAAAAAGGAAAAATGGCTTTTGACTAATTATATGGCGGTAGAAACTTTTGACAACAAAACCACTATCAAAGAGGTTTATCCGAATCTAATCAAACTCATAAAGCTTAAAATTCCGAATGAAATTGTTTGTATGGGTAATTTCCAGCTACGCTACGGGCTTTTGACAAGGAAACTTTTTAACGTTTATCAAAACGGTCTTTACGATTTAGGCGACGGAAAAGACACAAACATTTACAGTTTAGTTAAGATTATTTAAGCACCACTTGATTTTAAAAAACTTTTACTCTAATATAAAATTACAACCGCAGACAATTAGCGGGGGTGGGGCAGAAGTAAGTCCCGGCAGACAGCAAAAAATGAAGTCACTAAAGGATGGCAATTCCCAAAGGACAGCAAAAAAAAAAATGCAGTCTGCGAAAGGATAACAGCTCCGGTGGGCAGTAGAAAATAAAGTACGTGACTGGTTTAGTTCCTGAAGGTGCTTAAACAAACAGCCTTAATCCCCTTAATATACCAGCTAATCGAGGTTACACAGACGAAATATTTATAATTTAGTTTAAATTATGTTTAGACGCTGATGTAAGGTTTTGCGGTTCCGGAGAAAAATGGATGCAAAATCTTTTTAGTATTCGGAAAACTCAGGTCGAACCGGGGGAAACCCCACAGGTAAAGGGTATTTTTTAACTAAGATAAAATCCCTTAAGTATAAATAAAAAGGAGCAAAAATGGCAACAAAAGCATTCAAATCAGACAAAATAGATGCTCTTAAATCCAAAATCGAAAAAGCTCAAGTAGCACTCGTTGCTGATTACAAAGGTTTGACAGTGGAAGAAATTACCAACCTGAGACGCAGTCTCCAAAAAGACGGCGGCGACTTTATGGTTGTTAAAAACACTCTCGCTAAAATCGCTGTAAAAGGCACACCTTATGAAGTTTTGACAGAAACTTTCAAAGGTCCGATGGCTCTGGCTTTCGGTTTTGAAGATCAGGTTACACCTGCAAAAGCATTGTCTAAATTTATTAAAGATACCAAAAAAGGCGAAATTATCGCGGCAGCCTTAGACGGTAATTTGTTATCAGCAAAAGAAGCAAACGCTCTTGCATCTCTTCCTTCAAAAGAAGAACTTTATGCAAAAATGCTCGGCTGTATCAATTCACCTGCTACAGGCATTGTCGGCTCTATCAATGCAGTTATGGCACAGCTTACACGTGCTATGGCAGCTGTCAGAGACCAAAAAGCTGCGTAGCCTGAAATTTACGGCAGCAGGCTTGCTTCCGTAAAAACTAATTAAAAAAGTACACAACAAAAAACAAAAAAATAAAAGGAGAAAAACAATGAGTGTAGAATCAATTTTAGAATCAATTGAAAAATTAACATTATTAGAAGCTTCTGAATTAGTAAAAGCTATGGAAGAAAAATTCGGCGTATCTGCAGCAGCTCCTGTAGCTGTAGCAGCAGTTGCAGCTCCTGCAGCAGGTGCTGACGCAGCAGCTGACGAAGCTACTGAAGTTAGCGTTATCCTTGCAAACGCTGGCGCTAACAAAATCGCTGTTTTGAAAGAAGTTCGTGCTATCACAGGTCTTGGCTTGAAAGAAGCTAAAGATTTGGTAGATGCAGCTCCGAAACCAGTTAAAGAAGGCATCAAAAAAGAAGATGCTGAAGCTATCAAAAAACAACTTGAAGCTGCTGGCGCAACTGTAGAAATCAAATAGTTGATTTTTCAAAAATACTTCTGAAGACAAGCTCCGGTTTTATTGCTGGGGCTTGTTTTTTATTGCGTTGAATGCTAAAATTTTATAAAAAGAATTCAGGAACGTATGAAAAGAGTATATTTTTTAATTATTTCACTGATAATCATAAGTGCAGGTGCGGCAACCTGTATGGATACTGATATGTTTGCAGAAAAATTTTTGACATGCTCTCCCTACACTGAAAACAGTACGAGTGAAATGTTTGGGATGGAGGTTAGTTCATCTCTTCAAATTTTAGGGTTACGCGGTGATTTATGCGGGTTTAAAAGTTCTATAAGCACGCCTGCCGGCAACGCTAATATTGAGTGTAATTTTACACAAACCCAAATAGAAGAACTACTTTCTGCCATGTCAAACAACCGAACAGAAATAGAAACTGCTGCGATGCAGGGACTTGATGCAACTCCGCAGATTGGTGAAAACCCTGCTGTTATTATATTTAACAAATATTTTTCTGATACTTCAGTGTGTACGGTTACAAATTAACACATGAGATTTATATAACAAATTCCTCTGATACTATAAAAAGTCAGTCATTCTGAGGGCTTTAGCACGCAGAATCCATTTTATCAAAATACAATAACCCACCCCAATTGTCACCCTGAACTTGGTTGACAACTTTTTCCAAAATCTATGATTTTGTGAAAAATGTCCGGTTTCCCGCAGTGTCTTACCGGTGGTAAGATTCCGAAACACAGAGGGCAATCCGATGTTCGGAATGACATTATGCTTATCTTTTAAGTACATTAGGTGGAAACATATATACAAAATCTTAGAAAAAAGTATTGACTTTTAATTATTTTCTTAATAGAATGAAATCTGTAAGCCGGCATAGCTCAACGGTAGAGCAACGGTTTTGTAAACCGTAGGTTGTAGGTTCGATTCCTATTGCCGGCTGTTTTTATCGGAGAAATTCGGAAAAACAGTTTGTACATTGTAAAAGATTTATCAAAGAAAGAGACAGGTAAGAGTCACAGAAACAATCATCTGCTCAAGAATTTAACATTGATTAAGCGGATAAAGGACGCCTTTGTTTTAGTTGCCTTTGCGGCAAGGACTCCGCGAAATCGATTGAGTATCGATTGAGTGGAGGGAGGGTAGCAGCGCTCCCCTTGGTCTTTTAATTCTCTGATTATAAAAGACTTTATTGCAGTTGCCTTTGTGGCAAGGACTCCGCGAAATCGAT
>CALUQN010000023.1 GCA_944322945.1 Candidatus Gastranaerophilales bacterium | reverse complement strand
TCGGAAAGTTTCGCTTTTGAACCTGCGGTTCAACTTCGCTCAATTTCCTCGCTAACCGGACTAACTGCGTGTCGTCCCCTCTCACAAAACCAGACATTAAGTCAGGTTTTGTTCGGCAGAGTGCAAATTCGCTTCCCCAAGCCGGGGAAGGTGGTTTAACCAAGTTCAGGGTGACAGACCCCCTCTCCTGTTAATTATTGACACCCCCCTCACCCTAACCCTCAGCCGACTTTAGTCGGCATACAGTCTCACACGGCTCGTACCTCGCCGGTTCGAACTAGCATCCCCATAGGGGCGAGGGAAAGAGGTAGTTATAGGGTGGGCAAAGCGAACGCGTGCCCACCAGCTGTCATTCTGAACCAGATGACAATTCAGGGGTGAAGAATCTTTTTTTTAATTGAGATTCTTCGGACTAAAGCCCTCAGAATGACGTATTGTTGTTATGCTCTTACGGACATGACAAAAGCCTCCTCTTAAAAGCCTTGTCAGGTTGCGTGAACATCATCAAAAGGCGGTATTTCAGTCTGTGTAAAGAATAATGATGCAAACATCATGTTTGTTAAATTTTAAGAGAAGGCTTTGAAGGAGCGTTCCATGTTTTTATCGAGCACGCCCTTAATTGAATCATATTCAGTCTGCAATGCGTTGTGTTCTGTGTCTAATTTCTTGATGTCGTTATCGTATTCTTTGTCTTTTGCCTGAATGTCTCTCAGAGCCTGTTCGTATTTAACTTCAGCTTTTGTGATTGCAAGCTGGTCTGTCACTTCCACAATATCAGATGTTGACGACCAAGTTGTAGCCTGCCATGTTTTGTTTTCGAGTTCTGTAGTGGTGTCGTAGTCTTCGTTGAACACGACTTTTTCCAGTGTCAATTCGCCGGATTCCAGCGCAAATTGAAGCCATTCTGGGCTGTTAATTAAAACTTCATCAAACTCAACCCAGCTTTGGTCTGCCTCTTCTGTTTTTTCAAAGTATTTTAAGTGTTGGTCATCGTGGTTATTAAAGTCTTTGTCGCTAGCACTCTGCATAAATTCTTCGTCAAACACTGCGCCATTCATTCTGTACCACAGATTGTTATACCATTCAGCTTTGTCAGGGTCTGTGATTTCAAGTTCATTGTATGTTAATATTTCTTCGGGCTCATTATCAACCCATTCTTGCTTATCTGCATCAAATTTACCCTGATCAAATTCTTTTTCTGTAAATGCTGTATTCATATCGACCTGGAAGTTTTTCAATGCGTTTTCAAGGTCTTTATAATCTATCCCAAGCGCACTTCTGCTTTGTACAGCATAATATAAGTCAATAATTTTTTGTTTCAATGTTTTTAAGGAACCATCAGCACCATAGTTACCTAATAAGAGGTCAGCATCCGGATTGCCTGTATTAAATGTGTAATAAATAACGTCTTTATTTTCTGTTTCAGGATTACCATCAGCATCGTAGATAGGATGTTCATAACCATCGCTGCCAACTGTTAGTTTTGGTGTATCAAGGTTAATTGTGTATGTACCGTCTGCATTCAATCTGTAATCACCATTGTTTTGGACGTCAGGTGCGTATATTGTTTCACCGTCATTATTACCATATGATATTTGATGTGAAACTTCTGCCATTGTTGTACAGTTGTCTGTAGAGCACATGCCGCCACCCCCGTGATAACCGAGAGTTATTGTGTGCGATGCGCCTAAACTGGTTTCGTATGTTGCAGGATATGTAATATTGGGGTCCGGGTTTGGGTATGAAAAATCAATCAAGTGGTTCAAAACGTGTATATAACAACCGGCATCACCGTGATTTAAAGCTTCATCACGACAATAATCGCCCGCATCAACAAATTGTGCGTACAATTTACAGCTTGATTCTTTGCTGACAGTCCAGTACTTAGGATCATCCGGGTTGGGTTCCTGCGATTCCCATATCGGATACTCAGGGTTGTCGCGTTCTTTTTCAACCATTTCCGCACAGTTGTTCAATACTAAGAATTCGTCTCTGTTATTAGCCTGTTGGAAAGTAGTTGCGTCGTTGTGGTTAACCATTGTTTGCCCTGCACGATTTACCAGCGCATACTGGTTCTTTAACGGCTGGTATTGCAGGATTGTACTTGCAGTTAAATCGTACTGCGTCTGTTCCCCGTTTGCATCATAATACACATACTGCAGCTTGGTGGCGTTCAGTGCCTCCATGTACTCATCACTAGCCGCCTGCGTCTCGTTTGCAAGACGCATTTTGCTGTTCGCCACCATCTGCGAACGAAATTCATTGTTCGTCAAACGGGTGGTGATGCTCAACAATCTGGCTTGTGAAGCTGCCATTCCCATACTTTATTCAGGATCCTTTCAAAATTTTGTATACATGTTTATTGACGGCATTTTTGCCTGAAAACTTTAATATATGTGTGGGTTATTCTCTTTTAAATTGTTACAAAAGTTAATATTTGCTATAAATTTCTACTGAATTTTTGTAGACTTTGCTTGAAAAATCCGTTAAAATAATTATAAGTATAATAAAACAACCTAAGGCTTTAGATGGAAAATTACAATCTCGGGCGAATGCTTCCAAAATACATCCACAAACTGCAATCCGGCGGTGCGGTTAATAAAAACGCGCCGTCACCCGGTGCTGCGGAGTCCGGCGGGGCTAATTTTCAGAGTAATATGGAGCCGATGTATTCAACCAGCCTCAACACTATGCAGATGAATACTCTCAAAAGTATGGATCAGTCGCTTTATGTCAAAGACTTATTGAAGCTTCCGCGGAATATGAATGAGCTTTTGTATATTTTGCAAAAGAATATGTCGCAGGCGGAGTTCAATCAGAGGTTTTTAAACCATGTCAATGCACAGCGGAATATTCTTTCGCAGATGCAGGCGCAAATCCTTGCGCAGTTGCAGGGGCTTGGCACCACCCAAATGCAGGCAACTCTCCAGCAGCAGATGACCCAGAATATGCAGGCTATGCTGAAAAACCTTCCTATTTCCACCAGTGCTATGATTAATCTTAATGAGATAGCAGTGCTTTTGCAAACCAACGGCAAGGATGCGATTACAAAACTGATAGCCGCAATGGCTGCAGCGTCCCAGTCAGGCGTGACTGACCTTTCGCAGATGAAAGATACAGCAAAGCTTATAAACGCAAGTATTGCCGCTGCCGGTCAAAACAACCCGACACAAACTCTTAAAACGCTTATGCTGTTGTATCTTCCTTGGCTGCCGCTGCAGGAAGGCGTGGGGTTTGATTTGGAAATTGAAGCCTCTGAATCCGGCGACCCTAATGACAGTATACTTGTTATAACCATTACAACTAAAAATTACGGTGTTGTGACGGCTACTTTGATTTTGGAAACATCAAATTCAGTTCATACAGCTATTGAATGCTCCGAAAAATTCCCGAAAGATGAATTGATGCTCAGGATAGAAAAAGAACAGAAGAGTTACTCAATGCAGTCTGTAATTTCATTTGAGACAAAACGTTCTGAGCCGCAGTCGGCAGAAGATAAAAATGCCCAGGCAAAGATTAATATGTCTAACACGAATGAGATTAACCCTTACATGCTTTTGATGGCACACACCATAATCCGCCATGTAATAGAAATAGATAACAATGCCTCAATCGGCGGTCTTCCGTCACATATTGATTAAGTAATGTGCAATATAATTCGTCGCAAATCTCTAATACAGGGCAGGGTGAGGTCTTAATGTCATCCTGAAAGCGTAGAAAATCCGTTTTTTTGAAAAACGTGATTTTCAAGCTGTTCAGGATCTTGCCGTGCGGAAAGCCAACGCAGGACTTTACGATGGCTGGACCTGTTGCTCCCCATCCCAGCCTTCCCCAAGCCGGGGAAGGAGGTTTAAACAAGTTCAGGGCGACAATAAGAAAAAAGGAAGTTTCAGAAACGTAGTTTCTGATGACTCGTTTCTTTTAGTCGCGTTTTTCTCTTTCTTTGGTTCTGTTTCAAGTTTTGCAGTTTTGTTTATTTTATTACTGTTTTTTCATACTTGTTGATGCAAACGTAACGTTTGCATCAATAGGACTATTCATCTTTCAAAATATCTCCTTTTGAAGATGTTCAAGAAATTTTGAAAGTCTTTTAACAGTCGGCTTTTATTACGCCCGTAAGAGCTTTTCAATCTTAGTAGGAGAGGGGCAGGGGTGAGGTCTTTCTGTCAGGCAATGCCTGACCTACAGTAACTCTAAAGACGATATGACGGTTTTACCCTCTCCCGATTTGGAGAGGGTGGCACGTAGTGCCGGGTGAGGGGACGGACATAATGGTTGCTGTCATCCTGAAAGCGTAGAAAATCCGTTTTTTTGAAAAACGTGATTTTCAAGCTGTTCAGGATCTTGCCGTGCGGAAAGCCAACGCAGGACTTTACGATGGCTGGACCTGTTGCTCCCCATCCCAGCCTTCCCCAAGCCGGGGAAGGAGGTTTAAACAAGTTCAGGGCGACAATAAGAAAAAAGGAAGTTTCAGAAACGTAGTTTCTGATAACTCGTTTCTTTTGGTCGCGTTTTTCTCTTTCTTTGGTTCTGTTTCAAGTTTTGCAGTTTTGTTTATTTTATTACTGTTTTTTCATACTTGTTGATGCAAACGTAACGTTTGCTCTTTTACTCGCAATAAAAGAGAAAGAAATGAACAGCAAACATGATGTTTGCATCATTACTATTTCCACAAACTAAAATACCGCCTTTCGAAGATATTCAAGAAACTTTAAAAGTCTTTGAAAATCCGGCTTTTATTACGCCCGTAAGAGCTTTTCAATCTTAGTAGGAGAGGGGCAGGGTGAAGTCTTAATCGGACAAGGTGATTAAGTGACTAAGTGATTGAGTGATTTATATGTTCTTTTTATTAGTTAATCGTCTCACAGAGCCGCGATGGGTGGTCTCCCTCTTCTCAAATCAAGCAAGGGGGCTTGCTATTGATGTTTAAGCGCTTTTGACCGCAGGTTTCTGTGATATGTGATGGCAAACCTGTGCGCCTCATCTCTTATCCGCTGGAACAAAAACAGCGCGCTGGAGTTTCTCGGCAAAATAACCGGCTCAGATTGTTTCGGTAAAAATACTTCTTCGTTTCTTTTCGCCAGAGATACCACGTCAATCCCTTCTACGCCAAGTTCTTTGATGATTTCCATGACACTGGAAAGCTGCCCTTTGCCTCCGTCTATTATCATTAAATCCGGTTTGTCCCAGTTTTTTTCACCTAAGTGCGAAAGCCTGCGAGTCAGAACTTCTTTCATTGAAAGAAAGTCATCCGGCTTGCCTTCTGTGGTTTTAATTTTAAATTTTTTATATTCTGATTTTTTGCTCAATCCGTTGATGAAGGTAACCATTGAAGCAACAGTGTTTGTGCCTTGTATGTGCGAAATGTCATAGCATTCAATTCTGTGCGGAAAATTTTTGAGCCGTAATTTTTCAGCTAAATATGAGCCAATTTCGTTAAAGTCGTCACGGATTTTTGACATTTTAGCGAGTTTTGCGTTGTCCAGAACCACTTTTGCATTTTTGTCGGCAAGTGATTGGAGTTCTTTACCCTGCGCGGATTTTCCGTAACTTATTTTGACTTTCTTGCCAGCTAAAATTTCGAGCCACTCTTCATAAAGTGCCTTTTCTCCGACAGCTTCCAGCTCGTTTGAAATTACTTTATCCGGAAATTCCAGCGAGAGTGTGCTGTAATATTCTTTGAAAAATGTCGCGAAAAATTCTGTTCTGTCTTCTTCTTCCACCTCATATACAAAATCTTTTTTGTCGATAAGCCGCCCTTCTCGCACCATCAGGATTACGATGGCAAAAATTCCGTCTTCTGCCATCAGAGAAATTACATCTTCATTTAGCTTGGTATTTTCGTAAACAACTTTTTGTTTTTCCAGTGTCTTTTTCAAATCAAGATAACTGTCCCGGAGCCGCGCTGCTTTTTCAAATTGCAGGGTGTCAGAATATTTCTGGATTTGTTCCATCAATTGTTGCATTAATTCGGTTTGTTTTCCGGCAAGAAAAAGTTCAGCCTGATGCACAATATTTTTGTATTCTTCGCTTGTCACAAGATTTTGGCAAGGTGCCATGCAGCGCCCTATCTGGTAATACAGACAGGGACGGTCTTTGAATTTCGGGGTTTTGCACTGTTTCAGCGGAAAGATTTTTTTTAAAAAATCAAGTGTCGAATACATTGCTCTCACATCTGTATAAGGTCCGTAATATCGTCCTTTTTCAGGATTTATATTCTTTTTTCTTACAACAGATATCCGCGGAAAATCCTCGTCCGTCACAAGAAAATACGGATATTTTTTGTCATCTTTGAGCAGAATATTATAACGGGGTTTGTGCTTTTTAATCAGATGACTTTCAAGGATGAGAGCTTCGACTTCCGTATTTGTTATTATGTATTCCAGCCGGTCTATTTGTGATACCAGCACCTGAACTTTTACGCTGTCGTGTTTTTTATTGAAGTAACTTTTTACGCGGCGTTTGAGAATTTTTGCTTTACCCACGTAAATTATTTCATTATCTTTGTTGTAGTATATGTAGCAGCCCGGAAGTTCAGGAAGCAGTTTCAGCGTTTGTTTTAATTTTTCGTTCATCATTTTTATTATACCATACTGCCGCAATTAAAAATGATATGCGCGATTGAAATTTTTTTGCAGAAAGTAAAAAACACTTCCCATTTTGAGAAGTGTTTTTTTACTTTTTTTGTTTCAATAAAAACTATTTAAGTCTTACGTTAACTGAAGAACCTTTTTTAGAGATAGCAACTTTGTCTTCTCTAGCTAACCAGCCGAGACCTAAGTCAGCAAAATTGCCTTTCAAATCTAATTCTTTTTTGATTTTAGCAAAAGTAGTTTCGCCGTTATTGTTCAAATAATCGTAGATTTGACCTGCTGAAAAACCAATTTGTTCTTGTAATTCTTGCATCTTAACCTCCTGCAAATTTGTCTAAATAGTACATTAACCTTTATTTGATAGCTAAATAGTAGCTTAAATTTCAGGAAAATGCAATAGTTTATTTAGATTAGATTTTAATTTAAAAGAGTAATTTTTATGCTAAGATAAAAATGAAAGAAAAGGAGCGGGAAATTTTTGCTGATAAACGGCTCTATAGCCTCAAAAAAGACTGATTTACTTGTTGAAAATTACGCAAAACTTTTGAATAAAAATATTAATTCTTCAAAAATTCTTGTGCTTGTACAGAATTCATCTTTGAAAGAAAACTTTACACAATGTGTTCAGAAATTGCTGAAAATTGACGCACACGAAAAACTTCAAATTCATTCATTTTTTTCACTGGTATACAATTCTGTTATTGACAACTGGGCTGTTTTGGAGAATGTAAATCCATATCAAGACCCGGAAATTATTCCGAATCTTGCAGGGCTTGAAGTGTCTCAATTTATAATGAAAGACATTATAAAATCAATAAAATTCCGAGGCTACAATTCAAAAAAATCTCTTCTGCATCAGCTATTCAGGAGGTATTCACTGATAGTTCAGAACAATCTTAATGACGATGAAGTTGAGTGGCGCGCAGGGATTTTGAAAGAGAGTTTTGCGGACGACGCCAGAGCAGCACTGAAAAAATTTCTCTCTAAAACTCTGCAAATGAGAGATTTTGATTATCTGAGACAAACCCTTGTTTTCAAATACATATATCAAAATACCGGTTATTTTAAAAATATTGAATATTTATTCATAGATGATGCGGATGAACTCACACCGATTGCAATGGATTTTGTAAGACATATTGCACCTCAGCTGAAAGATGTTTTTATTGCATTTGATACAAAAGGTTCAAGCAGGTCAGGGTATTTGAGTGCGGACAGAACTTCCGTTTTCGGGTTTGAAGACTTGTTCAAGCAGCCTGTTGTACAAATTGAAACGGTATCTAATCTCGCTGAGGACGCGGAAATTTTATTCACAAACGTTAAAGAAGACAAAAAAACTCCGCTCGGTCATTTTTCGGTATTTTCACCGTCAAAGCGCGCCGGCATGATTGATTTAACCGTCAAAAAAATTAAAGAACTGCTGGATAAAAATATTTTGCCGTCAGAAATTGCCGTCGTTACTCCGGTTATTGACGATATGCTGAAATTTACGCTTTCTGAAAACTTGAAAAATTTGAATATAGTCTATCTTTCAGGAAGCGAAAAACTCATTCAAAACCGCCTTGTGCTTGCTTCTTTGAACATTTTAAAGCTCACATCAGAATTCAGAAACGATTTGACGGAATTTGATTTACGTGTTGTTCTCTCTGATTTCCTCGGTATTCCTGTTAAATATTGCAAAGAAATTCTTGAAAATTTTACCGCAAATAAAAATCTTATTGGCTATAACTTTTCAATTCCGGAACACAATGAAAAATATTCCAAACTCCTGAAATTAAAGACTAAACTTGAAGCCGGAAATTTAAAATTATCAGAACAGGTTTATGAAATATTTACTGAGCTTGCGGATTTTAGCACCACTAATCCCGAAGAATTGAAAAAATTTAACTTTTTTATAAAACAATTGCAGGACTTTGAAAATATTTATAAAGATGAATTTGACAAAAGGAAACAAGAAATTTTGACCCAGATTGAAAATTCAATAATCGCGGAAAATCCGTATTCTACATTGGAAATAGCCCCGCGCGACCTTGTAATCGGAACCCCGCAGAAAATTATTGATAATCAAATCCGCACAAAATATCAATTCTGGCTCGATACATCGAATTCTGACTGGATAAAAAGCGACACAGGACCATTGTATAATGCGTGGGTATTTCAAAAAGACTGGCACAAAGACGAGTTTACTATTGATGATAATTTAGAACTCGGAAAAGATAAAACAGCACGAATTTTAAGGAAACTCACCCTCTGTGCGGATGAACATATTTATACTTTCTCAAGCCTCTTTGACGGCAACGGTGTCGAAAATCTAGGCGGAATTGAAAATTATATTGCAGAAGTAAATATTATAGAAGAAACTCCGAAAGAAAAAAAATTCAGAATAACCCCGCGCGACGATCAAAAGCCGGTACTTGAATATCAATCAGGGAAAATGGCAATATCAGCAGTCCCCGGCGCCGGCAAAACAACTATTCTGCTTGCACTGATTGTAAAACTTCTCGATAGAGGCGTTAATCCGGAAAATATTTTTGTAATGACCTATATGGAATCCGCTGCCAGAAATTTTAGAGAAAGAATTAAAAATATACGGCAAAACTCCTCACAATTGCCGAATATCAGCACAATACACGGACTTGCACTAAGAATTTTGAAAGAAAACGGAAACTTTGAGCGCCTCGGGTTGAGCTCGGATTTTGAAATCTGTGACGATTCCCAAAGGACACGCATCGTCAGAGAAATTTCAACAAAATTAAAACTCAAAAAAAATGAAACCGAAGAATTTGACCGCGCCTGCTCGGTGTTTAAAATCTCACAAGGGGTTCAGCCGCCAAATATTTCCGACGCAAAACTCAAAAAATTCTTTGAATTTTTCAACGAATATAACCGGATTATGAAAGAGTCCAACCTCATTGACTACGACGACATGCTGATTTCATCGGTGAAACTTCTTGAAGAAAATGATGATATTCTCAAACACTATCAGGATATCTGCCATTACATAATAGAAGACGAAGCGCAGGATTCCTCCTCTATCCAGCAGCGTCTGATTAACCTTTTGAGCGCCAAATATAAAAACCTAATCCGCTGCGGAGATATTAACCAGGCAATCACAACGACATTTTCTAACGCCGATGTCGAAGGGTTCAGAAAATTTATAGCGGAAAGCCAAAACGTCAGCATGAACTGTTCGCAAAGATGTACACAGGATGTATGGCAGCTTGCAAATTCTCTTGTCAGATGGGCGGAGACAAGTGAAGAAACCAAAAACGCATTCTTCAAAATATTTATGCAGCCTGTTGAAGGCAAAAATCCCGTTCAAAAAAATGCTGTATGCGGAAAAGTATTTGAAAATTACTTTGAAGAAAGAAATTACATCCTGAAAGTCATAAAAAACACATTTGAAAAAGAGCCTAAAGCGACAGTCGGAATTCTTTTGAGAAACAACTATCAGGTTGCACAGTGGCAAAACTACGTAAACGACAGCGGCTTAAAAAGTATCACCAGAAGCGAATGCCTTGAACAAAAATCCATTTTCAAAGGGATTTTTGCGGTAATGCAGATGATTTTGTCGCCGTTTGACAACAATGTGATAGCAGACAATTATGAAATCCTCGCAGAACTCGGCTTTTACAAGCCGCGGCTCGGCGCTGATATCAGAAAACTTGAGACCCCGTTTGTGCAAATGAATTGTGACGACTTAGACAATCGACACCTTGAACAATTTTACTGGGATTTGACCTACTGGCTCTCGTTTCCTGCTCTAACCGCAGAGGAGCTTGCAATTAAAATCGGACGTTACTATTTCAAAAGCGAAATTGAAAAATCCAATGTCTACCTGATTTCAACCTTAATCAAAAGAATAAGCACCACAAATAAAAGCCTCAATTATATTGTCGAGCGGCTTGGCGAATTAGCGAAGAAACCGTCATTGAGCGGGTTCAAATTTTTCTCGGAAGAAGACGAATCCAACAGAGAATTTCTGGAAGGCAAAGTCCAGATTATGACTCTTCATAAATCCAAAGGCGATGAATTTGATTATGTCTTTATCCCTGAAATGACAGAAAAGAGCCTGACACTTGACTTTAGTCAAATCAAACTCAAATCCTCGGATTTTATGGAAAACATCCGCAGGCTTAACCCGAACTACAAACCAAAAACTGAATTTGACCTAAAACAGGAGCTTATTTCCGAAAATTTGCGGCTTTTGTACGTTGCCATTACACGCGCGAAAAGAAAATTGTTCTTTACAGTCAGCACCAAGACAAAATCTTTTGACAAAGTTGTGCAGCAGGAGCCAAGCATAATATTTACGGATATTTTGAAAGAGGTGGAGCATGAGTGATTTTTCGCCATATATGATTAAGACTTTTACGGAATGCCCGCGTAAGTTTGAATACAAATACATAAAAAATATTATGATGCCGCAAAAAGCCTCCAACTTTGAACGCGGCAAAAAAATTCACGCTCTTGCGAACTATTATCTTAAAGGCGCTGATATTACCAAACTGGAAAAAGCGCTTGCATCCGATGAAGCAAAGATTTGGCAAACGCTAAAAACTAATGAATTTTTTAACAAGCAATATGTAAAATCAGAATACACACTCTCCGCTAAAATAAAAAATTACTGGGTAGGCGGCAGACTGGACGCCCTTATGCAGGATGAAAACAGCTACTACATTCTGGATTACAAAACCGGCTCAATTCCGCAAAATCCCGAGTTTGACTGGCAGACAATGATTTATCTCTACTGCGCATCAAAAATTCTAAACACAACCTGCATAAAATTTGTCTATATTGATTTGAAAAATAACGAAAATAAAATAATAGAATTCTCTAAAACGCGGCAGGACGAATATGAAAACCTGCTTGCGGAAACATTGGATAAAATGAACACGGTTGAATTTTCGCAGAACCCTGACGCTTGCAGGTTTTGTGAATATCAAAAATTATGTTTGCCGCAGATTTAACGAGATGTATCTGACTTTGCAGATATATTGCAACAATTATTTACAAATTGAATTTTGTTCTTAATGCTGTTTTTTATAAATGACTGTGTGGCTGTAACTGTGCTTTCTACTTGAAATTTAAACCTGCGCGTGGTATTTTTATTATGCTGATTTTAAAAAAAATAAGAAAGAAGGATTTAAAAAATGTCAGAAGTAAGAGTTAGAATAGCACCGTCACCAAGCGGTAATCTCCACATAGGTACAGCACGAACAGCATTGTTCAACTATTTATTTGCAAAAAAGAATAACGGAAAATTTGTTTTGAGAATAGAAGATACAGATGCCGAGCGTACCAGCCAGGAATATATAGATAATATTTTTGACAGTTTGAAAGCATTGGGCTTGAATTGGGATGAAGGTCCGGATGTCGGCGGTCCCTACGGTCCGTATACTCAGTCTCAAAGATTTGATATTTACCCGAAATACGCACAAAAGCTTTTAGAAAGCGGTTTTGCTTATGAATGCTTCTGTACTCCGGAAGAGCTTGAAGCTGAAAAAGAACTCGCAACTAAGAATAAAAAACCTTATGTATATTCAAAAAAATGTGAAAATCTTACAGAAGCAGAAAAAGAAAAATTACGTGCAGAAGGCAGAAAACCTGCAATAAGATTTAATATAGCAAAGGCTCAAAAAGCTTTCCACGATACAACCATACTGGAGTTTGACGACCTGGTAAAAGGTAAATTGCACATGGATACTGCGCTTTTGGGCGACTTTGTAATAATGAAATCAAACGGCACACCGACATACAACTTTGCGGTTGTAATCGACGATATGCTGATGAAAATTTCTCACGTAATCAGAGGGGAAGATCACATTTCAAATACATTCAAACAAATTTTGATATTTGAAGCTCTCGGAGCGGAAGTTCCAAGATTTGGACACCTCGGCATGATTCTTGCGCCGGACAGAAGCAAACTTTCTAAGCGTCATGGCGCTACTGCGGTTTCAGAATTTGTTGAAAAAGGCTACCTGACAGATGCTCTGATTAACTTTGTAGCACTTCTGGGCTGGTCTCCGTCTGATGGCAAGGAAATTAAGACCGTTGATGAAATTGCACAAGATTTCAGAATTGGTGATATTTCATCCTCAAATTCAATTTTTGAATATGATAAATTGAACTGGATGAACGGACATTATATCAAAATGCTTCCGATTGCAGAGTTGAAGGAAAGATTAAAACCCTATCTCACAAAATACAATTTGAACGAACTTACGGATGCACAATACACAAGAATGGTTGAAATTACACGCGAACCGTTAACACTGCTTTCTGATATAACAGATGCGGTGCCGTATTTCTTTGGCGAAGATGTTGAAATTGAGCCTAAGGCACAGGCAGAAGTATTAGATACGGAAGTTTCACAAAACGTCCTCAATGAATTTGTAAGACAAGCTCAAGATTGGGATTTTGATGAAGAAACTCTCCACGAAAAACTGGAAGCTTTCCGTGCGCAATTCAAAGAGCTTGGCATCAAGCCTAAAGTTACAATGTGGGCAGTAAGAGCAGCAGTTACCGGCCGCACTTGCGGAGCTGATATGACTGCAATTCTTGCTATCCTCGGTAAAGAAAAATCTTTACGCCGTGTAAAAAATGCTATTAAACAGCCTGTTTAGTTCAGGTATTTATTAATGTTCAAAGCACCTTCCTCTACTTTTGGAAGGTGCTTTGTTTTTGCATGTGTCGTTTGTATTTTTCTAATGAGAAACCTTCACGTTTTTTGATGTAATCTTGAAACAATTTCTAAAATACGATAAAATTATAAATAAATAATTTTACATAATTTTGCCGTAAAAAATATTGCGTGTAAAAATAAATTAAGAGAGGACAGATAATTATGACTATACTGGTTTTGGGCGGTGCAGGCTATATCGGATCTCATACGGTTTATGAACTTATTGATAAAGGCGAGGACGTTGTCATTATTGATAATTTACAGACAGGTTACGAACAGGCAGTACATCCGAAAGCGCGTTTTTATAAAGGAGATATCAGAGACAGAGAATTTCTTGACAGTGTTTTTGAAAAAGAAAAAATTGATTCGGTAATCCATTTTGCGGCAAGTTCGCTTGTGGGAGAGAGCATGGAAAAGCCGCTTAAATATTATGATAACAATTTGTGCGGTACAAAAATTCTGCTTGATTCCATGGTTGCGCACGGGATAGATAAAATAGTTTTCTCTTCAACTGCTGCAACATACGGCGAGCCGGAAAGAATTCCTATTTTGGAAACAGATAGAACCGAGCCGACAAACACTTATGGAGAGACAAAACTCTCTATGGAAAAAATGTTCAAATGGGTTAGCAAAGCGCACGGTTTAAGATACGTTTCTCTTAGATATTTTAACGCGTGCGGCGCACACAAAAGCGGTCAAATCGGTGAAGCGCACAATCCTGAATCGCATTTAATCCCAATAATTCTTCAGGTGCCAAACGGGCAGAGAGAATTTGTTTCAATTTTCGGTGACGATTACGACACAAAAGACGGCACTTGTGTAAGGGATTATATTCACGTGACAGACCTTGCGGCTGCTCATATTCTGGCTGTCAGATATCTTGAATTCGGAAACGAAAGCAATATATTCAATCTCGGTAACGGAGTCGGTTTTACAGTAAAAGAGGTAATTGAATGCGCAAGAAAAGTCACCGGGCACCCTATCCCCGCAAAAATTTCACCGCGGCGCGCAGGCGATCCTGCAAGACTTATTGCCTCCAGTGAAAAAGTAAAAAATAAACTCGGCTGGAAACCGGAACACGCTGATTTGGAAGAAATTATTTCTTCTGCATGGAACTGGCACAAAAATCATCCGAACGGTTTTAATTCTTAATTAATAATTGCAAATAATTTCACTAAAAATCCTCAAAAAAATTAAAAATTTTTGAGGATTTTTTTTGCGAAAATTTGAAAAATTTTTATGAAAATTTTTTATAATTTTGCTGAAAATTTTTGAAAAAAATACTGAAAATTTCTAAAAAAAATTGACAAAATTTTTAAAAAATTGTAGTATAAAACTGCATAAAACGATTAGGAAATTTTTGAGATGAATATAGTATTGCTGGAATCTTTATCAATAAGTGATAATGTTCTGCAAAAATATATAAAAATTTTAGAAAAAAACGGACATAATTTTACTTATTATGAACGAAATGATGATGTAAATCTGCAAAAAGAACGCGTAAAAAACGCGGATGTTTTAATGCTCGCAAACATGCCTTTAAAAGGCGAAGTTATAAGAGCATGTAAGAACTTAAAATACATTAATATTGCCTTTACGGGGGTCGATCATGTTGATGTAAAAACCGCCAGAGAAATGGGAATAAAACTAAGCAATGCATCGGGATATTCAAACGATTCTGTCGCAGAATTAACGATATGTATGATGCTTTCACTTTTGAGAAATATTCCGCAGGTTGACGCACGCTGTAGAGCGGGAAAAACAAAAGACGGGCTTGTGGGATGTGAATTAAAAGGGAAAACCGTCGGCATTGTCGGCACCGGTGCAATTGGTATGACTGTTGCAAAATTGTGTCATGCTTTTGGCTGCAAAATTGTCGCTTACAATGGATTTTCTCACAAAGAAAATTCTGATTTAATTACGTATCTTCCTCTGAAAGAAATGTTGGAAGTTTCGGACATTGTAACATTGCATTGTCCGTTGACTGAAAAATCAAAAAAATTAATAAACAAAGAAACATTATCTTTCATGAAAAAAAGTGCAGTTTTAATCAATGCGGCACGCGGCGGAGTAGTAGACACAGAGGCACTTGCAGACAGTTTGAACAACGGAAAAATTTCCGGCGCTGGGATAGATGTTTTTGAAACTGAACCGCCGCTTGATATTAATCATCCGCTGTTGAAAACTCCGAATACAATTGTCACTCCGCACATTGCTTTTGCAACAAAAGAATCCATGGAAAAACGTGCTGAAATTGTTTTTGAAAATCTAAATCAATTTTTAGCAGGAAATCATATCAATAAAGTTTAAAAAATAACCTATATTTGGTGGATGTTTCAAAAAAAAATTATTATTAAAATTAACCTATCAAAAAATTCGTGAAAAATTGGCAAGAAGAAAAAAGGAGGCTTAATATGGCAGCAAGAAATTACGAAGAAATGATAAGAAACTACAATGGTGGTGACTTAGACTTATCAGGATGCACAATGAAAAGATTAGAACTCGATCATGTTGACGGTAACTTGAACTTGACAAAAGCTACTATCGACAGATTGGCAATCGGCTGGGTTAGCGGTGATTTGAACATGACTAACGCTACTATCAAAACTATTGAAAATCCGATTGATGCAAAAAGTGTTAACATGACAGGCGCTGATGTTAAAAAATTACCGGCTCACATCTGGACTGACAGCTTGACAGTAGAAAAAAGCTCAATTGTTAAATTCAACACAGATGTCCGCGCTAATGTTTTGAACATCAGAAGCACAAAAATTGAACAATTACCGAAAGATTTGAGAGTAAACACTCTTATCGTTGATACTAAAACAGCAAAAACTCTTCCGCTCACAACTTTGAGACAATGCGGCGAAATCGTTATGGATGACATGACTTACGGCGAAAGAAGAGTTGGTGCTGATTTTGAATTTTGCAGCGTAAGCACTGAATATGCAGCTGTATAGTTCAAACTATTTGCTTTAAATTAAAAAAGAACCCTTACCAAATTTGATAAGGGTTCTTTTTTGTGTGTACTAAGCAAGGTGTTCCATTAAACTTGAAAGAAGCTGTGATTTTTCGTGATATCCGGAAAGCGCAGCAATAATCCGCCCTTCTTTGAACAATAAAAACGCAGGAAATCCTGTTATATTAAAGCGCTCAATCAAATTTGGATTAAAATCCGCATTCACTGTTCCAATCCATATATTGTTTGCGGAAAGTTCCTCAATGACCGGTCTTTGTTTTTTACAATAACCGCACCATGATGCGTAAAATTCAACAAGTTTTAATCCTGTTTTAATATTTTTATCAAAATTTTTTTCATCAAGTTCGATAAGCATTTTTTCTCCTTGTGTTTTTATAGATTTTAAATCCGTATAAAAAATTTTTTATCCCGCATCTTACCAAATTCGGTTGTTTATATTATACTGGGTAATAAAGTGATTAGGAGGTTGACTATGCGTATACTGGTAATCGGCGGGGGTGCATGCGGCGCGAGTGCAGCGGCAAGATGCAGAAGATTAAATGACGCTGCGGAAATCATTATACTTGAAGCAACTGATGAAATTTCCATTGCAAATTGCGGGTTACCGTATTACACATCTGATGTTATAAATTCACGCGCTAATATGATAGTTTCAAGCCCGGTGCGGTTTAAAAATCTTTTGAATATTGACGTCCGTCTTAATGCCCGCGTGACAGAAATTAACAGAAAATCAAAAACTGTTACAGTAAACGGAACTGATACATTATCCTATGACAAACTGGTGCTTGCAACCGGTGCCTCACCTGTTATCCCTCCTATCGCAGGTATTAATAATAAAAAAATTTTCACGGTAAGAACCCTTAAAGACGGCGACGGAATAAAAGATATTTTGCGCAGCGGGGAGGCTAAAAATGCGGTTGTCGTCGGGGGCGGATTTATCGGCGTTGAAATGGCGGAAAATTTTATCCACGCAGGATTGCATACAACGCTTGTGGAACTGTCAGACCAAATTCTGGCGCCTTTGGACAGAGAAGTTGCGGCATTTGCACAAAATAAAATGCGTGCAAACGGTGTAGAGCTTATCCTCTCTGACGGGGTGAAGGAATTTGAGCAAGAATATATTATCCTTAATTCCGGCAAAAAAATTCCTTATGATATCGCAATTCTTGCAATCGGTGTGCGGCCGGATGCGTCGCTTGCAAAGTCTTGCGGGCTGGAAATCGGGACTCTCGGCGGCTTGAAAGTTAACGAATACATGCAGACCTCTGACCCTGATATTTATGCAGGCGGAGACAGCGTTGAGGTAAAAGATTTTGTAACAGGCAGCCCTGCAATAATTCCTCTTGCAGGCCCGGCAAACCGACAGGGAAGAATTATTGCCGATAACATTAACGGTATAAAATCAACATATAAAAATTCTCAAGGGACTGCCGTTGTAAAAGTTTTTGACCTCACGGCTGCAAATGTCGGGAATAATGAAAAACAGCTTTTGAAAAATAATATTCCATATAAAAAGACTTTCATATTTAATAACTCACACGCGGGATATTATCCGAATGCAACACGCACATTATACAAACTTCTTTTTAATGAACAGGGAAAAATTCTCGGCGCGCAGGCAGCCGGATACGATGGCGTGGAAAAAAGGATTGATGTAATTTCAACAATTATGCGTAACAACGGAACCGTGCAAGACATGCTGGATAGTGAACTTTGCTATGCGCCGCCTTACGGCTCGGCAAAAGACGGGGTAAATATTCTCGGAATGCACGCTGATAATATTCTAAAAGGGCTTGTCAAACCTGCGTTTATGGAGGATTTGAAAGGCTCATTGCTGATTGATGTGAGAGAAAAATCGTTTTTTGACGCTGAAACAATTGACGGTGCAATAAATATTCCGACCTCACAAATGCGTGAAAGATTAAATGAAATACCAAAAGACAAAAAAGTTGTATTATTTTGTAACACAGGATTTCAGAGTTACGTTGCCTCAAGAATTTTGTTACAAAAGGGTTACACGGATGTATTCAGCCTCACGGGCGGGATAGAGCTGTTTAAAGAACTGATAAAAGATGATACAAATAGTTTTCAATTTTACAAATTGACCAAGTTATAATAAAATTGAAGATAAGAAAGCGCAGGGATTTATTTATGAAAAATGTAGTATCAGCAAAAGAAGCGGTAAGTTTAATAAAAGACGGGTCAACCGTAATGCTTGGAGGATTTTTGAGCTGCGGGGCGCCTGATGAATTAATTGACGCGCTTGTGGAACAAAATACCAAAGAACTTACGCTTATTTGCAACGATACATCATTCCCGCAGACTGATAAGGGAAAACTTATAGTAAACAAACAGGCTAAAAAGATTATCACAGCGCATATCGGCACAAATCCGGAAAGCGGCAGACAAATGCACGATGGTGAATTGGAAGTTGAACTTGTTCCAATGGGTACTTTGATAGAAAAAATACGTGCACACGGCGCAGGTTTGGGCGGTGTTTTGACACCGACAGGCGTTGGAACTGACCTTGAAAAACACGGCAAAACCGTTGTAATCGACGATAAAAAATTTATTTTTGAAAAACCGCTCGGCGCTGATTTCGCCTTGATTTACGGCACAAAAGTCGACAAGTTCGGCAATGTATCTTTTTACGGAACGACAAGAAATTTAAACACGGTTATGGCAACTGCTGCAAACACTGTTATCGTGCAGGCAGATGAGCTTGTAGACTGCCTTGAGCCTAATGAAGTTGTTATACCGGGGTTATTTGTGGATTATATAGTTGTACGGGAGGGAGAAGAATAGGATGGAAGCGATGCTTGAACAAAATTTAACAAAAGAACAAATCCGTACAATTATCGCAAAACGCGCAGCAAAAGAGTTTGAAGACGGTGATGTAGTGACTCTCGGCATCGGTTTGCCGACAGAAGTTGCCAATTATGTTCCATCAGAAAAAAATGTTATATTCCAATCTGAAAACGGAATCCTCGGGCTTGGCAAAAGCCAGAGCGGACCGGATTTTGATACAAGAATTATAAACGCCGGCGGAGGTCTTGTAGAGGCTAACTACGGAGCTTGTTTTTATGATGCACTTATGGCTTTCACTATGATGAGAGGCGGGCATATTGATGCAACGGTTCTTGGAGCACTTCAGGTTGATGAAGAGGGAAGTCTTGCAAGCTGGTGTATTCCGGGGAAATTCGTTCCGGGGATGGGCGGCTCTATGGATTTAATCGTCGGGGCTAAAAAAGTTATTGTTGCAATGGAACATCTTTCTAAAGATCAGATTAAAATAGTCAAAAAATGTAATCTTCCGCTCACTGCATACAGGGAAGTTAATTTGATTATCACCGAGCGTTGTGTGTTAAAAGTCATGCCAACCGGTCTTCTCCTTACGGAAATTAACCCGATGTACACGGTAGAAGATATTAAAAATTCAACGACAGCTGATTTTACTGTAAGCCCTGATTTAAAATATATGGAAATAGATTAAGAATTTAATATCTGAGCGGAATTTTAGAGCGGTTAATTTTCTTTTTTTCATACCCGAAATTGGCAAGCATACGACATGTGCTTGTGTAGAAAATATTCTCTTCAAGAGTCGGTCCGATGTTGATTGAATCTACCGTGCGTTTACGGAATTTATATTCTATATAGGGCACAAACAGCCCGTTTTTCTCAAAAATTTTTGTCTGCTTAAACGCGTCATTCCGGAAATTATTTATAAAAATTATCCTATATTCTTTTTCGTCTTTGAAGTGCGGGTTTTTGAAAAATAAACTGATTACGCTCAAAATATCAATCAGTTCAAAAAGAATATCGAGTTTTTTGTCATCATTTTTTTGAGATTTA
This sequence comes from Candidatus Gastranaerophilales bacterium, assembly GCA_944322945.1. GTDB lineage: Bacteria > Cyanobacteriota > Vampirovibrionia > Gastranaerophilales > Gastranaerophilaceae > CALUVN01. The sequence continues at coordinate 22,654 of CALUQN010000023.1, read as the reverse complement.
CGAGCGAGGGCAACCTTTTCAAATTGTTTGTTCCATTTTTCGAAAATCATTTTCAGAATAGTCAGCTGTGTTTCTCTGTTATAGATAATATTGCCGTAAACAGAAGGAAAACCCTGCTTTTCCATATCTGCAATAAGGTCTTTTTTGCAAAAACCGATGTTGTAACCGGTATATGTCTGACCTTTTGAATAATTATTCCACAGCGTCAGATTGTCGTTATCCGTGGAAAAAGAAATTGTATAAAATTCGTACTTGCTGCCGGAACTGTCGTCGCCGTCAATAATATTTTTGTAGCGGTGGTAAAAGTGTTCTTTAATTTTTGAAAACAAATCAGGATTGAGCTCGGGCATTTCGTCAATAAGATTGCCTATCAGCCGGTAAGAATAGGTAACTTCTTCTTTATCGTTCAAAAATAGTGCATTAGAAAACCTTATTGTACCGGATTCCAGTATGCTTAAAAGCTTTTCGGGCTTTGTGTAATGATACAAAGATTCTTCTGACCCGTCATCAAGAATTTTTCTGACTTTAGGAATTTTTTCCAGCAAACTGTCGTAATCAATCATAACCCGATTATATCACACTAAGCTCTTTGCGGCAAACATTATATTTGGGGATTTATATTTGCAGATATTTTTTGAGTTTTTTCAATTTTACTTTGACTGCTTTTTCACCAAGATATTTCTCGATATGCTCTTTAAACTCCATAAAATCTTCAGCCATTCCGATTTTCTTCACAAATTTATCTGTATGCCTGCCTGTCAAAATATAAAGCGTTCTGTTCCACTTTGATCTATCCTTAAAGAATACAAAGCAATCCGGCTTTGCATCTTTTATTGGTTCCAAAAGCGGTTTTAGTTCTTTTGCGGTACCTTTTACTTTATAAAATCCGGTAAATGACGGGGTAATATTGCTGCCGGCAGCTGGTATCATTTTTTTCTCCAAGTTGTAAGTTACTGTTATAAAATATGAAAAAAATTTTTTTTGCTAGTTTTATAAACAAATTACATCGCCCGTGCAAACTTCTTTAATATCGCAATATTTAGCGAGTATAATTTTTGAATTAAGATTGCAGCAATGGCAGGGATATAGGTATTTTATATTTTCATTTTGTAAAAAATCAGCGATTGCTTCAATTTCATCGTCTGTTTTATTAACCAGATGAAAGCCGCCAAAAACCGCAAAAATTTTGTTGATACCGGTGACTTTTTTTGCGTAATTGATAATATTAATTATACCGGAGTGAGAACAGCCTGTGATTATGATTAACCCGTCCGCGGTCTTGTAAACCAGCGCGGAATCATCAATGTCGCAGCTATTATTATTTTCTATCTGACCGAGAAAACAAATATTTTCTGTCAAAAAATAAGGCTTGCCGGTCAATATAACGTTAAAATTTTCTTCAAGCTGTTCTTTAGAAACAGGGCAGCCATAGTGGATTTTATCTTCCCCAATTTTTTCATCAAAAATATTCGGATGTGCAATCAGATTAATATTTTTATTTTTCAAATTCCAAAAGGAAAGCCCCCTTGTGTGGTCATTATGCCCGTGGGATATCACAATATCGGAGACTTTTGACAAATCAACATTTAACTTTTCGGCATTTTTCAAAAACACATCACTGTAGCCGGTGTCAAAGAGAATATTTTTATTTTCAACTTCGAGCAATACACTCAACGCCGGCTCAGCGAGCAGATAGTTATCTATTCTTGAATTATTTTCGACAAGGACAGTAATTTTTATCATCAATCAGCCTAGAATATTTTGTAAATCAGAAAATAAATAACAGAAGAAATAATCATACATGCAGGGATAGTCAAAACCCAGGCAGTAACGATATTACCTACGATATTCCACTTGACGGCGTGGGCGTGGAGAGTAGAGCCGACCCCCATAATTGCGGTTGAAATAACGTGAGTTGTACTCAGCGGAATACCAAAGTGAGAAGCGGTCAAAATCAAGCCTGCGGCTGAAGTTTCAGCGGCAAAACCGTGGATTGGTTTAAGGCGTATAATTTTATGCCCCATAGTTTTGATAATCTTCCATCCGCCGTTCATAGTGCCTGCAGCCATAGTCATTGCGCAGATGATAATTACATAAACAGGGATTTCAAAATCTCCGCCCGGACTTTTGTGGAGGACTCCGCCAGCCAGAAGCGCCAGCGTAATAATCCCCATTGTTTTTTGTGCGTCGTTTGAACCGTGGCTGAGCGCCATTAAACCGGAGGAGAGAAGCTGGAGTTTTCTGAATTTTTTATTAACTTTATCAGGATGAACCCTTGTGATAAGGATAGTCCATGCCAGAAGAAGCATCAATGTAAAACCAGCGCAAAAACCTAGAACGGGTGATGTAAACATCGGGATAATAACCTTGTCCATTAAGGTATGAACGTGTACTGCGTCAACACCGGCTTTAACAATAGTAGCGCCGAGGAGTCCGCCGATTAGAGCGTGGGAGGAGCTTGACGGAAGCCCGAGCCACCATGTGAACAGGTTCCATAAAACTGCAGCCAGAAGAGCGCAGAAAATTACTGTAAGAGTAATCATTTCCGCATTAACAATCCCGGAGCCGATAGTTTTTGCAACATGTGTCCCGGTGAGAGCACCGATAAATTCCAAACTTGCGCCGAACAAAACTGCCTGTTTAGGAGATAGTACTTTTGTAGAAACTACTGTCGCAATAGCATTTGCACAGTCATGAAAACCGTTTATAAATTCAAATACCAGAGCAATTGCAACCACTGCTATTAAAAGTAATATTGTTATACTCATAAATTACCTACGATTGTTTTAATACAACATTCAAGATGGTATCAGTGACATAGAAGCAAGCGTCAAAGGCATTTTCAATTTCTTTATACATATCTCTCAGCTTGATAACCTCGAGGGCTTCGTATTTGCCGGAGAAAAGGTTGCTCATTGCGCGACGGTGGATTTCATCTCCGTGGGCTTCTATTTCTTTCATTTCGATATTCAATTTAGTGATTTTTTCGACATCGGATACTTTTTTGAAGATTTTAACGATTTCTCCGAGTTTTTCGGTAGCCTGAACCAAAGTTAAAGCCTGTTCTTTCATTTCATCAGTGTATTTGTTTAATCTGTACACTTCCAAATTCAGACAGGCTTTAATGATTTTTTTATTAATTTTATTTAATTGAACAGCAATAGTTTGAATATCTTCTCTTTCGAGCGGGGTTATAAAGCTTTTGTTCAATTGTTTAAGGATAGCTTTATAAGATAGTTTACCTTTTTTCTTGTATTTAAGCGCTTTTTCTTTATACTCATCGGTGAGCTGGTTATGCATGATATTGTCATATAGACAAGCAGATTTTCTGCAAATTTCGGCACTATCCTGAAAGTAAGAGAAAAACATCTTGTCTTCAGGCGGCATAATATAAGACATCAAATTAAATTTAGGCATGGGATTAATCTCCTTATTCATACTCACGCATAGCATACTTAAAACATAGCCCTTTGCATAGTATTTATTTACAATTTGTAAAAAAGGAGAAAAAGTTTGAATCCATCAAATAATTATCCAACATTTTTATACTATAATGATTATTATGCAAAAGGTTTATGAAAAGGATGATATAACCTTATTTCATGGTGATTGTATTGAGATTTTAAATCGGGCAACTCCTGAATCTGTTGATATGATTTTTGCGGATCCGCCTTATATGTTATCTAATGGCGGAATTACCTGCCATGCGGGGAAAGTTGTTTCTGTGAATAAAGGCAAATGGGATGAGAGTAAGGGTATTGAAGAAGATTTCAAATTTCACCAGACCTGGATTAATGCCTGTAAAAGAGTTTTAAAACCTAACGGTACTATATGGATTTCAGGAACATATCATTCTATTTATGCTTGTGGTTTTGCACTCCAAAAAGCTGGTTTTAAAATCTTAAATGACATTTGCTGGTTTAAGCCAAATGCCTCACCCAATATGAGCTGCAGATATTTTACCGCAAGCCATGAAACACTGCTATGGGCAAAGAAAGACAATAATTCCAAGCATACTTTTAACTATGAAGCAATGAAAAATGGCAGCTGGAGTGAAGATTTTATCAAGAAACCTGACAAACAAATGCGCTCCGTTTGGGCAATAGGAACTCCAAAACCCTCAGAAAAAGTTTTCGGTAAACACCCTACCCAAAAACCTTTAGAATTGTTAAGACGGATAATCCTTGCCTCTACTAACAAGGAAGACTTAATTCTTGATCCATTCACAGGAAGTTCAACAACTGGTATAATGGCGTTAAAGTTAGGAAGAAAGTTTATTGGTATAGACCTAGAACAGGAATTTTTAGACCTTTCAATTAAAAGATTTGAACAGCAATTTTCAAATAAGGAACTAAAATGGCAGTAGCACTTGAGAAGTTAAAAGAGGAAACATATCCTATAGTCAAGTGGGTTGGCGGAAAACGCCAACTGATGTTTGAACTTCTTAAAAATATGCCTGAAACTTATAACAGATATTTTGAACCGTTTATCGGAGGCGGTGCGTTGTTTTTTGAATTGCAGCCTCAAAACGGCTATATCTCTGATATGAATGAAGAGTTAATAAATTTATACACGGTCGTTCGGGATGATGTTTATGAATTAATTGAGGATCTGAACAAACATAAAGTTTCCAAAGAGTATTTTCTGAAAATAAGAAATCTTGATAGGACTGAAAAATACAATAAATTATCAGATATTCAAAAGGCAAGCAGGTTTATTTATTTGAACAGAACCTGTTTCAACGGGATGTATCGTGTAAATTCACAAGGTCAGTTTAATGTGCCGTTCGGGAATTACAAAAATCCCAGAATTGTTGATGCTGAAAACTTAGTTAATTGTTCTAAATTATTGAAAAATACAGAAATTTGTTGTGCTGATTTTTCAGAAATTCTAAATAAAGTTCAAAAAGGTGATTTTGTTTACTTTGATCCGCCTTATGTTCCGCTGAATGAGACATCCAGTTTTACTTCTTACACCAAAGACGGTTTTGACCTTGATATGCAGTTTAAACTAAGAGATGTTTGCGACGAATTGGACAATAAAGGCGTAATGTTTATGCTTTCTAACTCTGATACAAAACTTGTAAATGAATTATATTCAAATTATGAAATTAAAAAAGTTTTTGCTTCTCGTGCTATAAATGCTAACGGTAACGGCAGAGGAAAGATTACGGAAGTTTTAGTGAGGAATTATTAATGATTAAAGACGGTATTGGCGGAGGAAATACTACAACAGGTTTAGTATTTGAAACAAAAGCAGATTTAAAAACTTTATTAAATGGCATAACTAATTATAGAGTTGATGAAGAAAACAATGTATTTTTTAAAGATAAGCTCGTAGGTATGATCTTTGTAAAACATGATTTATACAGATTTTTAGAAAAAAATGGTGTAAAATGGCAGGATTATTTGTCAAAAAAATTACTTCCTGATGATTCAATTTATGTGATTTTAAATAATACATTTTTTGTTATTGAGTGCAAATATCAACAAGTTGGCGGTTCTGTTGATGAAAAACTGCAGACATGTGATTTTAAAAAGAAACAATATAAAAGATTATTAGCCTCTTTGAATTTTGAAGTTGAATATATTTATATACTGAATGATTGGTTTAAAAAGCCTGAATATAAAGATGTTTTAGCATATATCCACAGTGTTGGATGTGATTATTATTTTAACTATATTCCGCTTCAAAGACTGGGACTGCCTGTAGAAAATTAAATTCCGGTATAGCCTGACGGGCGGGTGACCGGTGGCTTTCCGGATTGTATAAAAGTATTATCAAATCACAAAGGTTAAATTAAAATTATGGATAAAGTTTTTTCAGACAAAATAAATCTCTTGAAATGTTTGGCGATTACACTCGTTGTTTCCGGACATCTGGAATTTTCACTGTTCGGAATGTTTCCGCCGTATTCGTTCCAACTCTCTTTGTTCTTTTTTATCTCAGGTATGCTGTTTAAGGACAAATATCTTGACGCTGTTTTTGATTTTATCAAAAGACGTATCAAGAGTCTGCTGGTTTTATACTACCTTTATTCGGCGTTTTATATGGTTGTCACCCTAATCATTGCAAAATACACCGGCAAATTCTGGGGGATGGAATTAAGCTGGAAAAACTTTTTCATCACTCCGTTTTTGAACGGGCATCAATTTGATTTGTCCTGCCCGATGTGGTTTGTTCCGCAATTATTTATGACGATGATTGCTTTTCTCTTCTGCCAGAAGTTTTTCCGGAACAGAAGTGAAATCGTTAGAGGGATTTTCTATACAATCCTCGGGTTTTCCGCTATTCCGCTGTCCAAGGTGATTGAGCTTTCTGCCGGGAATTTAATCCTAATCAGGATAATGTTTTCTCTGTTTTTTGTGTATCTTGGGCATTTATACGTAAACAAAATCCGCGGGAATTATAATATTTTTTCACCCAAAATTGCAGGGTTTGTAATCTGTTTACAGGCAATACTCTGGCATTTTAACAGAGATTATGACCCCGAACACGGTATTGGGTTAAGTTACGTGCTTGTGTGGGCAAGGTTTGACGATCAAATTATTGTTCCGGTGCTTACAAGTTTGACCGGTATATGGTTCTCGCTGCTATTCATTGATGTTACTTACAAGTACATAAAAGATATTAAATTCCTTAAACTCATCGGCGAAAATACCTATCACATTATGGCTAATCACCTGCTTGTTATGTATTTGATGACAATAACAATTCTCTCTATGAACAAACTGCCGTTGAGTATGATAGAAGCGCACGATATTTACTGGATTTATAACCCTGTTCAAAATACTTATCTCTACTTTGTTTTGACAATGCTGATAACAACATATTCAGGCATGGCGTTGAAATATTTGAAAAAGAATACTGTAGATAAGCTCGCTGCCTGTTTTCTACCGGTTAAACAATAGAAAAATATTAAACTAAAATAGCAAAAAAATTTTTTACGGGCTTTATATAACCACAATTCACGCAATTTAATACCCGTAAAATGAAAGTTCAAAACGTACAAACATATAACAACACATCACAAATACAAGTCAAACCGGCAAATGTTCAACCGGCACACACGCGTTATTTTACCGCTGGCAATTACATAAGCTCAAAACCGGCTAACGTCAGTTTTGGAGCAAATCCGTTTAAGGAAATTGACAACATCAAAAAATTTCTGCATGCAAAATTTGCGGTCAAAAGTATAAAAAAATATATTGAAAAAACAAACCAGCAGGATAATTTTTTACTGCGGCATTACAGTATGGAATTTATTGACGGTCTGCAAAACGGAATAAAAGTATTCAAAGGTTTGTCGATGAAAGAAATCCAGTACCTGAGTGAAAATCTCCACGTGATAGCGGTTAAACGCGGCTGTAAAAATATGTGTGCCCACTGCTACGCTGATGCCAAACCTCAAAACAGAGAAATGAGCTGGGAAGATTTTACAGCTATTACACGAGGATTTAAAACTCTGCGCAAAAGGTTTGAAGGTCTTGATATTTACGGAAAGAACAACCCCGTGACGCGTGATGACCTGTTATCCCAGACAACGGAACTTTTTTATGACGCGGACTGCATGGATTTAGCTATCAAAGATAAAAAAGGACGTGTATATGATTTTACGGAACTTTCAACAGAGCTTTACGAATCACTCGGCAGACGTACAGCCTTTGACACCTCCGGCTGGAACCGCAATAATCCAAAAATGCAGGCGCGTGCGGAAAAATACGCGGAATACTTTTCAAGCCCCGAAAATATGGAAAAATTAAACGCCTTTAATGTTTCATTCAATGTTTTTAATGCTTCCTACGTCGCCTCAAGAAAGGCGCTCAAAAACGGTGATTTTGACAAAGCAAAAAGACTCCGTGCACGCTATGTTGATAATATGGCAAATACTTTTTTTACCTTCACTCCGCTGATTGATAACCCGAAATTTCACATACTTGCTCGCAGTTTTGATTTCAAAGCTAAAAACGCAAACGGATTTAACCCGAAAAATCTCCGCAACCTTGCACAAGATATTATAGAACGCGTGGCAGAGCTTTACCATCAAGATTTAAACGGCAGCCGGAAATATATTAAATCACAGAATATGATGGATGAAAAAATGGCCAATCTTATTCTCAAAATGAATCATTTAGATACAGAGCTGAATTCCTCCGGCAGAATGAAAAAATTTATGGAAGAATTTGGGATAAAAGCTAACCTGCTTGAATATGATGACGGGATGAAAAAAGTTATTGAAGATTTGAAAGAAACAGGGCGTTACCACAGATACATAATGCAGCGAATGATAGATGCAGACGGGAAAGTTTATCACATGAATTATGCTAGGTTTATCCCGACGGAAATCCAGCTGAATATCCCGAATAAAAATATTCCGTCTCCAAAACTTGCAAACCTGCAGGAAGACTTTGTCCTGACAAAAGAACTTTTGAATCAGCCGGAAAATATTGTAAAGATTGAAAAATAATCTTTATACAATTTGCTATATATACTCTCGGTTTTGTGTCTGTTCAAAGTTGTAACAGATAGTGAAAGCGGGGAATTTCTTCCCCGCCGCAATTTAAAATCTGCTCTTTAAAAATGCCTGTCCGAGTGTGGATAAAAGGTTTGTAAAATCGAATGAAGAGCCGCCACTTCCGCCATTTGTCGCGTTGTAGCTTGCCTGATTGTAGGAGTTTCCGGCAGAACTGTTCTGCATTGCAGCCCCCAGATAGCTCAAAATATTATTTATCATTTGGTTTTGAGTTCCGCTCAGGAGATTCAAGTAATTATAACGCCTTGATAATTCGTCGTTAATCAGGTTTGACTGCTGCGTCATAACATCTTGCGCAAGTGAATTCATAGCATCAGCGCGGCTGCTTTCTATTGAGTTTAAATTGTCCATAAATACCGAATTGTCAAAGTTGCCAAATCTGGATGCTATATCGTTTTTCAAGTCATTTATCATCGGCGTGTAAGTATCATTGATTATGTCAAGCCCTTTGTTTGTATAAGCATCTACCTGCGACTGCAAATCTTTCTTGGTCTCATCGTCAAATACATTCACATTTTTCAAAGAATCTGAAAAAGAATCCTGTATGTAATTGTATAAATCTTTTTCAGTATCAGACATATTGTAGTTGGAATTTATGGTATTTCCGTTCTGGCTGGTGGTTGCAATAGTCTGCCCGTTCACGGAAACAGAACCGTTAGAGAATGCGGGGTATTTACTTTTTTTGCCCATTTTTGTTCCTTTCTGAATTTGGAACAAGGGGCGGTCTTTGTTGAGTGTGTGACAACTTATTATACCACGCACCTGCCAAATCTGTCCACCCGTGTTTTGTACAAAAATATTTTTTTAATGTATAATCGGGGTATGGAAAAGATGACTTTAGACGAAATAAACGCACTTATAAGCGATAAAAAATTTGAAGAAGCACAGAAGGCTCTGAAAAAATTATTACAGAAAGATGAGAGAAATATAGAAGCCATCAAGCTTTCAGGATTGTGCAATGTAAATCTTGAAAAGTTTGATGACGGCAGAAAGGATTTTGAAACCGTTGTAAAATATAAACCCGATGATGCCTCAAGCTGGTTTTATCTTGCAAACTGCTATGACAATATGGAGGATTTTCTCCACGCAAAAGCAGCTTATCAGGAGGTTATCCGTCTTAGAGAAAACTACGTTGACGCATACAAAAATCTTTGTGTTGTGTATGTGAAATCCGGCGAGGCGGAAAAGGCTATTGAATTCGGAAAAAAGGCGCTTGAATTTGTGCAGGATGACTACGCGGTTTATTACATAATCGGTACAGCCTGCATGTCATTGAAAAAGTATGAAGAAAGTATAGAATTTCTTGAAAAAGCGCTTGAATTAAATCCGAATCACTCCCAGCTTTACAACAACCTCGGAACCTCTTACGTAACAATGGGAAATCTTGAAAAAGCTTACGAAAACTTTAAAAAAGCAAGTGAACTTGAACCTGATAATTCAATCACATACTACAATATAGGTTCTATTTTGCAAATCAAAGAAAAGCACAAAGAAGCTATTGAATATTTCCAAAAAGCTTATGATATTGAACCGCAGGAAAGTTACATAATTGCAATGGCGCTTTCGGAATTTAAGGGCGGAATGTTAGAGGATGCAATAAAACATTATAAAAAACTTGCAACAGCCCATCCGGAAAAACCGAATTTTCAATACAATCTGGCGTGCGCGTACGAACAGACCGGCGAACTTCACTATGCAATAGGTATTTTGACACGGCTTGTAACACTTAATCCTAAATCAGTCAATATGTCATTGAAACTTGCAAATTTGTATCTGAAAGTTAACCAGCCTTTGCATGCAAAAGAAATTTACGAAAAACTTGTAAGACAGGGCAGCGTCTCGCAGGAAATTTATTATGACTATGCGCATATTTGTGTTCTTACAAACGATATGGACAAAGCAGAAAAAATCTTGAAAAAAGTAATTGAATTAAACCCTGAATTTGCTCCGGCGCATAAAGATTTAGGGGTAATTTATCTGGGGCGCAGACTGTTTGACTATGCAAAAGACGAGTTTGAAACAGCCCTCAAATGTGAACCGGAAAATCCTGATATGATGTTTGAGTACGCAAACTATCTGCATGCCACAAGCAGTTTTAAAGAGTCAGATGAATACTATCAAAAGGTTCTGGAAAAACAGCCGGACAATTACAAAGCAATGGCGTTCTCCGCGTTGAATAAAATTCAGTTTAAAGACTTTGATAAAGCACTTGAAGAAATCAACACAGCAATGGCACATCTTCCGCAAGATCCGTTTTTGCTCTACATAGCAGGCAGGATAAGATTTTTGCGCGGTGAATACGAGGACGCTAAAATTTTCCTCGTAAAATCTTACGAAATGGAGCCTGACAGCGATACCAAAAACCTTTTAGCTCTCTGCTATTATGAACTGGAAGACTACAAGCAGGCTGTTACAATATTCAGAAGCATTCTTGATAAAAGTCCGATGAATGTGAACGTGCTTGTCAGCTGTGCAAAGTGTTACGAAAAACTCGGAGATATTGAAATGGCGCTCCAACATCTGGAAAAAGCCGTTGAAATTTTCCCTGAATGTGAAGAAGCTCATGAGATGATTCGGGCGTTGTCTTAGAAAATTTTTCATGTTAAATTAAACTTGTATAAAACTTAAAAGAAAAAGAGGAAAACCATGCAAGCGCGCAGAGCAGCAAGAGAATTAGCATTTATACTGTTTTCACAGTTTGATAAAAAGATTACGAATTACTCCAAACAAGATTTAGAAAATATAATCCTTAAATCAGTCAGAATTTTGACAAGCAACGCAAGCGATGAACTTAAACTAACACTCGGTTCACTTATTGATTTAAAGGAAAAAATAGATACCTATGAAGCTGAACACGAAACAAATCTCAACCGTCCGTTAGGGGTTGCTAACGTTCCGGTGCCGCTCCCGATGACATCTGATTTGTCTTCAAAGATAGATGATATGCTGGAAATAGCGGAAAAAGCATTGTTGGCTTTAGAGATTGCGGAATTTGCAACTCTTGAATCCCAAAATGAAGTGAAAAATTACGCTGTGACTATCGCTGAATTTTTCCAAAAAAATCATGAAGCAGTTGACGGCTTGATTAAAAAGTATTCAAAAGGCTGGGATTTTGACAGACTTGTCAAAATGGACAAAGATATTTTAAGAATAGCTATCGTTGAACTTTTATACATCAAGGATGCGCCGATGAAGGTTGTCGTTGACGAAGCGCTAGAATTGGCTAAAAAATATTCAACTGATGACAGCGCCTCATTTATCAACGGAATCCTTGCGAAAGTTATTCTGGAAAACGGATTACACGCATAATAAAACCGGCGGATGTTTTTCAAATACCGGCGGCTGCCGTTAATATGAGAAACTAGCGGAGTTTTTTTGCAACTGATAATCCGGCAGGAAGAGGCAAAACAACATTTTCATAATTCGGGTTTGAATTTATCGCATCTATAAACGGCTTGCATTTTGCTTCGTGCGAAAGAACATTGTCACAGGCGATTATACCGCCCTGTGTCAGGTGTTTGTCTATAAGTTCATAATATTTTGTGTATTCTGATTTGTTTGCGTCTACAAACGCAAAATCAACCTTAAAATCCTCAGGCAGGCTCTCCAAAAGTTCACACGCAGAACCTTTTAATGTTGTTATAATATCAGCGACCCCGCATTTTTTAAAATTTTCTTTTGCAACATCAAGTCTCTTGTCCCAAAATTCAATCGTCGTCAAGTGTCCGCCGGTTTCTTTTAGCGCTTTGGCTATCCATATTCCGGAATATCCGTTTGAAGTTCCGACTTCTATCGCATTTTGGGCGTTTATGGATTTGATTAGAACGGTCAAAAATTCAGCTGTTACGCGTGATATATTCCAAAATTGATGCTGTGTTTTTTCCAGTTCAGTGAGGACTTCTATTGTTGTTGCGTCAAATTTTTCTATCATTTGTTTATCTTCTGCACCTTATCAATAACAACAACGGAGCTGACAGGGGTTTCCAGCGGATTGGTTTTTATAACCTGTTTAGTTTTCATATTCAATACGGAATACATACCGGCAGTCGTATCAGTTACAAGTGCCAGGTCAGTTCCTTCTATAGGTGAAATTTTTGTTGAAAAACCTTTTGTATTCAAATAGATGCTGTCTGTTATCATATCAGTCTGCACATCAAGAACCTGAATTACATTCTGTGTTGCACCGAGTATAAATAAGTTATCGCCTGATACAACCATATCTATAGGTTTTTCCGTTATATCAATCTCTGCGATAAGCCCTATTGTATCATAATCTACTATTGCAAGGCGGCTTTTAGTTCTGCTTGCGATATAAACCTTATTATTTGCAAGCACTATTTTAGAAACATTCGGAAACTTGCCGACATCTTTCAGCAGATAACGGTTGTCAAGCTCTATTCCCCAGATTTCGTGGGTATTTTTGTCAAAGTAGAACAATTTTTTGCCGTCGTCAGAGAGCGTTAATTTTTCGCACATTCCGTTAACTTTGATTTGTTTGCTCAAAGTCATGGTCTGTAAGTTAACGATAAAAATACTGTGCGAAAGCGGGCTGGAGATGTATGCAATATTATTTTCTTTATCAATCAGAATTTCTTCAGGCTGGGATGAAAATTCTATCCGCTTTATCACCTGGTCATCAACCAGCGAAATTACATCGACAGTTTTTTTATCGTAAGATGTAACTAGCAGAAATTTCCCGTCCGGAGTACCTTTTATTGATATAGGAATATGTTTTTGCAACAGCGCGTAATCCGGCGTTTTGTTTTCCTGATTTACAACCTGAATGTTTTTGTTGTAGCAGGTTGCTATGTATAAAGTTTTATCCTTGAGTTCCGGCAGGGTAGAAAGCGGTTTGAATGTATTATCGGATGCCGTTTTTTTGATTGCCGTTTTCAAATCATCCTGCTGTGCAAGAGAAATATCAAGGTTGCCTATGATTATTTTGAGGTTTTCCGGCAGGACAAGCCCTTTCGGGATAAGCATATCCTGCGGGAGAAGCCCTGTTCTCACTTCATTCGGGAGAGTATCCATTTTTGCAAGCGTTCTTTTGCCGCCTTTTTCTTCTATAACTCTCATCAATACAAAGTCATTGTTAAAAATTACAACATCCGGTTTATCTTTTAGAGTTTTTGCGGCAGGGATTGTAGCTTTTATATCAAGCTCCTCTTTGTTTTCGTCAAGTGCTGCCGGAAAAAGAGGCAGGTATATTGTGTTATCGGGAAGAATTATCACGCCGTCAAAACGAAAATTTGTTTTAGGGAATATTTTTTCTACGTAATTTTCGATTTTATCCGGAACCTTTTGTGCCTGTGCATTTTGCGGTGCAAAAATCGTCAGCGATGACAACAGACATATTGAAAGCAGGATTTTACGCATTATTAAAAACTCCTTTTACTTTATCCAGAATGGATGTTTGTTCGTATTTTTTATTGGTGTTTATTTCATATAAACGTTTGTATAGCTGTTTTTCTTCGTCAGAAAGGCTTGTCGGAATTTTGACATTGACGATAACAACCTGATCACCTCTTTGTGAGGGTCTTGAAATTACCGGCATGCCTGCGCCTTTAATTTTCACTGTACTGCCGTTTTGGGTGCCTGCATTAATCTGGATAGTCTTTTCTCCGTCAAGAGTTTTGACTGCAACTTCATCCCCGAGAACAGCCTGCGCGGGAGAGATTTCCAGCTGTGAAAATACCGTAAGACCGTCGCGCTTGAAGTATTCTGACGGCTTGACGTGCAGGACTACATACAAATCACCTGCTCTGCCGCCGTTTATACCGGCGTCACCTTCCTGCGCGACACGAATTTTTGACAAATTGTCAACCCCTGCCGGAATTTTTATTTCAATTTTCTTTTCCTTTTCAACCTTGCCGGAACCTTTGCAAGCTTTACAAAGGTTAGTAATTTTCTTTCCTGTTCCGTGGCAGTCCGGGCAGACCGTAATCTGTGAAAATGAGCCTAAAGGTGTTCTTGTCACAGTTTGCACCTGACCGGAACCATGACAGGTCGGACAGGTAACCGGTTGCGAACCTTTTTCAGCACCGGTGCCGCCGCATTCAGGACAATTTTCAAGATGAGTAAATTCAAGTTCGTGTGTCACCCCGAAAGCCGCTTCTTCAAATGTTATTTCAATATCAGTTCTTAAATCATCACCCGGCACAGGCGCGTTAGGGTCGTGGCGTCCGCCGCCAAAACCAAATCCGCCGAACCCGCCGAAAAATGATTCAAATATATCGTTTAAATCTCCAAATCCGCCCGCGAACGGACCGCCTGTATCAAATCCGGCGTTTTTCAAACCGTCTTCACCGTATCTGTCATATGTAGCACGCTTGTTGTCATCGGAAAGTGTTTCGTAGGCTTTGCCCAGCTCCTTAAATCTTTCTTCCGCATCCGGTGCTTTGTTTACATCGGGGTGAAGTTCTCTGGCTTTCCGTCTGAAAGCTGATTTTATTTCATCTTTTGAGGCATCTTTTGATACTCCCAGTATTTCGTAGTAATCTGCCATTTTCCCTATTCTTTTCTGATTGTCTTTCTTCTATATTATATTTTATTCTGCGGTTGCTACATTGACAAGTGATGCTCTCAAAACTTTGTCACCCATTTTGTAACCTTTTTGAAGTTCGTTTATGATGGTATTTTCAGGATGTTCGCTTGTCGGCGTCTGCATTACAGCTTCGTGGAAATTCGGGTCAAACTCTTGCCCTTCTGTTTCTATCGGTTCAAGTCCGAGTTTGGTCAGAGTGTCCATAACCTGTTTGTGCAAAAGATTAAAGCTGTCTTTTACCTGCTGGCAGTCGTCGACTTTTTCCAGCGCTTTTTCTCCTCGCTCAAAGTTATCCAGAACTTCTATCATTTTTTTCAGTGCATTTTCCGCCCCGTATTTCAAAAGCGCTTCTCTTTCTTGCTCCTGTCTTTTTCTGTAATTGTCAAAATCAGCGGCAAGTCTTATATATTGCTGGTTAAGCTTGTCATATTTTTCTTGAAGTTCATTATCCGCTGCCGGTTTTGTTGTATCTTCCGCTTGCGCCGCGGGTTCGGTATCTGCCGGAGTTTCTTCATGTTCTTCTGCTTTTATATCAAGCTCTTCAGAATTTTTATTAAAAGGATTTTTATGTTTATGTGACATTTTTCCACCTCACAATTTTACCTATATATTTCCATTATAAAGTATCAAGGAATATAAACAAGGAAAATTTATTATTTTTTAATAATTAATAAACTTTTCAGGGACTTATATAGCAAATTCCTCCAATACTATTAAAAGCCCGTCATTCTGAGGGCTTTAGCCCGAAGAATCTTTTTTTATTCAGATTCTTCGCTAACGCTCAGACTATTTGTGGGCACGCTTCGCTTTGCCCACCCTATAATGCTGCGCGGGGGGGAGGAATATAGTTTAATGTCAGGCAGTGCCTAACCTACAGAAACTAAGACCCTGAAACAAGTTCAGGGTGACAGATTAAAGAAATGGACTTAACGTCTTATCGTCCTATCGTCCTATCGTTCTAGCGTCCTCTTTTAACCGGATTTTCTACACTTTCAGCAGCTGTTACTGTAGGTCAGGCATTGCCTGACAGTATGACCTCACCCCTACCCCTCTCCTAATTTAGGAGAGGGGAGAATATTGAAAAGCTCTTACGGGTGTTATAAAAGCCGACGATTAAAAGACTTTCAAAGTTTCTTGAACATCTTCAAAAGGCGGATTTTCAGTTTGTGGGAATAGTAATGATGCAAACATCATGTTTGCTGTCATCCTGAAAGCGTAGAAAATCCGTTTTTATTAAAACGAGATTTTCAAGCTGTTCAGGATCTTGCAGTGTGAAAAGCCAACGCAGGACTTTACGATGGTTGGACCTGTTACTCCCCATCCCAGCCTGTCTTGAATTTGCTTCACGCTCGGAAAGTTTCGCTTTTGAACCTGCGGTTCAACTTCGCTCAATTTCCTCGCTAACCGGACTAACTGCGTGTCGTCCCCTCTCACAAAACCAGACATTTAGTCAGGTTTTGTTCGGCAGAGTGCAAATTCGCTTCCCCAAGCTGGGGAAGGAGGTTTAAACAAGTTCAGGGTGACAATTTTAGCTAGTTTGATATATAACTCCCTCTTTTTAATGCTTGCTATGCTGTGTTGACTTGTGGTATAAATTAATGGTTTAGGTAAAGAGCGCTATGAAGACAGAACATCAAAAATTAAAAGAATGTATTCTCAAACTGAATGATTTAAACCAGCTTGTACAAACGGGTGCTATTGATGAAAAATCGGCGATTCCAAACGAAATTATGCTGAACTATGAAATCTATACAAATGATTGGTTTGCATTGGAGTGCGATAGTAAAAATCATTTCTTGGAAGCCAAACCATTGAGCGATTTTGTTAAATATTTTAACCTCGCAGTTGGCTTAAAATACAAATTTTTTGTGGCATCGGTTTTCTTTAAAATGTTTTGGCTTTACAAAACTCTCCTGAATATCCGGCTGAAATATCCGAAAAATTTTTTAACATCCGGGAAAAGATATTTTTGTCCTTGCTGCGGCGCCAAATTTGGCAGATTTTTAGATTTTGATTTCAGAAATACTAAATATAATCCGTTGATTTATAAAAAATTCTACGCAAAGACCATTTGTCCGGAGTGTAACTCTCTTCCGAGACACAGAATTTTAGCTTATTTTATTGAAAATCACACAGAGATGTTTCAGAACAAAAAAGTTCTTGTGACCGGTATGAGCCCGCAGGAATATATTTTGTTTAAAAGGCTCAATATAAAAGTTGAAAACTCCGATATTTATGACGGCGCAAATTTCAAGTGGGATATCCAAAATATTCCGTGTGCGGATGACCAATATGATGTCATTATCTGCAACCATGTTCTTGAACACGTAAAAGATTACAAAAAAGCGCTGAAAGAACTTCACAGAATTTTGAAACCCGCAGGAACGCTTCTGATTTCGGTTCCAACTCTGTACAAATATGATGACACTTTCGAAGATTTTAACGCGGACAACCCGACGAAGAGAAAAATTTATTACGGTCAGGATGATCATTTGCGTATTTTCGGGAAAAATTTTGCCGAATACCTGAGTGCCGCAGGGTTTACCGTAAACATTGCCGACGGCAAGAAAATGCCGCGCAAAATCAGACCTGTTACAGGTCCTGCAAGTTATGACGACAAAGTTATTTATCTTGCTAAAAAGTAATTTGATTAAATTTTTATCCCGTTAAGCTGGCAGAAAGATTTTAAAACATTTTTTGATTTTTCATTTTTGATGTGGACATAATTATTTCTGGTAGTTTTGACAAGGGTTGAAACTTTTTCAAACATAAGCATGGCATTTCTCAACTGGTCTGGTTGTTTGGCGGATTTTACAAACCCGAGTTCCTGATAATATTTGCCATAGAGCAGGTAAAGCCGTGAGAGCAAATCTTTCAGGTTGAATTTTTTTGCCAGACTGATAGCGCTTTCCAGATGGATTTCCGCCTGCTCGTAATCCGACACTGTTATGCAGGCTTTCACAATAACCATTCTGAGCAGAATATTAAAGTAGTAGTTGTCGATTTTAGGATTTTTAGCAACCTCAAGCGCCTGTGTCGCAATATCAATTGCGTTATGCGGACCTTCTGTTATCAGGGCGGCATCTGCTATCAAATACCATGTCAATAGCGCTCCAAGTGCCATTTTTTCTTTTGCAAAATAAGTTATCTGGTCGCTGTAGATTTCCATGGCGTGTTTTGATTGCTCATTATCTTTAAAGATTTTGCCGAGCAGGGTTTTCAGGATATTTTTAGTGAAATTATCGCCGTTATTGTTGGCAAAAGTAACTATTTGGAACAAGTCTTCCTGCAAACCGTCATAACGTTTCCGGATAAAGTTGTTGATTATGTTAATAAAATTCCAGCGGATAACCGTTTCGTTATCCATTACATTATTTCTGTAGAGTTTCAGAATTTCTTCGAGAATTTCTTCTGAAACGGTTGTGTCGCCTTTTATGGTGTTTGCAAAAGCAAGGGTAAGTTTAGTTTTGCAAATAAACAATTCATCCTGAATATTATTACGCTGTATTATGTCAAACAGGATTGTCAAAATTTCAAACGAGCGGTCATTTCCTTGCAGTATTAACGCGTTTGCAAGCAGCAGATAGGTTTTTATCCAGGTTTCCTGAATAATGTGCTCAGGTACAAGTTTATTTGTGTATGTTTTTGTTAAAACTTCATCAAGCACCGGCATGATTTCATTATCAACCATGTTGATAATCTGTCCGCAGTTGCCGATGTTAAGCAATGATGGAAGTTTTTCAGCTTTTAGCAAGGCTATTTCAAGTGTTTTTTCCGGTTTAACTTTTTCTAACACTGTATCTATACATTCAACATCGCCAAAATAATTTCCGGTACGTCTGCAGCATGATGCCATATAGCCGAGAAGTTCAATTTCCCGCGGAGTATCGCCGATTGCCTGAGCGTTTGCGATAGCATCAGGAAGATATTCCATAGCCTCTTTCGGGTTTGTGTCTGCGAGAAGTTTGCCGAGACGTTCCGAAATATTGTAGCGTGTTTTCAGGGTCTCGCTCTCATCCATTTCGTTTATCAGAGCAAGACACTGTTTCTGTGATATTGCATAGAGATTTGTGTCGCCTATGCCGGCTGAAAGACGTGTATTTTTTGTCCAAATTCTCAATGCAAGCTCATTGTGTTTTAAATTCTGGGCAATTATTCCGAATATTGCATTTGAATTAAGTGTCAGCGGACTGAGTGCTTCATAGAGCTGTTTATTTATTGCTATGAATTTTTCGGAAACTTTGGCGCTTGAGAGGATATTTTCCCAGAGGGTTATGTTTTTAAATTCCGCAAAAACCGAATTGTATGGTTCAATAAAATTCATTTTTTCAAGATAGGTTACGGCGCCTGCAAAATCGCTGTCATTAAAATCGAAAATTTGTTTTACAAGCTGGAGGTTAATCTTGTCGCCAAGGACTGCGGCGCCCGTCAAAATTTTGTACGCATCAGGGTTTGTAACTTCCAAAAGCGCAACTCTTTTGCTTACAGTCTCTGCATAGGAAATCGGCAGGTCAAAAGCATAATCATTTATATGACAGTCAAATTTCAGACTCAAAATTTGTTCCAGATATGAAGGGTTGCCGCCGCTGAGTTTAAATATTCTATCGCGTTCGTCAGGTTCAATATAAGGATAATCTTTTATATGCTCTTCAAAATGTTCTATAAACAGGTGCATACCTTTCTGGTCAAACGGAGCAATACCCAAATCCTCATAGACATCTTCTTTTTTGTCCGGGAATGAAAAATACCCTTTTGCCGGACGGGGTTCATTATACACAAGGATTAAATTGAGCTTTTTCCAAACAGCCTCTTGTTTGATAAAATGGGATATAAATTCATAAGAAAATCCGTCTATAAAGTCAAAATTATCTATTACAAACAACATATCCTGCTGGGCATTTATTATTGAAAATATTTTTGCCAGCAGATTAAAAGTTTTTGTTTTATTCAGAATAAGATTTTCGAAGTTGTCATCCCTAGCCGGATAGAGAAAGTTAATCAGATCAAGGACTTCCGCATTTGTCATGGTAGGAAATTCATTCTGGAAAAATTTTGAAGCATCTTTTTTAAACTTTGAATTGTTAACGCAAAAAATCGGCAGGTTAAAAATATTCAGCATAATATCCTGAATCAGACCGCCTGATGTCAACTGCGTTATCGGAGTGCATTTGCCGATACAGTAGAGAAAATTGTTATCGCGGAGATTTTCAAGAACTTTTTTTATAACAACAGACTTGCCGACACCTTTTGCGCCGCTCAGAGAAAAAATCTTTTTATCTTTTGAGAGAATTCCGCGGGTCAGAATGCTGATAGCATTACTCTGGTTATAAAGCCTGGGCTGGTATTCCAGCGGATTGTAGTTTGCGGGTTTGCTATTGTCGCCAAAACTGTAATTACATTTTCTGCATTTTACTGCTGTCGGAAAGTTTACGCATTTGCATTCGGGGCAGATTTTTAGAATTTCTTCACCGCATTTTTTGCATTTTAGCTCAAATATGGAATTTACCGTATTGCAATGCGGACAGACTATACCTGTTCTCGTTTTACAATACGGGCATTTTATCGAATCATCAGGAATTGTTTTTTTGCATATAGGACATTTCATATTTTAAAATCCCGATTTTTTTAATTAAAAAACTGCTTTACTTTTTCCATTAATTTGAACAGTCTTTTGGAAACTTCCGATTGTGATAAATTAAGCTCTTCAGCAATTTCTTTTTGTGTCATTCCGTTTTCATATCGTAATTTATAGATATTCAAAAATTGTTTGTCGGGTTCTGCCTCATTAATTTTATCTAACGCAGATATAACACGGGTAACAACTTCTTTTTGAAGAACCAAATCTTCCGGGGAGTCTGCAATATCTGCTGTATCATAAACTATTTTTACATCTGAATAATCCAGTGAAGGACTGCCGGCAGCCGTTTCCAGAGATACTTCATGTGTCGGCATAAATCCGTTTCGGCTCCGTCTTAATCTTCCGGAATCTTTCAAAACATTCAAAATTGACGTGGTGGCTATTTTTCGCAAATAGGCTTCCAGCGTTGCATCAGAAGTTATTGTCTTTACTATGACCAAAGAACGCTTGCAAGTCTCATTAAAGAAGTCATCATACAAATCTTCATTGTTTGCAAATTTTCGGTCGTTTTTTATAATCTTCTCTATTAAGTCTATTTTATCTTGAGCTAATTCCACTTCTTATGAATTTCCTTGTTCCAGCAATAATTATATCATAATTTATTTTAATTAAAAATTCAATATAATTGCCATCTTCAATTCATCCCCTTTAACCTCATCAGCCGGCGGTTTTACTACATCAAGGGTATTTTTAACAGATTGTAACACTATTTGGTCAATTTGTTTTGAACCGCTGCTTATAGTCATTTCCGATTTTCTGATATTGCCGTCAGGCGTGAGTGTCAGCGCGATTTTTACTCTGTCTGTCGTCGAATAATCAGTTGTAAGAAGTAAATCGCTTGTTGCGGACAATTTTACACTTCTGCCGACAGATTGGAGATATTTTCTTATTCCTTCGCTGTAGGATAGGTAATCCGGAATTTCAAAGGTTATTTTTTTAATTTCCGGATAAAAATGACCTTTTACCACAGTATCTGTTTGGGCAGGAGCCTCAACTTTTTTAACTGCATTGGATTTTGCTGCAGCTGCCGCAATTTTTTCAGGAGTTTGCGGTTCTTTCTGAACTTGTACCGGCGGTGTTGATTGTGCAGACGGCTCGGGTTCTGTCGGCAGAGTTGCCGGCGGGTTGCTCAAATTATCAATAATTTCACCCTCAGCAGGCATAGGGATACCGTTATTGTTTGAGGAAGCGTTTTTGATAAATGTTGTAAGAGTCAGAACACTCATTAATGCTGCAACCACAATCAGCAAAAGGGTCATACCTTTTTTGCCTTTTTCTTTTGCCATTGTCTGCATATAGATAGTTTCTTCCGGAGTTAACTCTCCGTCTTCCGGCAATGTTTGAGATTCGGTATCAGGCATTATACCGAGTTTTGGCTCAATAAAATCCTTATCGTCATTATCAGTATCGTCATCATCGTCATCGTCGATTTGTTCTGCACCAAGCAGAGTATCAATTTCCGCAAGTATATTTTTAGAATCAAGTTCTGCAGGCATATCTGTTAAATCAGCTACTTCTTCGGTGAGCGATTTATTGTCTTTTGGACTCGGACTGTCAAAATTTAGGGTTGCCTGTTCAACATCCATTGGTTTTGGCGCTTCTGCCGCGTCGTCGATTAGTGCAAACGGAGAGTCATCAGTTTCCTGCTCTTCTGCTGTCGGTTCAGGAACATCAGCAAACGAAAGCAATTCTGACGAATTTTCATCTTTATTTTCAACCGTTGCAGGCGCTTCCTCTAACGGCGGGAGCTCTTCTGGTGCAAAACTCAGCAGTTCGTCTGTTTTTGCTTCTGCAATCGGTTCTTGCATTGGTTCTTCTTCTAATGAAGGGAGTTCCTCCGGTGCAAAGTTCAGCAGTTCGTCGGTTTTTACTTCTGCAATCGTTTCTTGCGCAGGTTCTTCTTCTAATGGAGGGAGTTCTTCCGGTGCAAAGTTCAGCA
>CALUQN010000022.1 GCA_944322945.1 Candidatus Gastranaerophilales bacterium | reverse complement strand
TTTTCGAGAGGACTTGGTAGCGTAGCTACCAAGCGGAAATGTGAAAATTTAATACTTATATAAAATCGGGACGTGGCGCAGCTTGGTAGCGTGCTACCTTGGGGTGGTAGAGGTCGCAGGTTCAAATCCTGTCGTTCCGATTTTTTGTATATATAGTATAGCAGGAGAGGTTGGACGATTTTCATCCAAACGTTCAGAGAGTTCCTGAGCATTCAAAAAATCCGCAGTTTCATGTTTTGTATGACCTGAAATTCCGGAGTCGTTAGCTTTATTAATCCGACAAAAGTGCTACAACATAGGGGTTTGCGGTTTCGGCTTTGTAACTTCTGTTGAAATCTTATTATTTTCGTCAACAGTTCTGTGCATTGATTTTATAAGGTTGCTTTTGTTGTCGTAAACATTGAAAGAGGATACGTAGTATTCTTTCGGATAGCTGTTTAAAGGACTGATTGTCATATCAATAGTTCTTTTCGGGGTCGAAAATATTCTTCTGATGCCAGCTTCTGTTTTCTTTTCTATCACAAGATTGTTAATGAGATTTTGGGGTTTAAAATCAAGTTTCATAGGTTCCTTTTCTAATAGTGTAATGTGTACACCCAAAATATACTACGAAGAAATTTTGATGTAAAGACAGAATAAATAAAATTTTTTTATTCAGCCTGAAAGTTGTCAAACATACTGTAGTTATATATCAAAATCCGCCAAAATTTTCAAACCAGCGTCATACAGAGCGTTAGCGAAGTATCTCTATAGATATAAAAGAGATTTTTCGGGCTGATGCCCCTCAGAATGCCGGGCGTTTTAGTATCTGTGAAATTGCTATATATTTGCCAAAACAGCTCTCTTGACAAAGTATATATTTTAGTATTTAATTACAGGAAAGTATGGAAAGGAGTTTTAGTGAAGGAATATAAAAGCAAATGGTCTTCTAAATTATTTTGGACCTTATGTGCATTTTGTGCTGGATTTTTTATTTTCAAGTTGTGTGCAAAATTTACCCACAGTCTGCTTATCTCATCAATTGCCGCTGTGGCCGTGATTGGTTGGTTAATTTATAAAACGTATGTCACGGATAATATTTCTATTATTTTGACAGAAGATAAAAAATTTCTTATAAAACGCTTTAACAATATTATAAAATCTCTGGATATAGACAATTACTTTTGGTCAGAATATTCGAAATATTCTAATACAAAAGATGCTGACGATCAGGATATTTATTATATAAACAAAGAAACAGGCGAACAGGATTCTATTGACTGCACAAACTTTAGCGGCGATGACTACGAAGAACTTTTGACTGCATTAGGTGCAAAAAATCAAAATCAAGAACCTGTAAAAGTTGCAACTACAAAGAAATAAGAAAAAGGAGAAAATAAAATGGGACAATATATTTTTCTGGTAGGCGGAATAATTATTTTAGGCTTTGTAATCCAAGCTGTCGGGATGTTTGTTCATAATAATATGAAAAAGCAATATGAAAACGAGCATCCGGAAGCTTCACTTATGGAAATAAAGGACTGCCAGTTTCACCCGTTAGGGTTTACCAATACACTGACGTGTTTGTCCATAAACGGCGAGCCCAGCCCGCAAATAATGACAGGTTATGCAAAGAGAGGTCATTATCTTCTTCCGGGGAAAAATGTTCTGGAATTGCAATATGAAACTCAAAGACCCGGCATTCTGCATAAATGGGTAAGAACAACATACGATCCACAAAAAATTGAGGTAAATGTTGAGCCCAACAAAAAATACACTATTTCTTACGATAAAAAACAAGAGCAATTTTTATTTGAAGAAGTAGCATAATTAATAAAAACAGAAAATAAGAAAAGCAGCCGCGGTCGTGTCATAAGACTCTGCCGCGGCTGTTTGTTTCAGAGGTAAAGTTTGTATCAATATAAATAGGTAGTTAAGCTGCAAGAGTGAATAATAGTAAAAATCCGCACCCTATTTCTATTCCATTTTCCTGCTTTCTTGTTATAATAGCTTTATGAAAAATTGGCGGGTTTGGATTGGATATTTGACACTTGTTTTAATAGCATTAAGTATGCTGTATCCTTTTTTTGCTATGGTAAACTTGTCATTTACAAATGAGGCGAGTATTTTTACAGGTGCAGGAAATTTTGTGCACACAGATTTGACTATGAGCAATTACAGGAATGTATTTTCATCAATCCCGCTGAGCAGATATTTTTTAAACAGTCTGATAGTTGCGGTTTTGACTACAATCGGGCAGGTGGCATTTGCGTCAATGGCGGGGTACGCATTTGCCCGGTTGAGATTTCCTTATCGTAACGGGTTATTTTTATTAATACTGATAACAATGCTGGTTCCGCCTCAGGTGAATATTATCCCGCTGTTCTTTTTGATGAGGGAGTTTAACTGGATAGATACCTATCAGGCTTTAATAGTACCGGCATTATTTGGCGGATTCGGGGTATTTTTGATGCGGCAGTATTTTCTTTCGTTCCCGAAAGATTTGGAGGAATCCGCAAAAATTGACGGGTGTAATATTTTTCAAACCTTTTATAAAATAGCATTACCGCTTGCGGCGCCGACAGTTGCAACATTAGCTATTTTCACGTTTGTGACAAGCTGGAACAGTTTTATGTGGCCGTTGATTGTGACGAATTCCGAGGGGATGCGCACATTACCCGTCGGGCTTGCGATATTTAAAGGAAGCTTCAGAGAAGTTACCTTGTGGGGAGAATTGCTTGCCTGCTCTGTTATTTGTACGATACCTGTTATCGGGGTATTTTTGCTGGGCAAAAAGTATTTTATAAATGATATTATGCAGGGCGGTGTTAAAGAGTAAAATTGGCAAGCTTCATGTAAAAAAGTAGTCAAATAAATTTAAAATGACAGGCACCAAAGAATACAGAAAAGTTGTTTTCGGAACACGCTTCCGCTCCGCTCACGCTATCGTCCTCAAACAATTTTTCTGTATTCTCTACATACAATACCGTCAGGCATTGCCTGACCTACATAAACACCTGCGCGTATGCGCTAAAGAAATTTATGAAAGTTATCAATTGCATTACAAAAAAATGCGCGTTAGCGCTAAAAAAATTATGAAAGTTATCAATTTCATTACAAAAAATACGCGTAAGCGCTCAGACTTGGCTACTTTGTCACTTGGTCACTTAGTCACCAACTGCCTAGATGACAAAGTACAACAGTGCGAACATAAGACAGATTGAGAGGGTGCTCAACACAAACCAGGTGTGCATTACAGGATGCTGATAATTCCAAATTTCTTTCAGGGTTGCAGTTGCATTTTCAATTGTTTGCATAATGTATATTCTCCATAAATAATCGGTCTTTATTATATTTTCTACATTTATCAATTTTGGGCATCACCCAATCAGTTGATTATTTATCACCTTTCGGATAATATACAGTTATGCGGGATACTGAATTATTAATGCCTGCGGGCAATTTGGAAAAATTAGAATATGCAGTAAAATATGGTGCAAACGCTGTATATTTAGGCGTGGTAGATTTCAGCCTGCGAGCAATGCGAAAAGGCGAACTCATTACGCTTGAAAATCTTAAATATGCCGTGGAACTTGCGCATAAACTCGGCGCAAAAGCTTATGTAACCTTGAACATCTTTGCTTTTAACAATGACATAAGACTTTTGGAAAGCTGTATAGATAAATTCAAAGACGCCAATCCTGATGCGGTTATACTAAGTGACTTCGGGATATTTAACATTGTTCGCAAATATATGCCCCAAACCCCTGTCCACGTTAGCACGCAGACAAATACATTGAATTACGAAAGCGTGAAATTCTGGAGGGATTTAGGAGCAGCCCGCGTAATCCTTGCCCGCGAACTTGCGATTAAAGATATTGCGGAAATCAGACGACAGGTGCCGGATGTTGAACTTGAGTGTTTTGTACACGGCTCGCAGTGCGTATCATTTTCAGGAAGATGCCTTCTGAGCGATTATTTTACAAACGGGGAAAGAAAAGCAAACCACGGAAACTGTTCGCAGCCGTGCCGCTGGAGTTACAAGCTTGTGGAAAGCACCCGCCCGGGGCAGTATTATGAAATCAATCAGGATGACAGAGGCACTCACATTTTGAGCCCGAAAGACCTTTGCCTTGTTGAACAAATTCCGGCGCTGATTGATGCGGGCGTGGATTCATTGAAAGTTGAAGGCAGAACAAAAAGTCTTTACTACGTATCAGCAGTTGCGAAAGCTTACCGGCAGGCTATAGATGAAGCACGCCAAAATCCGGCGGCAGACCTGCATAAATATTTCATTGAACTGAAAAAAGTCGGCAACCGCGGATACACAACGGGTTTTGCTCTTGGAGATTACCCCTCTGACGGTTACAGCTATGATATTTCAAAAGGGCTTGCAGGCGCTGATTTCTTATGCGAATTCAAGGACGGAAAAGTTACATCTGACGGATATTTCCTCGTAAAAATCAAAAATAAAATGCTTCTCAATGACGAGGTTGAAATTATTACGCCGCAAGAACAGTTTACGGCAACTGTCGACGGAATCAGAAACAGCGAAGGTGAAGATGTAGAACTGGGCAATACTAATGACGAAGTTTACATAAAATTTTCAAAAAGCCCTAAAGATTACAAATATGCGTTAGCGCGCACTGTTGGAGTAAAAGAACATGTTTATTAAACCTGATTACAATTTAAAAAGTATTTACGATATTGATTTAGAAGAACTGAAAAGTCTTGGGGTAGAGGCATTGCTGTTTGATTTGGACAGCACGCTTATGGCATCAAAATCCGGATTTTACAGTGCGGAAGTTCTTGAGTGGCTCGGTAAAGTACGCAAAGACTTTTTTATTGCTGTTGTATCTAATAACAAAAATCCTGATTATATAGAAAAGGTAAAAAAAGCGTCTGATTTTCCGCTGCTTTTCAATGCCGCAAAACCCGAGACAAAGTTTGTAACAGAATTTTTAAAAAAGCATAATGTAGAAGCGTCAAAATCAGCTCTTGTCGGAGACAGACCTCTGACGGATGTTTTATGCGGCAAGCGTCTGGGGTGTAAAACTATTCTTGTTGATTCGATTACAGCAAATAGCGAAAAGAAAATTGTCCGCTTTGTAAGAGCGCTGGAAAGAATTACTGTTAAAAGGTAAATCTGTCAGGCTCTGCCTGACCTACTGAAAAGACGTTAGGACGTTAAGACGATAAGACTTTAAGTCCTTTTCATTAATATGTCACAATGAATTTATTTGACGAGTTTTTTCTGTCAGGCAGTGCCTGACCTACCATTGCTTTTTTATTTAGATACTTCGCTAACGCTCAGTATGACGTAGTTTTGAAAATTTGGGGCAGAATTTGCTGCATAAGTCCAAGTAATCTTAACATAATGCAGTATATTAAATTTATGATAAAATAATTTTGATGATAAACAGTGAATTTATACAAACGCGTTTAAAAATACTCGCGGGGGATATTTTAGGGGGCTTAAATTCCGCAATAGTTACACTGCCGCAGGCTTTAGCGTTCGGTGTTGCAACCGGTTTCGGCGCAAGTGCCGGCATCTGGGGAGCGATAATCCTGTGTTTTGTCGCAGGAATACTGGGTACAAAAGTTCCGATGATTTCAGGCACCACCGGCCCGGTCACTATTGTGATTGCATCTATTATGCACTCTCTGACAGGCGATATAAACCTTGTTATATTTATTATGCTGCTGGCAGGGATTATTCAAATACTAATTGCACTCACCCCGTTTCCTAATATTGTGAAATATATTCCTTACCCTGTAATATCAGGGTTTATGAATGGTGTCGGGGTAATCATTATAATCATGCAGCTAAATCCGCTGCTGGGAAAACCCACACTTTCCAATACAATAGAATGTGTCAAAGATTTATTCACCGGATTTGCCGCGGTTAATACGGATGCCTTGCTTATCGGCGCTATGACTCTGTTCATTGTGTTTAGTTTTCCGAAAAAGTTTAATAAGTATATCCCTGCTCAAATTGTAGCGCTGATTGTTTGCACATTAATCTCAATAAAATTAGGTCTGAATGTTGACAGAATTTCTGAAATTTCCGTTACAATGCCCAAATTTCACCTGCCGACAACAAACCTGCATAATTTTATCGCATACTTTCACTATTCAATAATCCTTGCGGTTGTAATGTGTTCTGAAAGTATGCTCACAGGACTTGTCGCAGATTCTCTTACCAAAACAAAAACAAGTCCGAAAATTCTCCTCTCTTCTCAGGGGATAGGTAATATTTGCTGCGCAATGACAGGCTCTATGTGCGGGGTTGCGGCTACTATGAGAACAGTTGCAGCTCTAAATGCCGGCGCAACAACTAAAATCGCTGCTATTGTCAACCCTGTTGTTTTAATCTTACTGCTATTTAAATTTTCAGGATTTGTCGCACAAATTCCGCTTGCTGTGTTAGCCGGAATTTTGATTAAAATAGGTTACGATATAATAGATACCAAATTGCTCAAAGTTATAAAACTTGCGCCAAAAGATGATTTGTATGTATTATTTACTGTATTTTTCCTTACGGTATTTTACAACCTGATAGCCGCAGTCGGCGCGGGTATAGTTCTGGCAGCACTGCTCTATGCAAAACGGGTTGCGGATAAAGCTGAATTAATTGAAAAAACTGTCTACGACAAAGATATTATGAAGCTGGAAAAAATTCTTGAACAGGACTACCGTCACAAAATCCGTGTAGTGCACATTTCCGGTCAATTTTTCTTTGGCTCCGCGACACAGATGATTTCAAAATTTGATGAATTTTTAGGCACAAAATATCTCATAATTAACTATGATACAGATGACAAACTCGATATATCAGCAATCTTTGCGTTTGAAGATATTATCGCGCGCCTGAAATCACAAAAAATTAAAATTCTGCTTGTTATGAACGGGCAAGATGCTCTACACCAGCTAGACAGCCATGGACTAATAGAAGAAATAGGGAGAGACAAAATTTTCTCCGACGAAATTGATGCTATAAATTTTGCCAAAAACAATATCAAAAAAAAGATTAAAAGGAAATTTTTCTAAATTGAGATTTTTTGACTTATTTGTGATAATGTGTACAAGTGATGTCTTAAATATAAAAATGTGTGAAATATGAACGTAAAAAAACTATTTTCAATATCAGATAAAGACTGCCATTATATAATTACATTTATGGGGATAAAAATAAAGTTTAAGCACGGGTACAAATATTCTTGTCCGGTTGTAAAAATTTCCGGCGTAACAGAAAAAAAACGTACTCCTGAACTCATCGTATCTTTGACAAGTTTTCCGCCAAGAATCAATACCGTTGAAAAAACAATACGCACCCTTTTGTCACAAACCTTAAAACCGGACAGAGTCATTCTCTGGCTTGCAATAAATCAATTTCCGAACAAAGAAAATGATTTGCCTAAAGCTCTGCTTGCCTTAAAACAATTCGGACTGGAAATAGCATTTTGCGAAGATTTACGGTCATACAAAAAACTTATTCCGACTATGCAAAAATATCCGGATTCCGTTATTATTACAACAGATGATGACATTTATTATTCATTAGATACCATTGAAAGTCTTTATACTTCATACCTTGAAGACAAGTCCGCAGTACATGCCCACCGCGTTCAACGCACAAAACTTTCTGACGGAAACAAAATAAAAAAAAGCTACAATACGCCTGACACCAGCTATTTCAACAGACAAATAGGCTACGGCGCAGTTCTTTATCCTCCGGGTGTGTTGTATAAAGATGCTACAGACAGTTCAATATTTCAAAATCTTCTGCCAACGCATGATGATGTCTGGTTCTGGGCTATGACTGTTTTGAACCACAGAAAAATTAAACTTGTAAAGGGCGACAAAGAATCAATCATTTATGTCGAAAATACCCAGCAGCACGGACTCTGCAAAGTTAATAAAGCATCAACTAAAGATAAAAGCGTCGGAATTTCCATAGAAGAAGCTTACAAAAGAATTCTTGATTACTATCCGGAGATTATTGATATTTTAAAGGAAGAAAATGCAAAGTAATAGCGATAAAAAAATTTTTATTATTTTTAATACCGCCTGTATCGGGGATATCCTGATTAACAACGCGTTGTGCCAAAACATAAAATATTTTTTCCCGGGGTCAAAAATTGTATACGTGGTGAATCCGGCTTATAAAGATGTTGCTTTATATATGAAAAATGTTGATGACGTTGTGTGTTTTGACAGAAAAAAAGATAACACACTTAAAGGCTGGATTAAATTTTTGAGAGAATTTCCGTACAAAAAACCTTACGCTTCTTTTGTAATTTATTCTAATGACAGAAATTTAATCTTTTCGAGGCTTCTCGGCGCCAAACATATTGTATCACACGCAAAAGGACTGCTCGGACTTTTAAATACCAGAGAGCCTTACAAGATGAAAAATTATGAGCACATGAAAGATAAAAGCTCTGCACTCATAGAACGCCTTACAGGAAAATCCGTCACAAATTTGCCGATAATTTATGAACCCGGAGAAGTAGACTCTCCGGTTGTTAAAAGAATCGCGGAGCTTGCCGCTGAAAATGATATTATAGGTCTAAGTCCGTTCAGTAATTTTATATTGAAAGACATGCCAGTTGAAGTAGCTGCAGAACTTATCGAAAAATTATCAGCAGCAGGCAAAAAGGTTCTCCTCCTCGGAGCGGGAAAAGTCGCAAGAGACTACTCGGCTGATATCAAAAAACTAGGCTGTATTGATTTTATTGATTTGGTCGACGTTACTGATTTTAGAGAACTCGCGGTGATTTTAAAAACAATAAAAGCTCTAATAAGTGTTGATACAGGTACTATGCACTTTGCAAACGCAGTCAAATGTCCGGTTGTAGATATTTTCTACTCATATCCGTCAGAGTGTGATGTTGTAAAACTCTGGGCACCAGACAGCAAATTGTATGATGCAGTCACCATAAGCGAAAATCAAACTGCAGATAATATAATTGAAAATTTAGATTTGCTGCTGTCAAAAAGGAGGCACAATGCCGGCTAATCAACCAGAAATTTCTGTAATTATTCCTGTTTACAATACTGAAAAATATCTGAGAAAAAGTCTTGAAAGTGTATTGGCACAAACTTTTAAACCGCTGGAAATCCTCTGCATAAACGACGGCTCAACCGACAGTAGCCTTGGTATTTTAAAAGAATTTGCAGCAAAAGACGAAAGAATAAAAATTATAGATAAACCAAATTCCGGCTACGGTGCCTCCGTAAATCTCGGGATTGAAAAATCGTCGGGAAAATTCATTGCGATTTTTGAGCCGGATGATTTACTCGACAAACATATCTATGAAATCCTGTACAAAAAAGCTGCTGAAACAAACTTGCCGGTTGTAAAATGTAACTTTTACAATATGTGGGAAGACAAAAAACTCTACAAAAAAAGTAAATTATTTTCAAAATGCGCAAAAAAAGAAATATCAAATCCGGCTGAAAATTTAAAACTTTTTACGTCCCACGCAAGCGTCTGGGCAGGAATTTACAAAAAAAGTTTTCTAACGGAAAACAACATCAAATTTTTGGAAACTCCGGGAGCATCTTTTCAGGATATGTCTTTTACTTTTAAAGTTCTTGCCAGCGCCGGTCAAATTGCACTGATTGATAAACCTTTGATTTATTACAGACAGGATAATGCCGCAGCTTCGGTTAAAAATCCGCAAAAAGTTTTTTGTGTCTGTGATGAATATGATGAACTCACTAAATTTCTTGAACAAAATCCCGACAAAAAAGCCTTATTTAATACTCAAAAATTAATCAATCAATATAATGCGTATATGTGGAATTTGACGCGGATTGATATGGAATTGCGAAAAAGTTTTGCGGATAGATTTTCCGGCGATTTTAAAGTATTTTATGATAAAAACGAAATAACTGATGACTTTTTTAAAAGTGTATCAAAAGAAAATTTTATGCTGCTTGTTAATACACCTGAAAAATTTTACGAAAAATTCAAAAATTACACGGGCAAAAAACAAATTCATTTTTTAGATAAAATTAAACTGTTAATAAAAAAGAGAGGTAAATAGATGGAAAATTACAATTTGGTTGTAGGCTGCGGATTTTCCGGTGCAGTACTTGCAAATTTGCTGGCGGAAAAACTTAATGAAAAAGTCCTTGTCATCGACAAAAAAAATCACATAGCCGGCAACAGTTACGATTACCGTGACGAAAACGGCATTATGATACACAAATACGGCTCGCATATTTTCCACACCAATAGCGAAAAAGTCTGGAATTATCTGAAACAATTCACGGATTTTAATACCTATATGCACAGAGTTGTTGCCATAATTGACGGCATTGAAACCTTTATCCCGTTTAATTTTAACACTATCTACGATGTTTTTCCCGCAACACTTGCTAAAAGGCTGGAAGAAAAGCTCCTGAAAAATTTTGAATACAACAAAAAAGTTCCTATTCTGGAATTTCAAAAACAGAATGACGAAGATTTAAAATTTTTAGCAAACTATGTCTACGAAAAAGTATTCCTCCACTACACGACAAAGCAATGGGGCAATACGCCGGAAGAAGTTGACGGCGCCGTCACAGCACGCGTTCCGGTTTATTTGAGCAAAGATACTCGATATTTTCAAGACAAATATCAAGGGATTCCGTGTGAAGGATATTCAAAAGTAGTCGAAAAAATGCTCGATCACCCAAACATTGAAGTCCGGCTGAACACGGATTATAAAGATATAAAAAATGATTTTAAACGAGTATTTTATACCGGTTCTATTGACGAATTTTTTGACTACAAGTACGGAAAACTTCCTTATAGAAGCGTAAATTTTAAAATGGAAACTTACAACAGAGAATTTTATCAAGTAAATTCCGTTGTGAATTATCCGTGCAATTACGATTTCACCCGTATTCACGAATATAAATATTACCTGGATGATAAATCAGAAAAAACAGTCATTGCCAAAGAATACTCCGAAAACTTTGAATTAGGAAAAAATGAAAGATATTATCCGATACCAAAGCCGGAAAACTTTGAGCTTTACGACAAATACGCACAAGAGGCAAAAGCTTTGAAAAACGTATATTTCCTTGGACGCCTCGGAGACTATAAGTATTATGATATGGATAAAGCAATTTTAAGAGCAATTGAACTTTTTGAGACACTTATGCAAAATTGATAAATATTATTTTGTGGTATAATAAGAACAAATCCGTATTAAATCAGAATTAAAGGAGAATAAAAATGAGTTTAGAGTTATTGGAAGACGGTGTTATAATAACCCTTATAGGTATGGGCATGGTATTTTCATTCCTCACAATCCTTGTATTTGCAATGAATATTATGGCAGTTGTAATCCGTTACCTTAACACAAAATTCCCGGAAGTAATTCCTGAAATGGCAGCGCCGAAACGTTCAGCTAATGATGACAGTGCAGTCGCTTTGGCAATTGCAGCCGTTATGAATTATAAAAAATAGTAAACAGACTAAATACATGAATAAAGAGGGGTAGAAATGGATTTGTTGTATTCATTTGTCGCGTCGCATAATATTGCGATATCCGCCGGCATATTAATTTTGGCTTACATTTTTATAGCAACGGAAAAAATTCCGAAAGTAACAATAGCACTTTTAGGCGCAGGCTTGACTATATTTTTAGGACTGGTAAGTTCTGCCAAATCCGCAGGGGATTTACTAAATCCTCATTATTACATAAATTTTGTTGATTTTAATGTAATTTTCCTTTTGGTATCAATGATGATTATTGTATTGATTTCAACAAAAAGCGGGATGTTTAGCTGGCTTGCAAATGAGCTGTTGAAAATGACAAAAGGACATCCTGTTAAAATACTTGTTGTACTTGGATTTTTCACAGCAATAGTCAGTGCATTTCTGGATAACGTTACAACCGTAATCCTTATCATTCCGATAACTATTGCAATATCAAGAGAATTAGATATTGACCCTGTTCCGTATTTGATTACGGAAGTATTTGCATCAAATATCGGGGGTACCGCTACATTAATCGGCGACCCGCCGAATATCATTATCGGAAGTGCCGCAGGATTTTCATTTATGGATTTCGTAAACGAGCTTACCGGGGTAATACTTGTGACACTCGTTGCGGTATTGTGCGCAATGTATCTGTTCTTCAGACATCACCTGAAAACAACTCCGGAAAAAATGGCACTTGTAACCCAGCTTGACAATTCAAAAACAATCACTGATAAACCTTTGATGATACGTTCAGTTGTTGTTCTTGCACTTGTAATCATCGGGTTTGTACTTCACGATGTAACACACATTGACACATATCTTGTTGCAATGCTCGGTGCAAGTATTCTGTTATTGTTTGAAAAACCGCAGGACATTCTTGAAAAAGTTGAATGGAATACAATCTTATTCTTT
The DNA here is from genome assembly GCA_944322945.1 of Candidatus Gastranaerophilales bacterium. Classification (GTDB taxonomy): domain Bacteria; phylum Cyanobacteriota; class Vampirovibrionia; order Gastranaerophilales; family Gastranaerophilaceae; genus CALUVN01. Next base: position 31,701 of record CALUQN010000022.1, on the reverse strand, counting down.
ATCGGCTTATTCATCATTATCGGCGGGCTGGAAGCCTCAGGCGGTATCAAACTTATGGCAGAATGGATAATAGATGTAACACAGGGGTCGCAAACTGCTGCCGGAATGCTTATACTTTGGGCATCAGGTTTGATATCCGGTGTAATTGATAATATTCCGTACACAGCAACAATGTCACCAATGCTTGTAGAAATTTCAAAAGTTATGGGCACGGATTACACGTATCCTTTGTGGTGGTGTCTGTCACTGGGAGCTTGCTTGGGCGGAAACCTTACAATCATCGGTGCTGCTGCAAACGTAGTTGTATCAGAACAAGCGGCAAAAGACGGTCATCCGATTGCATTTATGCGATTTATGAAATATGGTGTTGTGACAGTACTTATCTCGCTTGTAATAAGCTCTGCATACGTTTATTTAAAATACTTTATGCACTAAGAGGTAAAACACAAGTTAGCGAAAATGCAGTTCGATAAAATACGAACTGCATTTTTGTATGATATATTTAATTGTTTTAAGCCGTAGTGTTCCCTTCCCAAAGTCGGGGAAGGAGCAAAAAAAATAAAATTAATGAGGTTTAAAAAGATTGTTCCCTCCCCTACTCGGGGAGGGGTAGGGGGGAGTAATTCATGATAAAATAAAAATATGAATACTACAGAAAAAGCAAGAATTCTTAGAAAAAATATGACAAAACAAGAAAGAATACTCTGGACATTTCTAAGAAAGAAAAACATTAATAATCTTAAATTTAGACGACAATATCCTATTGGAAATTATATAGTTGACTTTATTTGTAATGAAAAGAAATTAATCATAGAAATTGACGGAGGACAACATAACGAAAATAAAAACATAACCTACGACCAGGAAAGAACAAAGTACCTTGAGAGTAAAGCTTATAAAGTAATTCGTTTTTGGAATAATGATATTGATAACAATATAGAGGAAGTTTATTTAGATATATTGAAACATATGGATGAGTAACTAAGCATTGCAAATCATTCCCCATCCCAACCTTCCCCAAGTTGGGGAAGGAGCTTATTATTCCCTCCCCTGCTCGGGGAGGGGTAGGGTGGGGAGTAATTCGTGATAGGTTCCACCACCCACGTAGTCAGGGAAGAAATTATTCACGTTTAATATATAAACAGTTTAGAGAAACTTGAAAAAACTATAAAAATATGCTTAAATATAGTTGATAGTCTGATACGGTAAATCTCGGCACCGAGCCAACTGGCGACAGAGGGATAGTCCGAGTCCTCATAATCAGGCTATTATCGGTATGAGGTCGTAAAATCTGCCTTGAACGACGATTGGCTTAGCCATACGATGACGGGTTGGCAGTCCGTCCATACCGATTTTATTAAATAATTTGCAGCTAACAAATGCAAATAATATAAAAAAGGGATAACATAAGTTATCCCTTTTTTTAATTGTCGTTAACGTTACTATATTGGAACCAATCGTACCTGATAAAAACGCCTGTTCAACAGCAGGCATGAGTGTTTACGCCGAACTTGTCCGTATTATGAAAGAGTCAACAACGGAATACTATAACATGCGAATAGCTCTGAGGCTGGAGTGTGCGTGATATAATAGCAATGGTAGGTGATTATGAAATTAGTAATAGATAAAACTAAAGACCCTAATTTATATAAGAATGATTTAATTTCAAGAAAAGAACTGGCGTTAGAAATCTTTAATGTATTAAGACAGCATTATGAGAATGAAAAACAGCTTAATGAAAAATATCCTCATATACAAGAGCATTTAGTTGCAGTAAGAAATTACCCTATTCAAGTCATATATTTTAGTACTGGCACTATTATTCAAGAATACCACTATTTCGAGAAAGATATAAAATCTTTGTTGCCTAGTGATTTAATTAATCTCAACAAATCTATGTTAAAATCTTGTAGGTATCAGGTAAACAATTTGACTAATAGGTTAAATTATTACTTTGAAAATGTGCTTAATATTGACATTATTCCAGAGGATGTATGGAATTATCTGTTTACAACTAATGAACGTATTAATTGTAATAAGCATAGAACAGGGGCGTTATTTGCAGAAAGAGATATATATGATTTGTTTAACAACTTAATTATCTTTTGGAACTGTATAATAGATTATGTATCAACAGATACCCCCTAATATCCATTGTATAAATAAAAATTATTATACCCTTACCTTTAATTATCTTGTCTTTCTTTAATATCAATCCTTTACACTTTACGCACCATTACGTGAATATGAAATTTTACCCCTGAATAACCTTAAAATTTTTCAGCCTCATATCTTAACATAAGACCTATATAGATAATGTTCATGCTATAATCCATTTATGACAGAGAAGTATCTTGATGGAATTATCAGAAAGTTTAAGACTGGAAAGACTACAGAACACAGCTTTAGGGGTGACTTACAGGACTTTGTTGAAAGAACCGTTGTAGGTGTTCAGGCTATCAATGAACCTACCAGACAAAAATGCGGTGCTCCTGATTATATAATACAGAAAAAGAACATTCCTATAGGATACATTGAAGCTAAAGACATAGACAAAAACCTTGATGTCGTTGAAAAGTCTGAACAACTTGATAGATACAGAGCAAGCCTTGATAACTTGATATTGACTAACTACCTTGAATTTCGTTTCTTTGTGAATGGTGAACACGTTGATACCGTTAAAGTTGCTGATATTATAAACGGCAAGATTAAAGTTTATGAGAAAGAGTATCAGAAACTGATTGACCACATCCGCAATTTCTGTGATTATCAGGGGCAGACTATTAAATCACCTAAACAGCTTGCAAACCTTATGGCACAAAAGGCGGTTATGATACGTGATGTTATTATAAACGCTCTTGAATGTGATTGTGCAGGCTCTTTAGCAAGCCAGAGAAATGCTTTTAAGCAAATCCTGTTACACGATTTAACCGACCACACCTTTGCAGATATGTACGCTCAAACGATAGCATACGGCTTATTTGTTGCAAGACTGAATGATACTACACTTGATGACTTCACAAGACAGGAAGCAAGAGAACTTGTATCAAAGAATAATCCGTTTCTAAGGCAGTTGTTTGATTATATATCCGGTGCAAACCTTGATGATAACCTTGTATGGATTGTCGATGATTTGGTTGAAATCTTTAGAGCAGTTGACCTGAATAAACTCTTGAAGAACTACGGTAGAACGACTCAGATGTCTGACCCGTTTCTGCATTTTTATGAAACATTCCTTGAAAGCTACGACAAAGTAAACAAGGAAAAGAGAGGCGTATATTATACACCTCAGCCTGTTGTGAAGTTTATTGTCTCAGCGGTGGACAGCATTCTTAAAACAGAGTTCAACCTGTCTCATGGACTGGCTGATGATACAACTATAAAACACACACGCACTCTTTATTATGAGAAAAAGAAGAAGAAAGTTAAGGGTGAAGTTGTGTATGAAGATGTACCGGTTACAACTGATGAAAATGTGTATAAAGTTCAAATCCTTGACCCTGCAACAGGTACGGGAACATTTTTAGCTGAAACAATCCGCAAAATATATTCCTATTTCGTAAACCAGCAGGGGATATGGTCTCAGTATGTTGATAATGCTCTGATACCAAGATTAAACGGTTTTGAAATAATGATGACACCTTATGTAATGTGTCATCTTAAACTTGACCTGCTTCTAAGGGAAACAGGCTATACAACAACCAAACAGACCAACAGGTTTAATGTATATCTGACTAACGCTCTTGAAAAAGACGAAACGACAAAATATCCGTTGTTTGATTGGTTATCTGATGAAGCCAGATATGCCGGCATGATAAAGTCTGAAAAGCCTATAATGGTAGTGCTGGGTAATCCGCCTTATAGTGGGGAATCAGCAAATGGAAGTTTGTTTAATGATGAACTTGATGTGTACAAAAAAGAAGCTAATGGAGAAAAACTTAAGGAGAAAAATCCGAAATGGATTAATGATGATTATGTTAAGTTTATTAGACTTGCTCAAAGTTATGTTGATAAGAATAAAGAGGGAATTGTTGCTTTTATAAATAATCATGCATATTTAGACAATCCTACCTTTAGGGGAATGAGATATAGTTTACTCAAATCTTTTGATAAAATATACATTCTCGACTTACATGGTAATGCAAAGCGTAAAGAGACTTGTTCAGACGGAACGAAAGATGAAAATGTATTTAATATTCAACAGGGTGTAAGTATAAATATCTTTGTTAAAACAGGCAAGAAAAAAACTGATGAGCTTGCAAAAGTTTATCATATAGATATTCAAGGCTTAAGAAATTCTAAATATGAGTACCTCGTTAATAACAACTTAAATGATATTGATTTTAAACCTATAGAACCAATTAGTCCGTATTATTTATTTACGCCTAAAGATTTCAGCTTAAAGTTAAAGTTTGATAGTGGCTTTAATATCACAGACTTATTTCCTGTTAATTCTGTTGGTATAGTAACAGCAAGAGACGCATTCTGTATAAAAGATTCTATAGAAGATGTGCAGAGAACAATCCATAATTTTATAAGACTAAATCCAGAAGAGGCAAGAAATGAGTACCACTTAGGAAAGGACGTAAGAGATTGGAAAGTAGACTTAGCACAGAAAGACTTAATATCATCCAAGCTCGATAATAAGAATATTGCTAAAATAGATTATAGACCTTTTGATACTAAGTATACTTATTTTACAGGAAAGTCTAAAGGTTTTCACTGTATGCCAAGAAAAGATGTAATGAAACACTATCTGCATGAAAACATTGGACTTAACTTATGTAAACAAGTTAAAGCTTTTGATAAATATCAACATGTTTTTGTATCTAAAAACTTAGTGGAGAGTAGTTTGGTTTCAAATAAAACCAGTGAAATCACCTATTCTATACCTTTATACTTATATGATGATTCAGAACAAACCTCATTCTTTGACCGGAGTAGTAAACCCAATCTGAATATGGATATTGTGAGGGAATTGGAACAAAAACTTAATTTAACATTTACGCCGGAAAAAGAAGCGAAGGCAGGAACTTTTGCTCCGATTGATATATTGGACTATATTTATGGTGTTCTGCATTCTAACAAGTATAGAAACAAGTACAAGGAGTTCTTAAAGATTGATTTTCCACGTATCCCATACCCTGAAAGTTCGGATTATTTCTTTAAAATCGCAGAACTTGGTAAACAGCTTAGAGAGATACACCTGCTTGAGTCTCCTATAGTAAATGAATTTGTAACCTCATATCCTGTAGGCGGTGATAATGAGGTTGTAAAGCCTGAATACAAAGACAACAAGGTGTATATCAATAAGACCCAGTATTTTGATAATGTGCCTGAAATTGCATGGAATTTCTATATAGGCGGTTATCAGCCAGCACAAAAATGGCTCAAAGACCGCAAAGGTAGAATCCTAAGCTATGAAGAGGTTATGCACTACCAGAAAATCATAAAAGCCCTCTTAGAAACCCACACCCTCATGCAACAGATTGATGAAGTTATACTAATTTAATCGTATAAATGAAGTACGTAAGTAGTATATTTAAAGTATTTGTATTATAGTGTTATAGCAAGGAATGTAATAAGATTGTAAGTATGCTATACTACAGGGAAAAAATAATCCTCTCAATACTAGAGGAGTTTAATAATATATTGAGTAGGACTCAATTACAAAAATATCTGTTTCTTTTCACACGAATGCAGAATGAGTCTTCTTATGATTTTATACCGTACAACTTTGGTTGTTTTTCTTTTCAGGCAAGTAAAGACCTAGAACACTTGCAAAAAGATAAACTAATATATCTCAATGAAGAATGGAATTTATCACCAGTTAAGAAGTCGTATAAAGATATGCTTACTAATGAAGATAGATTAATTCTATATAAAATCAGGAGAAATTATAAGCATTTAAGTCAACGAGAACTTGTAAGACAGGTATATTTAGACTATCCTTACTACACAATCCATAGCACAATAAAAGATGAAATGCTTTCTAAAGAAGAACAGGCTGAAATTGAAAAATACATTGAAGACAATTACAGTTTAAATGATGAATCACCGGCATTATTTACTATAGGATATGAGGGTATTTCTTTTGAAGCATATATTAACAAATTAATACAGAATAATATTAAGGTATTAATTGATGTAAGAAAAAATCCATTCAGTCATAAATACGGGTTTTCTAAAAGCATATTAGCTTCCGTTGTAAATAAAATGGGGATAAAATATGTCCATATCCCAGAATTAGGTATTATAACAGAGAAACGAAAGAAACTTGAAACAATGGAAGACTATAGAGCATTATTTGATGAGTATGAAACAACACTTCCAAGCAAAGAAAGTTATTTACGTGAAATCCTTAATTATATGGATAAATACAAGCGAATAGCACTTACCTGCTTTGAAATGGATGTTAATAAATGCCATAGAACACGAATAAAAGATTATATAGTAAACCTTTTACAAAGTGATACAAGTGTAATAGAGTTATAGTATGACTAAAACTAAAGTCTTAATTACGGTTAAAACTTATCCTAATATCTCTTCTAAGTATGATGAGCTTGTTTGCACTGCAGGTTTTCTTGAAGACGGGTCTATGATAAGGATATTTCCTATACCATTTAGAAAACTTGATTATGATAAGCAATATGCTAAGTATCAATGGATAGAATTGGACTTGGAAAAGTACACTGGAGATTTTAGACCAGAAAGTTATACTCCGACTGATAGGTTATTTCAGAATATTAAACCGTTAAACAAATTGAATACTGATAATAACTGGCAAGAACGAAAAGACATTGTATTCAAGAAAGGGTATTATACTAATCTTACAACCCTGATTAAAGAAGCTAAAGACCCTAGTATTGGTAAATCATTAGCAGTATTTAAACCGACTAAGGTCTTAGATTTTATTATAGAGTCGACAAGCAGTGAATATGATGAGAAAAAGATTGAGAAGATATTAAACCAAAGAGCTCAACTATCCTTATTTGAATCCTACAAAGATAACTGTGAGGATTTATTTGAGATTGTTAAGAAACTTCCTTATAAGTTCTCATATAAGTTTGAAGATATTGAGGGCAGAGAAGCAACTCTAATGATAGAAGATTGGGAAATTGGTCAGTTGTATTGGAACTGTCTAAATACTTATGGTAGTGAAGATAAAGCATTAGAAAAGGTTGCTGAAAAGTATAAAGACGATTTCATCAACAATAAAGACCTTTATTTCTTTATGGGAACAACTCAAAGGTGGCATAATGTTGCTCCAAATCCATTCTTAATTATCGGTGTATTTTATCCTAAATATGAAACTCAGATGAAATTAAATTTAACCTAAAACAGTTTCTTCTAAACGTTTAAGAAAATTATTGAGATTACCGATAGAACACCTGAACTGTCTAGCAATCATTGTTTTAGGTACTTTTAGTGATAATAACTTTAAAATATCCTCTTTATGTTCATCCAGTTTGGATTTACCCTTACCCTTTGGACGTCCGAGTTTTACTCCTGCAATCTTTCTGGCATGGAGAGCCTCTTTTGTTCTCATACTTATTAGTTCTCTTTCAATCTGTGCAACTAGAGCAAAGATTGTGCTTGTAACCGTTGCAGAGATTGAGTCTTCATTGTTACTAAAGTTTTCTTTAAGTGAATAAAGTGTTATGCCCTTGTCTTTAGTAACCTTTATAACTTCCAGTATTTGTGTAATTGACCTTGCTATCCTTGAAAGCTCAGGAACAATCAACACATCACCTGCTTGCATGGACTCAAGCAACGCTCCTAATTTACGCTCCTTATAGTTAATACGACCGCTACACTGTTCCTCAGTAAATTCAACATTGCCGAGTTTTAGACGGTTAGCGAATTGTAGTATATCAATCTTATTTTTCTCTGTGTCCTGCTCTAATGTACTTACTCTAATAAATGCGTGTGTTGCCATAATAATTTATCCTTTAATGCTTAAGGTAAATGAAAACCCCTAATATCTGATTTTCTTTGTACGTATTCAATCAATGAAATACAGCCCTTTTCATAGTATGAACCACCACAATAAATACGGTCGTTTTCATTGCTGATTATAGACATTCAAGAGAAACCTTGATGTTATAACTGTTTTGCTCAATAGTATCAATAAGGGCGAGTATGCCTGTAAATTTACGTTGATTATCCTTACTAAATCCCTCAAATTTCCAGAGAATGTCTTTTAATACAACTATAAGTCCATAGGTTGTTTCAGCAAGTTCCTGTATATCGTGTTTTTCCATTGTACTATCCCTCATACTTTCTCTTATAATTTGCAATGGGTTTCGGAGTGAAGTTTAAATCAAGGTTGAGAGCTGGAAGTTCAGAAAATATATAATCAAGGTCTATATATCCAGCCTCAAGATATCCCATACCGAGACTTGTATAACCAAAATGTTGATTATTTCTGCTTCTATCTATCTCTGTTACGTATATATCCACATTGCCATAGAAATAGTGCAGAATCGGTTTAATCTTATCTCCTTTATTGTCTGTTTCATAAATTGCAGGAGCCTTGCTTATTACATCAGCGATTTTATCAGCGATACTCTTAAAATGTTCCTGTTCTTCTCCATTGAGTCCAACTATAAAACACTTTGCTTGAGCAGGTGGCATAAACTTTAAAATTTTATTGATGTTATCTTTATTATCCATTGCCTAAACCTCTTAGGAGCGTGTAGGGGATAGCCCCCTACACAACCTCGAATTTCATGTAACTACTTACCTTTAACAATGCCTTGTATAATTCTGCATATTTGGTCTTTAAAGTCTTTGTATCAACATTATTTCTTGTAATTTCTTTCAGAGTAAAGGTGAATGCTCCGGCTTGTAATTCCATTACATTAGCCTTATTCATTATTTCTTTTACCTCTGCAATTTTCTCGTCTCTGAGTTCCTTTAATTCTGCTATTTTTGAGTCAAGAGACTTGATAACCTTAGCGTTGTCTTCTAAATTGATGTTAGTAGTGATTACTTGTGCCATAATTTCTATCTCCTTTGTTTTTGCTTACATATACATAATACATGAAATCGTTTACTTTGTCAATAGTTTGGTTAATTATCCCGTTACATTTGTTTACACTACTATTGATTATGTTCACTTTATAGTGTATTCTATAATTAGAGGTAAAATATGGATACTAATAATGAATTAGAACAGAAAGCAAAAGAACTTGACGAGCAAGCCACAGAAGCCCTAAAAAGGCAGGTTAAATCCATGATTGTAGCTAAAGGATACACCATGGAAAAACTCGCAGAGGAATTGAATGCTAAATATTATACAAAGGAAAGCAAAGCTAACCTGTCAAATAAACTAAAACGTGGCTCATTGCGTTATATTGATATGCAAAGGATAGCTGATATACTTGGATACACAATAGATATCCGCTGAACTTGCATAGAGGGCATGTCTAAAAATTAGGTGGTACTTTGATAAAAGAGGCTCAGAAAATTTCCAGTTTTCTGGGGATTTTTACCCCCATTTTGGTATGATTAATGAAGTTGAAGCAGGCGTTAACTTCATTAATACCTTACATAAAATAACTTATATAGTATAACAGTTTCACATTGTATCTATACACGTTTACATATAAACTTTCTATTTTACTGAAATTTTTTCTTGTTTACGGTATAACAGAGACATGAATTATATCGACAACGTTACTCTTTCTATACTTATCCGTCTTTTAATGGGTGGGAATATTTTACTGAAAACAAGTGACCAAGAGTCTGTTTCTCAACTCTTGATGTTTTGTAGCGAGTTAACTTTTATTCTTCCGCTTGTGGAGTATAAAGGGACTATAAAAGGAGTCAATATATCTTGCAACGATATCGGACAGTTAAGAGAGTTTCTGACTGAGTATAGTAATTTATACATTAAAGGGGAACTGATTGAGGCAGAAAACTCCTACGAGTCTATTGAGGCATTAAACAGAGAACTTATTGCTATCACAAAGGATATAAAGACAAACAAGAAACGTTATATAACAGAAAAGACTAAGTTTGCCCCGTTGATATTAGCTAGATACTTTGAAAATAAAGAGTTTATCAAGGATTTGAGAATTAGCCTTGCTCCTGAGGGTGAAATGCCATATTATCCTATGGAATTATATAAAAACAACGAGTTTGGAGACGTTGAGAGAACGCAATACTGGCAAGATTACTTTATCTGTAAATATACGCTTGACATGGAGTGGTATCTGGATAAGTTTAACAGACCTGCAAATAAAACTGTTACCGTTAAAAGACGCACAGATTACTCCCCACAACAAAGGAAATTACTTGATGTTATAACCGATTGGGTAAGGGGCGAAAATAGTTACAGAATAGACCCTGAAAGTTTATTTAACAGAGCAAAATTGAAATTAAAAGCAAAAAATGAAGATATGGCAATATCACGGCTGAATAAGTGTTACAAAGAGATAAATAATACAACTACAGCACTCATTGAAAAGAATAAGGGTACTGGCTTTTACGAGATTTCAAGAGAATTTCAACCTAATACTGAAAACTAACGGTTAGTGTAGTTATAAAGTAAGCTTTACAAATATTTACATATACCTGCTGTTCAATACCTGACAGCAGGTTATTTTTGCGGAGACTAACCAAGTTAGAAATCCGTTAGGAAGTTAGTTTAGAGGTTGTCAAATAAGAATATGGGAGACATATTCAATGGCAAAAACTTCTAAAACATCTAACTCAATAACTCACGATATATCAAGTACAGGTGATTTAAAGACTGATGACTTCAACCTCAATGGAGAAAAAATTCCTGCTCTTAGTACATTAAAAGCTCAAATTAAGGTTGTAATGAGCATTATCAATACACAAATTCTTTCGGCTCCAAGAGTAGAATTTGACCGTTTAAGAATAGGCATTAATATCGGACTTTATGGGCGCATAATACATTTTGAAGATTTTGGCATGGAAGATGTTGAAAATCCGAAAGAACCGCCGTCATACCTTAATAAGAATGAGGGAGATACTCTAACCAGACGCTCATTTATGCATGAAGAAGATGACGATGAAGAATACGATATATCCGATTTGTTTGACTCAGAAGAAGAATATAAGGAATATTTAGAGACAGAAAAATCGGAAAAGCCAAGTAGCCAAGAATCAGAAGCAGAACCTGATATTTTTTCAGATTTTAGCATAAAACGCCGTATCAGATATGACGACTATAAGAGAGTTGTCGGTTTAAACAATATGTTTCTATTCAAAGGTTACTTTGTTGTTGATATTACAGGCAAATGGATGGCGGATAGTGGTGTACTCGGAAGCCTGCATAGATATAATATTAGAGAAGCCCTGCAAAAGGTTATAGAACTAGGAATAGTTAACTTTAACATTGATGAATTTATTAGACATGCTCAAGTATTCATTTGTGATGTAGTTGTTGATATTCAATTAGAGTCACAAAAACGGGTCAGCAAACACATAGATGGTATTAGTTCATTCTGCCCGATTCCGACAAACAGGTATAACATCGCTAAATATGGCAGGCATGGATTAATGTTAAAGCCTAAAGCTCAAAAGGCTGGTTTTTCGCTTGTGATTTATTCTAAAGGTCAAGAACTCGATTACAGTTATAGAAGAACAACTAAAGCAACCTTATACACTGATATGATTGGGGATACAGGTGTTGAACTTGCTGAGAAAACATTACGATTTGAGTTAAAACTCTTTTCTTTAGCAAGTATACGCAAGAACCTTGATATTGCTATGGATGAGGTACGTATAGTGAGATTGACAGATGTTCTCAACTGTACTGTTCCTGTTTTGTTGAAGCAGATAGAGCTGTTTACGGGCAAGCCTGAACAGTTATTGGAACGTCTGAACTGGTTACAGAATATTGAGACAACAACAGACGACTTGACTCTCAATGAAATCTTCATAGCAGAAAGATTTATTGAAATACTCAGAGATAATAATTTCGACATTAACATAGCACGCAGTCACATAAGGACTGAATACGCAAATGCGACAGACAAGGAGCTTGAAGAGTTTACTCGTTTGGCTAACATACGCAGAAATATTCTAACGTTTCTGGTTTACCGTAAACCTAAATCAGTAACGATAATGTTGGATATTCTTTGTAGGTTACATGCTTATTATCAAGCAGAAACAGTAAATAGGGGGAATAATGGCTAAGAAACCCTCTGTTATGTTTGTACCTAATAATGACGCTAACGATATAGCTGTAAATAACGCCTTATTGGCGCAGTTAATGATAACGGTAACACAAATTGGTATCAGGGTTGATAATCCTGAGTGTAATAATAGTATAATAAAAAAGGAGAACGAACATGACCAAACAAAGTAACACAAAAAAAATCGTTGTAGGCTACGGCAGAGTAAGTTCTGCTGAGCAGGCTAACAGTGGGCTTAGTCTTAACATGCAGCGAGAACAATGTGAACAAAAAGCAACCAAAGATGGTTATACATTTGTTTACTTTGAAGACGCAGGGAAAACAGGCTCTAATACTAACAGAAAAGGACTTAGAGCAATGCTTAAATACGTAAAGGAACACCGTAACGAAGTTGCCTATGTTGTTGTATGGAAACTGGACAGACTCTCTCGTTGCCTTGAAGATTTTTTCGCTGAGATATTAAAACCCATCAAGAAATACGGTTGTACTATTGCAAGTATCATGGAAAACTTTGACGATATAAGTAAGGTAAAAAAAGTTCTTATAGGAGTTTATATCGGGCAGGCAGAGGATGAGCTTGACAATATTAAGGATAGGACAAGTTCAGTATTAAGAAACCGAGCTGAAAAGGGATACAAACTCGGTAAAGCTCCGATAGGGTATATCAATACAAGAGATGAACACCGACATGGTATAATTAAACCAGACCCAGATAAGACTCCTCATATCAAGCGTTGTTTTGAACTGTATGGAACAGGAGTATTTGCATACGAAAAGTTAGGTAAAGAACTTGCTAAATATGGGTTTGTTGACAGTAAAGGAAACCCATACTCAAAGAAGCGCATTCAAGATATTCTCAAGAACCCCGTATACATCGGAAAAGTTACCCATGGCGATGATATTTTTGATGGTGTACACGAACCGATTGTGTCAGAAGAATTGTTCTACAGAGTTCAACTCTTGTTAAAAGGTGAGGATGTAAAAAGACCTAAAGGACTCGTTTACACATATTCAAACTTTATTAAATGTGCGAAATGCGGTTACTCAATGGTAGCCGTAACTAAGCGAGGTGAACACAATAGTGGTACATATATTTATTACCACTGTACTAACTACACGAAAGCTCATGCTAGAGAAAAGAATATTAACGAAAATCTGATAGATGAAGCAATACAGGAAGTAATTGACAGCTTTGATATTACAGAAAAAGAGATAAAATGTATAAAGAAGCAGATAAATAACGCTATTACAGACCTGAAACAATATGAACATAAGTCTATTGATGATTTAAAGAAAGCATATGACCAGATAGTAGATGACATTACTGAAAAGTTAACTCAGAAGAATACTGATAAACTAGGCATTAGTGAATCCACACGTGCTGAGGTGTTACAGAAACTGGTAGCCCGTAAAGACGATATAAAACGTGAGATTGACAATCTCACTGAAAATTCTAAAGATACCGTGAAACGAATAAGTATTCTGATTGATTTTGCCAACCGTCTTCCTGAACTTTATTTGAAAGCAACTTTGGATGAGAAAAGGTTAATACTCAATACTATAATTGAAAGTATTACCTATAATGAAGATGATAACACTCTGTCAGTTAAGTTAAGACCTGTATTTGAACATTTGAGACAGTTAAAACTCAAACAGAAGCAGGAGTTTAAAGAAGAGCTAGAAACATTGACAGGAACCCTTAAAACTCGCTCAGGAAGTGCAAAACAGGCTCTTGAAAATAATCGATTAGATTTAAGCAATATTGCAGTGATTGGAACCCGCCAAAGTGACTTAAATACTAAAATAGAGCCTATTCATAAAGGCTCTAAAAAGTTAAATGTCGGAGATGGGACTTGAACCCACACAGATTTCTCCATACGCACCTGAAACGTACGTGTCTACCATTCCACCACTCCGACATGTTCTTTAATTGTCAATTCCTATATATTATTATCCATAATGAATTTTTATTGTCAAAACATTTTTTATATGTTAAAATATACTTCAGGAATGGTTTTGTATAGTATGAAAAATTTTATCAGATTAGTTTGTTTATTCACATTATTTATTACAATGGCAAATATTGCTATGGCAGCTGAAAGACCCGTTTTAGGCAATATTCAAACTTCGTCTAAAAAATTAACTCAGGAAGAGTTTGGTTATAAAAAAGCCTGCCAAAATTACGTTCCTTACGAAGTTGCCGTAAGGAACAACAATCCTGTGCCGGTTGTTGTAACCGCCAATACAAGAGTGGAATTTATATCCGCAGATGGCACTGTTACACCTTCTGATTCAAGACGCCAAATCTACAGAAAAAGCAAAAGATTTGATCACAGCAAACACATTATAGGCGCCCTGCCGTGGTCTGTCCCCAGCAACGTAAGGCTTGCAAGAAATATGATGATTGAAAAACCTCTGCCGATAAGATTTGAACCAGGCAAAGTCTACAACTTCAGAGTTTTTGCTCCTGTTAGTGTGACCAATCCTGTTGCTGTAAATATAACAAATTTAACTTTTGACAGAAAAACTTTGTGCGATATAAAAATACCGCTTGAAAACGTTGAGGAATTATGAAAAAAACATTATTGCTGCTTAGTATAATAACTTTATCCGTTGTGACTTCAGGCTGTAATCAGTACTTTAGGGCAGATATGGAAAACGGAAACGGTGATATTTATTACGGAACATTTAACCGCCGGGATTACACTCAGGCTGATGTAAAACTATTCAAGCGTAACAGTACAATGACCTGCGACGGAATTATGTTTTTGGATAACTCTACAAGAATGGTAAACTGGAGTAACAAACGCGGTTTAGCAAAAATGGTTCTCGGCTGCAGTGACGGCACTGTAATTGAGGCTGACTGGCAAATGCGTAAAGCTGATTACAATAAAGGTATCGGTAAAGGCGTTGACCAGTTTAATAATATATACACATTTAAAGCCGTGCCAAAATCGGAATTTAAGAAAAACGTCAAGCAAAAATATGATTTTGTTGACGACAATACCACTGATAACTATTTAAAATACTAATATGCGGAGGCAATACAAAATTTAAAAGTTTGTTTGCACATTTATTTGGGTAGAGTCTTTTTCAATAGTAAATTTTAGCGGAATATCTGTAGTGTTTCCGCAATATTGAACAGTCCAGGCTTCCATCCAATAACCGGCAACAAACTCGTCCCCTTCAACCTCCAAGTCGTGCGGTTCCTGGATTACTTTAGTGTTTGCGATAGAAAATTGACGGCAGGCGGGAGATTTAGCACTGACGGATGCGTAAACTTCCGGCAATGCTTGCTGCTGCAAGTCAGGGTTTGCAATGCTGGAACCTTTTAGCGGTACGGTCATGTCAAACATTTCCTCAGCAACTGCGTATGCTGATATGCCTAAAATTAATCCTAATGATATTATTAAAGCTCTTTTCATAAATTTTTAACCCCTCTTTGATAAACATTTTATCATGTTTTTTTAACTCAAACAACATTTTTATCTCTACAGAACATCATCTTCTGTAATTTGACGCAAAACTTTGCACGGGTTGCCGACCGCGACGACACCTGCCGGAATAGATTTGGTTACGACGCTGCCGGCACCTATCACGGAGTTATCACCTATAGTAACCCCCGGCAGTACAACGACATTTCCGCCAAACCATACGTTGCTGCCAATAGTAATAGGCTTTGCCGCTTCCAGTGCCGAAATACGCTGTTTTGGTTCAATCGGATGAATTGCAGTGTAAAACCCGCAATTGGGTCCGATAAAAACATTGTCACCGAATTTAACTTTAGCACAATCAAGAATTATGCCGTTATGGTTCATGTAAAAATTTTCGCCGATTTCTATATTGTATCCGTAATCACAGTTAAAATCGGATTCAATTAAAAAATTTTCTGCTGTTTTTCCAAAAAGTTTGCGCAAAATTTCATTTTTTTTAGCGCGTTTTGAAGGCGGAAGTGCATTGTATTCAAAACAGAGTTCCTTTGCTCTGTTTCGTTCATCTTTCAATGTGTCATCGGCAAACGGATAATAAGGTTCACCGTTAATCATTTTTTCTTTTTCAGTCGGCATTTTTTGTGCTATCCTCAAGTATTTCCTGTTTAAGCTGATTTCTTTTATCAGAAAGCGGGCCGTTATTCGGACTGCGCAAATTATTTATGTATTTTTTAAGATAAGTATATGGAAATTTTGGCAGCCACGACATTTTCATAAAAATATTCACGGTCTCGGCACCCTGCGAAAGCATCAAGTCGTCAATTGTATCTTCATAAGCCGGAGATATTGAAGAAAAGATTTTTATAAAATAATCTGTCGCAGTTAGTACAGAATAACCTGATGCCGCACCGGGATTTGATATAAGCGAAGTCAGCCTGAAATCCTGATTATCTATTGTAATTTTCTGAACATTCGGCGGTATGACAAGCTCGTCATTATGCCAGCGTTCAATCTCATACCAAGCACCGTTGTATTGAATACGCATAGTTGTTGGAGTCGGCATATAAATATCATCAAATTTATTTTCCAAAAGCTGTCTGCCATTTACGTCAACAATACCGTATTTAAAATTTTTGCAGGTTAAAAACATCTGTCCGAAAAGAGGGTCAATAGACGAATACTCAGGCCGCACAATAGTTTTGCCTGTTTCGTCGTATAAGCCGAAGTCATTGTCATTTCCGAGTTTGACATATTTGCCGAAAATTCTTGCAACGTGACGGTATTTGGGTTTTATAAGGTAGTTTCCGGAGCTATCCATCAGCCCGAATTTGCTTCTTTTTTGAACAATCCAGGATGTATTTCCCAGTCGTATCATTTTTTTGTAATCAGGTTCGACGACAATATTTCCGTCCAAATCTTTCAAGCCAAACTTGCCGTCCTCGCTGTATACCTGAACATCAGACATTTGAATTGAACCTGTTACCGTCTGATTTGCAAAAACCGAATTTTGCAGTAGTAATATTAATCCTATTAATAAAAATATCCTCTTCATATAAGCATGATATCATAAAATTTAGTTATGGTATAATATTTTTGGGAATTAAAAAATATGATTAAATTAACAGCGAAAACTAAAGTTATATCTGCGATAGCAGGTGGTGCGGTTATACTTGCGGGGCTGGGGATAGGAACTTATCTGAAAGTTTTGCCTGCCCTTGTTTCCAATGCTAAAGTTATTAAATTTGTTGAAGACACAGCCTCAAAATCTCTCGGGGTTGAACTTAATATAAAAAATCCGGTTTTGAAAACTCATCTTAAACCAGTGATTGAATTCAAGGTTGACGAAATTTCACTGACCCAAAATGAAGATAAAATGTTTAAACTTCAAAAGCTTGATACAAAATTTTCGTTTGCGCGAATATTGAAAAAGCGGCTGGACGTGGAAAAATTCGGGCTGGATTATGTATATGCCGATGTCAACAGATTAATGACTCTGGTGCCTGCAACTGAAGAGAAAAAGCCTGCTAAGAAAAGTGACTTTTTTATAAATCTTTTCGATTCGCTTTTATACATCAAGCAGTGCAACATAATTTATGATATTGTCCCGGGTATGACAGTTAAAATTTCCGGTAAAGATATGGAAATCACTGATACCCGCAACCCTAAAATCGTAAGATTTAAAATTAAAGCCGATATTGATAAAAAAGGCAAAAAACTGATGAGTCTTGCGTTCAAAGACTGGGACAGAGTTTACATAAAAGACAGAAAATTCCATGTAAAAGACTGTTTCTTTCTTGTTGGCAAGTCGCCTGTATATATAAATTACGAAGCTGATGAACACAAAAACTTTGACTTCACCATTGCGTCAAAAGATTTTGATTTAAAAAATGTAATTGATTTAATCAGAACCGATTTGCTGATTCCTAACGGAACCGAAATTTTATCATATTTTAAAAATATCAATGGCGGATTTAACTTTATTGTAAAACTAAATAACGATGGGATTAACGGGAAAGTTAAGCTGAATAAAGCCGCTTTGAATATTGTTCCGCTCGGCGATTTAAAAATAAATGCCAATGCAGGCGAAATTGAAATTAATAACAATGATATCCTGCTGAAAAATTTTAAAGGATATTACAACAATTCACAGTCAAATCCGTTGACACTCAATGGTACAGTTAAAGATTACATGAAAACTTGTGCAACAAATGTGGTTATTGATACTGTAGCAACAAACGCTTTTGCCCAAAACAACCTATCAAAACTTGTCGGTTATCCTATAGGCATTCAAGGTGCTGTCGGCACAAAACTTATTGTTGATGTTCTCGGTGAAAAAATTGATATGGTCTGGATGTCAAAAGTTAAAAAAGGGGATGACATTCTGATTGACGGAGCATCTTTCAGCCCGGTGAACTATGACCGTGCTGTCAAAGGCGATTTTCACCTTGTAAATAACAAATTAAACATTGAATCAATAAACTATTATATAGCTCAAGAATTAAACAAAAACAGTAAAGGAATAAAACCGATATTGACTGTATCAGGGAATGTTGATGTTGCGACCGCAAAAATTCTCAATCTGGGCTTTGATATTCCAAAACCATTGCCTAGTGAATTTTTAAATGTCTTAATAGGGCAGAAAATGTTCAGACTCGGAAAGATTGACGGAAATCTTGAATTTGTAAATACCGGTAAAATTCCGGTAATCAAAGGCAAACTTACTATGGACGGGGTAAGGATTCCATCCCAGCGGCTTTCAATTAAAAAAGCCGTAATGTTTACCCATAACGGACTGATTAACCTTGTTGCAAGCGGCAGATACAAACGTTCCGAGTATGAATTTAACGGTTCAGTTCTTAACCAAATCCTCTTCCCGATTGTGATTAAAGATGTCAATCTCAAAATTGCCGATATGGATATCGCAAGAGTAATCAACTCGATGAACAACCAGCCGACAGCGCAAGTTCAATCTGAAGTCAAGGCCGAAACAATAGCTTCCGCAACAGAGGACGTAAGTGAAATTGAAGATGAAAATAACGACGAAGCAAATGACGCGGTTACTTTCAATGCCGGCATACTCATCGTTGAACGCTGCATATTTAACCTTGTAAAAGGCAACTACAATGATGTTCAAATAAGCGACTTGAAAGCTAATTTGACACTGGATAAAAATGGCATTCTTGAAGTTAAATCCAACAGATTTAATATAGCAGAAGGGATTTCTTCTCTGAAAGTCCGCTGTGACCTGAAAAAACATTTATACAGCCTTGTGCTCGGTGTAAAAGACGTTAATTCCGATGTGCTTGCAACTGCTATACTCAATCTGAAAAGAGAAATTTCCGGCAAAGCAAGCGGAATTATCAGTATAAACACAGACGATTCACTAAAATTGAACGGGTTTATCAAGTTTTCCGTAAAAGACGGAACAATAGGCAAAGTAGGTTTGATAGAATATGTTCTTAAATTCGCATCACTCTTTAGAAATCCGCTTGCTTCCATAAGCCCTTCCACAATAACGGATTTGGTTAACATTCCGGAAGGAAACTTTGACAAAATCACAGGCGACATCGTGATGAAAGATAATGTCATAGAAAAAATTGATATTCGCTCCGCAGCGCCGCAATTGAGCGCGTTTATTGCAGGACGGTTTGACCTCGGTACACGTGATGCAACACTTCGAATTTACACAAAATTCAGCAGCCAGCACAAAGGCTTTGCAGGATTTTTAAGAAACATTTCTCTTAACAGTCTTGCAAACAGAGTTCCTCTGAGCAGCCGCAACGACAGCAACTACTACTCAGCAGAATTGTCGCTTTTGCCGGATATTGATGCTGATGAAAAAGACTGCCAGGTATTTTTGACAACTGTAGACGGCGATGTTGAACATAACAACTTCATATCTTCATTGAAAAAAATCAAGTAGAAAGACATGGAATTTATATAGCAAATTTTACAGATATTATAAAAATTAGACGGGAATTTTTACACAAAATTCGGTGCGTATGTTCTCTTCACTGGTTACTGTAATTTCTCCGTTATGAGATTTAACTATTTGCTGTGACAAATACAATCCGAGGCCGGTTCCTATCTTACGGAATTTTTTTGCCGCCGAGTAATATTTATTGAAGATTAGCTTGAGCTCTTTTTCCGGTATTCCCTGACCGTAATCTATTACTGATATTGTTATGTAGCCGGGAACTTCTCCTGTTTTGACGTCTATGTTTTCTTTGGTATTACTGTGTGATATAGCGTTTGATAATAAATTTTTTATTACCCTTTCCAACTGAAGAGGATCCGCCACAACTTTTATATCCCGCTCCGGTTCAAAATTAATCGTTATTCCGCTGTTTTCGGCTATCGGTTGAACTTCCTCCACTATTTGTGATATAAACTGGTTTAGTTTTATATTTTCTTTTAATAGTTTTATGCCGGTTTCTTTTATCTTATATGTTTCCAGCAAAATTTGAACGAGTTCAACAAGCTCCTGATTGGAGGCTTTCATGTTCTTTAGCGCTAAATCCTGCTTTTCGTTGATCTCTCCAAAGCGGCCTTCCAGCAGAAAATTAATAATGTTAGATTCCGCTACTATCGGAACTTTTAGATCGTGGGTCAGTGTTGCAACAAAATCTTCTTTTAATTTTTCGATTTCCCGTTCGTTGGTTACATCCGTTATTATAAACACGTAACGTTTTTTATCTTCCAGTGTCAAACGCTTTGAATTTATGACAAAGTTATTTGTCGGAGTGTGCATTATAAAAATATCTACATTGTTAAGCTTTTCAAAAGAATAATCTCCGTCAATTTTTATATAGTCAAAAACATTTTTACCCAAAAGTTCAGACCCTTTGACTCCGAACCATGATGAAATTTTCGGGGTTGCACGTAGTATCGCCCCCTTTTCATTCACAATCAAAATCCCGTCTGAGAGCGAGTTAATGACAGATTCCAGAAGCTTGTTCTGTCTCATTAATTCAGTCTGGTATTCAACTATCATATGTTCGCGGTCATTCAGGGTTTCGACCATCCGGTTAATACTGTCTGTTACATTCTGGTATGTCGGATGGTGAATTTGTTCCATTTTTGTTGATAGGTTGCCGTATCGGACTGAATCTACAGTATTCGTAACCATTCCCAAATAATCGTTAATCTTTGACCAGCGCTTGTTTGTGTTGCGTGTAATTAAAAACAAACCGATGAAAACTATGATAATTCCAATGTTTAACAGATACCAGAGCATATTTAATCTGTAACCTTTTTTTTGAAGCTGTTTTGTGATAAAATTATATCAAATATAAATTTTTTTGTTAATACATTAAACTGATGACGCGGAGTATTACGGTGAAAAAGATTAAACTGCCTGACACAATAAAAATGGTGATTACAGATTTTGACGGAATTATTACGGACAACTGTGTTTATATTCATGACGATTTTTCTATGGCAAGAAAAATTAACTTTAAAGACGTTATGGCTTTTTCTATCCTGAAAAAAAGCAACTTTAAAATAGGAATAATTTCAGGAGAAAAAAATGCCGCCATTGACACCCTTGCTAGAAAATTTTTGATTGATGAAGTTCATCAGGATATCCGTATAAAAATAAATGTTTTGAAATCCATTGTTGAAAAATATAATCTTAATCAAAATGAATACGTCTACATAGGCGATGATATTAATGATATAGAATGTATGGAATATGCAAAATACAAAATTACTGTGCCGCAAGCAGCTGAAAAAGTAAAGAAGTTAAAAGGGGTGCAGATAACAAACAATGATGGCGGGAATGGAGCTTTCAGAGAGGTTGTGGATTGCTTAGCAGGTTAAAAAGAATAATTGAATATATAAGAAATCTAAACTTGTCAATAGACAGATATAAAGAATCAACAATAATCCAATCGCTGCCGTCGGTTGCTTATGTCAACAGGGCAAAAAAAATGCTTGAAGAAAACAAAGCAGAAGAAGCGGAAGCAGTACTTCTGGAAGCATTAAATCTGACAGAAAAAGACCCTCTGGTGTATAAATACCTGGGCATGGTTTATGACAAAAAACATGAGCATTCAAAGGCGGTTGATGCTTACAAAAAATCAGCGCAAATCTGTTATACGGACAAGAATATATGGCAAAAACTAGGATTTGCACAAATGTCATGCCACGATTACGAGGAGGCCGAAAAATCATTTGAAAATTCCGATAAAATTGCACCGGCAAACTCAGACACATTCACGGGCTGGGGCATGGCTTTGATGAAGCAAAAAAAATATTCAGAAGCGCGTGAAAAATTTGTAATAGCATCCCGAATCAATAAATATAATTTCACTGCAATATTTCTGGCAGCCGTGTGCGAGATAAAAATAGGCGAACACAAGGAAGCTGAAGCAAAATTGACTTTCCTTGCAAATGTCTGCCCGAACGAAACAAATACATACGAATTTGCCAATCTTAAATTCATAAAAAAAGATTACAAAAACGCAAAGCATTATGCGCTTAAATCGTTGGAATTTAACAAAAACATGCTGCCGTCATATCTTTTGCTCGGAAAACTCTATACTCTTGAATCTGACAGAGAAAAAGCTCTTGAAATGTATGCAACAGCAGCCAAAAGAGAACTCAATAACTCTAATCTTTACACAGAATGGGGTAAATCACTTTTGAAATTTACTGATTTTGATGAAGCTGAAAAAAAATTAGTCAAAGCGCTGGAATATGACGGCGAAAATGCTGAAAGCATGGCATATCTGGCACTGGTCAGAATGATAAAACATAATGATGATGAAGTATTGATACAAATGGCTGCTGACGGGGGCGCTGATACCGCGGTAATTGAACTTACAAAAGCTGTGCGGGAATTTAATAACGGCGAATATGACCTGGCTCTGGCAAATTTTCGCAAAATAGAGAACGAAGAGTTTGAATTTTTAATTTCATACTATCTGGCCAAAATAAATGAATTTAAGAAAAACAATACGAAAACCATCGATTTTTATGAAAAATCTATGAGCCTGAATCCGTATTTTCTGGCGTGCGGCTTGGATTACGTCAAATTTTTAATATCGGATAACGAGTTTGCGGAAGCGCAGAGAAAACTCCGCAAAATTGTTAAAATTTATGAAAAAGATTTAGAAGTGTTAAATTTACAATTTTTTGTGAGCTATACCCTTGTCAAAGGAAACGTTTGTGAATATAATATAAAAGAAGCTATATCTCTGGCTGAAAAAATTATCCGAATAAGTGGTTCAGACTTTAGGTATTACAAAGAAAAAGAAGAACTGGAAAACTTATTAAAAAACTCAAAAGAAAGTGAATAATCTTGAGAAAAATCATAGTACAAAAGTTTGGCGGTACATCAGTAGCCGACACGGAAAAGATTAAAAACGTAGCCCAAACAGTCATAAAAGAGAAGAAGAACGGGAATGATGTTGTCGTAGTAGTTTCAGCCATGGGGCACACAACTGATTATCTGGTTAAAATGGCAAAAGATTTAAGCCCCAATCCGTCAAGCCGGGAAATGGACATGCTTCTTTCAACAGGCGAGGGAGTTTCTATTGCACTTCTTGCAATGGCAATCCAGGCGGCAGGATATGATGCGGTAAGTTTCAACGCTATGCAAATCGGGATTGTGACAGAAAATGTCCATTCCAAAGCAAGAATTATTGATATAAAAACAGAAAAATTAAAGAAAAATCTTCAAGAGGGTAAAATAATAGTAGTAGCCGGATTTCAGGGGGTAACACCTGACGGTGAAATAACAACACTCGGCCGCGGCGGTTCTGACACTTCTGCTGTCGCACTTGCTGCAGCATTGAACGCAGAACGCTGTGATATTTATACAGATGTAGAAGGCGTTTACACCACAGATCCGAGGGTTGTGCCAAATGCCTCCAGATTGAATGAAATTTCTTACGAAGAAATGCTGGAACTTGCGCATGCAGGCGCTAATGTTCTTCATCCGAGAAGTGTGGAAACTGCAAAACAATTCAATGTGCCGCTCAGGGTTCGCAGCAGTTTTAAAACAGATAATTTAGGTACTTTAATATTGGGAGTTGACAAAATGGAAATTTATAAACCGGTCGCAGGGGTAGCGGCAGATTTGTCACAAGCCAGAATTGTTGTCTGTGATGTTCCTGATACACCGGGACAGGCAGCCATGATTTTCGGCAAACTGGCTCAGGAAGGTATCTCCGTTGATATGATTATCCAATCATACGCGAGAAAAGTTTCTAACACAAACGATATCGCATTCACAATTGACAGCGCTGATTTGCCTAAAACAAAGGCTGCGCTTGAAGAATTGAAGGGCGAGTTAAAAGCGGGGGATATAAAAATTGATGAAAATATTGCAAAAGTTTCAATAGTCGGTGCCGGCATGATTGACCGTCCGGGTATCGCATCCACAATGTTTGAAACTCTTGCAAAACTCAATGTCAACATCAGAATGATTTCAACCAGTGAAATTAAAATCAGCTGTCTTGTTGATAAAGAGGATGCAAAACGGGCAGTGGCTGCATTGCATAAAGAATTTCAGCTGGAAAGTGATGAAATTGCTGATGTGAAAGGTGACTTGCCTAATATTTAGGGAGAACTTAGTGAAAATATTTAAGAGCAATATATTTACGAAAACAAAATTCGTAATATATGCAATATGTGCAGGGGCTTTTTTATCTGTAGTAATCAGATTATTTACTGACAACAATACGATAATTTACGGTTTAAGCACGCTTGGAACATTATTCTGGCTGGTTTCGGGATTTACGACAAACAATATAACTATTCGGTTGGACAATGAGACAATGCAGGTGTTTTGTCTGAATAAACTGAAAAAGAAATATTACCTGAAAAGCGTTGACTTTGATTCGTATATAAGAACGGTTTTGGATTCAACCGGCTCCGACAGCGACTGCAACTTGTTTATCACAAACAAAATTACAAATAAGCGTGAAACACTTGATTGCAGTATGCTGGGTCAGAATACATATTTTAAACTGATAGATGCGCTGGGTTTGAATAAAAAGCCAGCGCCGGAACTAATTCCAATATCAAAAGACGACAAATAAGGTGTCTTATAGCAGGTTTGCACTAAACAACATATTTGCGTGCTTTAAAAATTTTTAGACTTATTTAGCAAAGCCTGCTAATACTATTAAAAGCACGTCATTATGAGGGCATTAGCTCGTATAATCTGTTTTAGTCCAGATACGTCCCGGAATTTTTAGTGCGCTTTGATAGACCGGTTCTGTGTGTCTGTAATAAATGTAAAAAATACACTATTAAACCACTAATCTTGTAGCAGGTTTTTAAGATAAAAAAATAGGGGAAACTATTGTCCCCGTTGGAATTAAGTATTGTTGGAAGTATTGAAACTTTCAATATCAACATGAAAACAAAAACAGATTGAATAAACAATTAGCCATGCGGGTAATAAAAAAAATTAAAATTACCGGCATGGATAATTTAAAAAACAAAAACCAGGTCTTATAATTAAATAATAAGTGTACTTAATCCACTTTATCTGAAAATGCAGGTCTGGAGACGCTTTTAACCTTGCTTAATAAATATTCACAATAAGGGTTGACAAATTATTTATTATAGTTTATAGTGAATATGTTAGATGAAGTGTTAATTAAACACTTAATAAGCCTCAAAGGAGGGATTGATATGAAAATAACAGCAATAAATACTAATAATAATATTTCTTTTAGAGAAAATCGTGTAAATGATATTAAAGCAAATGTTGCGATTTTGCCGCTGCAAAATCCTAACGCAGGTATAAACTTCCAAAAAGAATTTGAAAGATCAACAAAAGCAGATGCAGTTCAGTCAAGTATGCTTCCAGCTTTGGCTTACAAATTTGTCAAGACTTATAATATCTTATTTGCACCAAGCCACAAAGACAACGCTGACAATAAGGACAGCAAACAACACGTTGAATATGTTGCATAACGTTTTTAAGTCAGCCCCAAAAAATAAGACGATAAACTTCATTTACCCCTAAAAATACTTATCCATATACAAATATCTATGAGAACTATTTTACTATGAGCCATTCCGTTGTACGGAGTGGCTTTTATATAAGCGTAAAATTATCCAGCAGAAACTAAATACTTGCGCCGCCGTCTGTTTTCATTTTGTTCAAAACATTACGCCCGCCGTCACGGAGTCTGGCAACTTCAATGGCAAAATCAGTTGCCTCTGTATCTCGGGCTACAGCTTCCTGTAGTTTCAGAGTGTCTTCCAGAGTTAATTTTGTAATATCATAGCCTTTTGTCATATATTTTTTGAAAATATTCTGGGTTTTTGTGTCAAATCCGGGCAGTCCGCTTCTGTAGGAGTACCACTTGTAAAACTGTTGCAGAATGTAGTATTCATCAAGCATTTCTTCGCGGAACACAAACATTGCAGGGGTTTTTAATGTGAATTTGTGCTCTACTCCCCAATAGAGTGCAGCGGCTTTCACTCCTTCTGCCGGAAGTATAAAGCCATCCTCTTCGCCAAGATTTTTCAATAGTTTTGAGTTGTTTTTAATTATATAAACTTTTGTGCCGGTACTTTTTATGTAATCCAGCATTTTTTGCGGGTTGTTTTTTGCTGCAATCATAATTTCTGTCACGCTGTTGAGTACCTGTTCCCGCTTTTTATCTGTCTCTGCGCTGAGTGTCAGAGTTTCGGTGCCGGAAAGTATGGTTTTGCTGGTCTTGTTCTGAAAAGAACTGCCGAAAGTTTTGCTCAGTTTTTTAGCAAGCATTCTTTCTTTGACTGCAAGTATAAAATTTGAAATTTTTTCTGTTATTTTACTCATGTTTAATATTATACAATCCTTGCACAACAAAAGTTTCCCCCATTTAGTGTAAAATATTAAAATTAGATAAAGATTGTATCTGATACACTTGATTTTTGTTCTTCTTTGTTTTAAAATGTAATTGTGAAATAAATCACGAAAAGCAAATGCAAAATAAAGATTTATTTTTAATAAAGGAGATAAAAAATTATGGCAACAAAAAGCAAAAAGACTGTTGAAAGCCTCGAAAAGACTTTAAATAAGTCTAATCTGGTAGACAACGCAGAGCAATTGGAATTGCTTATTGAAAGAGTTAAGAAGGCTCAAAAGATTTACTCAACATTTACCCAGGAACAAGTAGATGCAATTTTCAAGGCAGCCGCAACTGCTGCTGACAAAGCACGTATTCCTTTGGCTAGAATGGCTGTTGAAGAAACAGGAATGGGTGTTTTGGAAGATAAAATTATCAAAAACCATTTTGCATCAGAATACATTTACAACAAACACAAAAATGCAAAAACTTGCGGTATCATTAAAGAAGACAAAACAAACGGCATTAAAACAGTTGCAGAACCTCTGGGCGTCATTGCAGGTATTATCCCGACAACAAACCCGACTTCTACTGCAATTTTCAAATCATTGATAGCTTTAAAAACAAGAAACGCTATCATCTTTTCACCGCACCCGAGAGCTACAAAATGCACAATTGCTGCAGCAAAATTAGTTCTTGACGCAGCAGTAAAAGCCGGTGCTCCGGAAGATATTATCGGCTGGATTGATGTTCCGTCAATTGAACTTTCTAACCAATTAATGAAACACGAATCCATCGCTTGTATATTAGCAACAGGCGGACCGGGAATGGTTAAGGCTGCATACTCATCAGGCAATCCTGCATTGGGTGTCGGTCCTGGTAACGCTGCTGCAGTTATCGACGAAACTGCTGATATCAAAATGGCTGTTTCTTCAATCATTATGTCAAAAACTTTTGATAACGGTATGATTTGTGCATCAGAACAATCAGTTATCGTAGTTGACAAAGTTTATGAAGAAGTTAAAAAAGAATTCATCTACAGAGGCTGCCACCTTTTGAGCGCTGCTGATGAAAAGAAAATGATAGCACTTCCGTTTATCGACCCGAAACGCGGAACTGCACACCCTGCTATTGTTGGTCAACCTGCTCGCAAGATTGCTGAACTTTCAGGATTTGAAGTTCCGGAAAACACAAAAGTTCTTCTTGCTGAAAGACCTACGGTTGATTGGGAAGACCCATTCTCAAGAGAAAAATTGTCACCGATTTTGACAATGTACAAAGCAAAAGATTTTGAAGATGCTACAGAAATGGCTTATGAACTCGTTTCTAAAGGCGGTGCCGGTCACTCAGCAGACCTTTACACAGATACACGCCGTCAGGACAGAGTTGACAAATTCTCTGAAAAAATGCCTGCTTGTCGTGTACTGATTAACTCACCATCAGCTCAAGGCGGTATCGGCGACTTGTACAACTTCAAGCTTGAACCGTCATTATCTCTCGGCTGCGGCTCTTGGGGTAAAAACGCTATCTCCGGTAACATCGGAGTTGAAAACTTATTGAACTACAAGACAGTTGCAGAAAGGAGAGAAAATATGCTCTGGTTTAAAGTTCCGCCGAAAGTTTACTTCAAAAGAGGGGCAGTTGATCTTGCTCTCCGTGAACTTGAAGGCAAAAAACGCGCCTTTATTGTAACTGACAGATTCTTGTTCAATTCCGGCGCTGTTGACAGCATCGTTAACGTTTTGGATGAAATCGGCATTGACCACCAAATCTTCTTTGACGTTAAACCGGATCCTACATTATCTACAATCAATCAGGCTATGGAAATCATCAGACCGTATGAACCGGATGTTATCATTTCACTCGGCGGCGGTTCTCCGATGGATGCTGCTAAGATTATGTGGCTGATGTATGAACAACCTGACACTGTATTTGAAGATATCTCTATGAGATTTATGGATATCAGAAAGAGAATTTGCAGAATCCCTGAATTAGGCAAGAAAGCTACAATGGTTGCAATCCCGACTACATCAGGTACTGGTTCTGAAGTTACACCGTTTGCTATCATTACAGATGATGAAACTCACGTAAAATATGCAATCGCTGATTATGCTTTGACACCGAATATGGCAATCATTGACCCGAATTATGTAGACGGTATGCCAAAAGGCTTGACAGCTGCATCAGGTATTGACGCACTTGTTCACGCTATTGAAGCTTATGTTTCAGCAATGGCTACTAACTTCACAAATTCAAATGCCTTAGAAGCTGCAAAACTTGTATTCAGATACCTTGAAAGATCTTGGTCTGAAGGTGCAAACGATCCTATCGCAAGAGAAAAAATGCACTATGCCGCAACTATCGCAGGTATGGCATTTGCTAACGCATTCTTAGGACTTTGCCACTCAATGGCTCACAAACTCGGTGCTACATTCAACGTACCGCACGGTGTTGCTAACGCCTTGTTAATCAGACAGGTTATCAAATACAACGCTGTTGATTGTCCGAAAAAACAATGTATCTTCCCGCAATACAAGTTCCCGAATGCTAAGGCTAAATACGGTCAAATCGCTGATGAACTTGGCTTAGGCGGTAAAAACGACGATGAAAAAGTTGAATTGCTGATTGAAGCTATCGACAAATTGATGAAAGCTATCAATCTGCCAAATTCAATCAAAGACTTCGGCGTTAAAGAAGATGACTTCTACGCAAAATTAGACCACATGGTTGAACTTGCATTCGACGACCAATGCACAGGCGCTAACCCTGCATATCCGTTGATGGAAGACATCAAAGCTATTTACATTGACGCATTCAACGGTGTTGTAAGAGATTACTATCCGTCAGCTAAAAAGTCAAAATAGTAGCTGTAAGTTATAACGAAACTAACCGTCAATTTTATGATTGGCGGTTATTTTTTGATAATTGACAAAAAAATTTTTCAGTGGTTTTTAAATAATACAATATTGTGAAAGGAGTAAAAGTCTTGATAAACAAAGTGAATAATTTTACGATATTTTTAAATAATTTTACGCCAATCGGCAGAGCTGCAAACAAAGAGATACAGAACCTGCGTTCTGTTGGTCGTCACAATCCTGTTTATCAAAAAAGGTTAGGCTGTGACACAATAATGCTTCAACATGACCAATGCTGGAAAAATGTTCACAAGTCTACAACCGTAACTCTTGGCAGCAACGGGAGTAAAAATGTGACTATAAGAGAAAAAACTCATTTAGAAAACGGTTTTGACCTGCTAGCAATTATCAAAAAAAGATTTTGTGATATGAAAACACAATTTGAAAAGCAGGTATTATATAACCAGAAAAATGGAAAAATAGAGGAATACGCAACAAAATATATAAGTCTTGACGGCCCGTCAATCCTGTTAGTAAAATCTTCAGCAGGAAGAAAATCTGTATTCCCTTCCACCCGACTAGGAGGCTCTATTCATCCGGCAGTTGCAAAAAAAGAAATATTAGAGAACGGTGATGTTCTCTACACCGAAGCGTATCCGTACCGTTAATACATTAAAATTATCTATATAAGTCCCTAAAGTTGGAAATTGTAAACTTTTCATTGCTAAAGCAAAATTAAAACTTGTCCTCCCCTTGCGGGAGGACCGAAATCTGTGATTTCGAGGAGGGGTGCTTGCAATGAAATCTTAATAATTCTCTAAAGTTGGGGACTTACATAGCAAACTCCACAGATACTATAAAAAGTTCGTCATTCTGAGGACTTTAGTCCGAAGAATCACCTTTTGTTTAAATACTTCGCTAACGCACAGTATGACAAGGTTAAAAAAAGTAGTGGAATTTGCTATATAAATCACTTTGTACCTTGACATTACAATATGTCTTTTTTATGATAGAGTAACGAGGAATGGCGACATGGCCAAGTGGTAAGGCAGAAGCCTGCAAAGCTTTTACCCCCGGTTCGAATCCGGGTGTCGCCTTTTTTATATTAGGAGGTAATAAGTGGGTAAAATTTTTGGTATATCAGATAATCCTGTTTCTACAATAGATAAAGCCATCAAACCTCTTACATATAAAAAGCCTGTAGAATCTGTAAGAATATTGCCTAAAGCTGATAATACCGCTGATAAATTTATTTCATCAGAAAAGCCGCATAATTCAAATCCTTTCATAAAAATGCGCAACGGAATCGGTAAGTTAATGGCACATTTCAGTAAAAAACAAGGCTAAAATTTTACTGTTGGGTTGGTAAACCCAACCTACAGCAACAGCTGCGCGAAGCGCTAGTAAAAGTCATAAAAGTAAGCAATCACAATACAAAAAACTGCGCGAAGCGCTAGTAAAAATTGAAAAATAAATTGACAATTTAATATTTTTTACCTGGGCGATTAGCGCAGTTGGTAGCGCATCACATTGACGTTGTGAGGGTCACGTGTTCGAGTCACGTATCGCCCATTTACTTTTTTCTTTAGCACAAAGAAAAAAGTAAACAAAAAAAGAAAGCAATATTTTATTATCACAACAGAGCCCAAAAGGCTCTTTTTATGTATGTTTACGCTGTTTGCAACAAAAAAAAGAATAAAACCCAAATTTTTTAAAAACAGGCTAAAGCCTTTAATCATTTGGGTTTTTAGAAGTTCGAGTCTCTTAATCTGTTTTGTCATGCTGAACTTGTTTCAGCATCTTACCAACTTGGAGTTAAACTCGTAGCTGGTAAGATCCCGAAATAAATTCGGGATGACAACAATATCTTACCGGTATGACGTGTTATAATTAGTCTATGAACAAAACTTATGCTGTCTATATAATGACTAATTATTCACAA
>CALUQN010000021.1 GCA_944322945.1 Candidatus Gastranaerophilales bacterium | reverse complement strand
ATAAATCGCCCCGCCGATCTCGCCGGCAGAATTCCCAATAAAGTCACCTGTGATATTGCCTATTGTACTGTCGTTCTCGTTAACAATCGCCCCGCCGATCTCGCCGGCAGAATTCCCAATAAAGTCACCTGTGATATTGCCTATTGTACTGTCGTTCTGGTTAAAAATCGCCCCGCCACCGCCGTCGGCAGAATTCCCAATAAAGTCACCTGTAATGTTGCCGATGGTGCCGTAGTTAAAAATCGCCCCGCCGTTGTTATCTGCAGAATTACCGATAAAATCACCAGTGATATCGCCCATGGTGCCACTATTATAAATTGCCCCGCCGTATCTGCTGGCAGAGTTGCCAATAAAGTCACCGGTGATATTGCCAATTGTTCTGCTGATGTAGTTATAAATAGCCCCACCGTACTTGGCAGAGTTTCCAATAAAGTTACTTGTGATATTGCCGATGGTGCCTCTGTTATAAATTGCCCCGCCGTACTCGTCGGTAGAATTACCGATAAAATTGCTAGTTATGTCACCATAATCAGTCCCGCTATCAACGGTTATTCTTTCGGACGTATTAGTATTATCATAAAGCACATTAATAATAACATCTTTGACAGGAGAGTTTTCAAGTGTGACGCTGTAGCTCTGATTGCCCTCGCCGTAAGTGGTCTGCTTCAAGTTGAGTTGATAATACTTAGGTGAAAAACTGCCATCTGTTGAGTTGTATTCAAACTTTGTAATGATATTATCGCCGACAGGCGCAGCCCCGTCCGCCCCGGCAGGGACTTCTGTCAAAGTGTATGAACTTTCGGGCGCTAAAATAGAGCCGCTTTCTACAAGGTTCCCCTCGTCATCATATTCTGTTTGAGGGATTTGTACATTGTTTTCGTGCAGATAGTCTAAAGTCGGTTTATTGAGCGGAATTTTACTCAAATCGACGTCAGCAAGCTCTGCTGCCATCGCGGGAGTTATACTGAGCAGCAAAGCCGCTAAAAGCGTTCTAGAGGTTAGACTGCCCCCCCCCCCTGTAAGAAATGCTGATTTATCAAGGTTTTTGGATGTTTTATACATAAATGATACCTCCGTGTTTATTACACATTACATTAATTACTAACGGAAAATTTTTCGAAGAAATTTAATCTTTTTAGAAAATCGTTACATTCTTTTACATTTTTAATCCAAATATACAAAAAAAGACGGGTCGAAATACCCGCCTTTTCTTTATTATCAGAGTTTACATTATTTCTACTTGTCATCCAATGCAGCAACACCCGGAAGTACTTTCCCCTCAATGAATTCAAGAGAAGCTCCGCCGCCTGTTGATACGTGGGTGAAATCTTCTGCTTTGCAGAATTTCTTAGCTGCAGAAACTGAATCTCCGCCGCCGATAACTGATACGGCACCGTTTTTAGTTGCTTCTACTATAGCTTCTAATACAGCCTTTGTTCCCTCTGCAAATGCAGGATTTTCAAACGCTCCTACAGGTCCGTTCATCAGGATTGTTTTTGAAGATTTAAGAACATCAGCAAATGCTTTTCTTGATTCCATACCTGCGTCTACACCTTCAAACCCGTCAGGAATTTCATTGATTTTGACGAATTTATTTGTGCCGTTGCCTGAAAAATCATCTGTAACTAAAACGTCAGTAGCCATAACCAGTTTAACACCTTTATCAGCAGCTTTCTTTTCGATAGCTTTTGCAACTTCTAACTGATCATCTTCGCAAATAGAGTTACCAATTTTACCGCCGTTTGCCTTAACAAATGTGTATGCCATGCCGCCGCCGATAATTAAGTTATCAACTTTGTCGATTAAGTTTTCTAAAACACCGATTTTAGAAGAAACTTTTGCTCCGCCTACAACTGCTGTGAATGGTCTTGTCGGGTTATCAAGTGCTTGTGACAGGCATCTGATTTCTTTTTCCATCAAAAGACCTGACACTGCCGGTTTAAGAACTTTAGCCAACTTAGCAGTTGAAGTGTGGTTTCTGTGAGCTGCGCCAAATGCATCGTTTACATAGAAATCACCGAGTTTAGCCAATTCGTTTGCAAAAGTCATGTCGTCATCTTTTGCTTCTTCTGCTTTATAGAATCTGATGTTTTCCAACAAAGCTACCTGACCGTCTTTGAGTGCTTCAAGAGCTTTGTCAGCGCCTTGACCTACAGGTTCTGAAACGAACAGAACATCTTCGCCGAGGACTTTAGATAAATATTTAGCAACAGGAGCCAGAGAAAATTCCATATTCCATTCACCTTTTGGTCTGCCAAGGTGTGCCATGAGAATAATCTTAGCGCCTTTATCTTTCAAAAATTTAACTGTCGGCAAAATAGCTTGAATTCTTGTATCATCTGTAACATTTTTGTCAGCGTCCAGAGGAACGTTAATGTCTACACGTACAAGAGCTCTTTTACCTTTAATGTCTCCTAAATCGTGAATTGATTTTTTCATAAATTTCTCTCCTTTATAAAGTAACGTATACTTTGCAAGTCTATTTTACAAAACACAAAGATTTAAGTAAAGCGTTTTTATTATTGTAAAAAATTAAAAAAATATTAAAAAAGTCTTGATTTTAAAAAATGTTTATTATACATTAATTCATGCGGGCAAACGAGAGATTGAACGCTAAAGAGATAAAGCACAGTCGACTTAATTTATAGAAGATAGCCAAATCTCGAGATGAAAAATAAATATGGGCTGCTAGCTCAGGTGGTTAGAGCGCACCCCTGATAAGGGTGAGGTCGGTGGTTCGAGTCCACTGCGGCCCAGATTTAAAAGGATGATGACTTTTGTTATCATCCTTTTTATTTTGTAATTAATAGTAATAGTAATAGGTTTCTGGGACATTGAGACGGCGAAACTTTAATAAAAAGTCAAACAAACAGCCTATTTGAGGCTGTTTTTTAGTATTGAGATGTACCGGTCTTTTCTTGCACTCAAATACTCATTTCTTGCACTCTTTTGCACTCCATTTGTAAATTTTTAAGACCATATTAGACTAAAAATGGCTTGGTGTTTTAAAATAAGCCCAGTGCAAAAAAAGTGCAATTTTATTTTTGCTTGCAATTTGAGATATCCAAAATTATCAATAAGATTTATTTTAATAATAAATATACTTCTGTTTCAAAATAATTGGCTAGCATTTCAATTTTATCTAAAGTAATATTTATTTTACCTTTTTCAAGTTTTGAAACATAAGAATTATCAACTCCTAAAACTAAAGATAATTCTTCCCTGCTTAACTTTTTCTGCGTTCGCAGATTTTTAATATTATTTGCTAATATTTGTCTAATATCTTGACTCATATTCCAATTATGTTATTATTAGAACATTATTAACAGGAATGACAGTCCATTTAATAAGGTAATTTTATGTTCACTAAAAAGATACTTATAGATTTAGACGGCGTACTAAATGAATACGGGAAAGAGAAATTCAATGAAAATTATATCCCTGAAATTAAGGTCGGGGCTTATGAATTTTTAGAAAAGTTATCCCAAAGTGCTGAATTGTATCTTTTTACATCAAGAAACTTGATGCTTGCAACTAAATGGCTAATTAATAATAATTTAGATAAGTTTTTTAAGGATGTGACGAACGTAAAATTGCCGTCTTATCTTTATATTGATGATAGAACGATTTGTTTCAAGGGGGATTATCACAAAACTCTTGAAGAAATTCAAAACTTCAAAGTTTACTGGAAATAATATTTTTTATATTTATATTTACCCCCACTTGACTTCTGTCTCAAAACGAGTGATGAATGTGTTGCACAAGGCATTACAAGGATTTTGAGACAATGGAAAACCACGTTGAGACAATCAAATACACCCCTGAGAAGGCAAAACAAAATGCACTTGCAAAACTTGATTTAATCCGCAAATGGCAGGAGTTTCGCCGTAAAGCTATCAACAAACTTCAAGCAGACTATGATTTTGTCAAGCTGCATAACAGTTCAAATTCCTACCTTTTCAATGTTTTAGGTAAAATTTCACGAGGAAGCCTGCATCGTTGGAAAGCAAGTTTAGACGGGACAGAGGATTACACAAGATTAATTCCTAATTACAAATACGTTTCTGTAAATGAATACAGAACATGTCTAACGGATGAAGAAATCAAAATATTTATGGGCTTGCTCCTGCACCCGAATAGAATTTGTATTGGCAAAGCAATCGCACTTACAAAATACAAGCTCAAAGAACAAGGTCAAAGTTTCATCCCTGCAGATATTACATTTAGACGCTATGCAAAATGGTTTAAGGACAACAATTACGACAAATGGGTGCTTGCTAGAGACGGTGAAAAAGCACTTTCCGACAAGGTAGAGCCTTATATTAAAAGAGACGCGAGCCTGCTTGATGTCGGGGATATTTTAGTCGCAGATGGGCACAAACTGGCGTTTCAAGTGATTAATCCGTTTACGGGCAAGCCTTGTCGTGCAACTTTGGTCGGATTTTTGGATTGGAAATCAACAGCACTCGTTGGGTACGAAATTATGCTTGAAGAAAATACCCAATGTATTGCAAGTGCACTAAGAAACGCAATAATAAACCTCGATATGATACCGAAAATTGTCTATCAGGATAACGGCAGAGCTTTCAGAGCAAAGTATTTTACAGATGACAAAGGATTTGGAGAATTAGGCTTTTATGGGCTCTATGCCAAACTCGGAATTGAAACGGTATTTGCAAGACCATATAACGCCAGAGCAAAAGTAATTGAGAGGTTTTTCAAAGAATTTCAGGAAGGCTTTGAAAAACTAATGCCAAGCTACGTTGGCTCATCAATTATCAACAAGCCGGCTTACTTGAAAAGAAATGAAAAATTCCACTCTAATTTGCATAACAACCTCTTGGTTGGCGGCGTTAAACGGGCACACAGCAGAGCTGACTTCAGCCCTCTGCCGCCAATCCGCTACATTCCAACAATAGAAGAAACAATCAAAATGATTGATATGTGGCTGAAGTTTAAGAATTCTCAGCCCTGCACAAATGCACCTAATATGACAATCGCAGAGGTTTTGGAAAATCGTAAAAAACAGAATATTGATATAAACATGCTTGACGATTTGATGCTGGCGACTGAAGTCAAAACAATTCAGCGAAACGGCATAAGGTTCTTAAACTGCGACTATTTTGACGAAAGATTATACGGGCTGAGAGGAAAAGTTTTAGTAAAATACAACCTGTTTGATTTAACAAGCGTTAAGGTCTTTACCCCCAAGGGAGAATACTTATGCACCGCAGAGCGAGTAACCGAAACCCATCCGATGGCGAAGATTTTAGGAACGGTTGAGGATCTAGAGGATTACAAACAAAAAATCCAAAAACAACAAAAACTTAAACGGAAAACAATAAACTCGGTTAAAAAATTATTGACGAATGATGAAATAAAACTGATTGAAGCAAGGTCGAACCAAGAAGAAATGGAGAATTCTAACAAATTTCAAAAAGAGTTCAAAGCTCGTTCAAATGGTGTTCAAAAAATAAACAACGGAGAAAACTCACTCCCGATTTTCAAAAACAATTCAGAAAAGTACGAATATTTAATAAAACATAACCCAAGTGACACTTGGATTGCAGAATTTAGACAAACAAAGGAGTACAAACTGTTATATGAATAGCGGATTTCGAGCAGAGGGTGAAAGGCGAAGCCTTACCCGTTTATTGCGAGCAAGCAAGAAAGGATAAAATGAAAAAAATCTTTATAAAAACTCGAAATGTAAGGAATTTTATAGGCTTAGTTGAAGCCCTGAAAAGCAAACCCAAAAACATTCCTAAAATGGGACTTATATATGGGGAGCCGGGGCTTGGAAAATCTCAAACAGCACTTTGGCTAGCCTGCAAATATGACGGGATTTATATTCGAGCCTCAAACCTTATGACAAGCAGGTGGCTTGTTGAAGAAATTGTTAGAGAAATGGACGAACTTCCTAGGTATTTGACCTCGGACAACTTTAATGTAGTGATTAGCAAACTTATTCAAAAGCCAAAAATTATTTTTGTAGATGAAATCGACTACCTGATGAACAATTACAAAAGTGTTGAAACCCTAAGAGATATCCACGATAAAACAGATTGCCCGATAATCTTTGTCGGTATGGGCTTGGCTCTTAGAAAACTTGAGAGATACAAGCACCTGTATGATAGATTTAGCGAGATTGTAAAGTTTGAGACCTTTGAAATAGAAGATTTGAGCCAGATTTTTAGCCAACTATCTGAAATACCATTTACCCCAGATTCGATAGAATATATCCACAAAAAATACAATAGGTTCAGACAAATTGTACAGCTTATAAGCAAACTTGAAAGTTTTGCAAAAGAGAATAATTTAGAAGAAATTACAAAAGAAGTTATGGAGCAAATTATATGAACATTGAAAAATTAGCTAAGAGATTAAAAGAATTTACCCTTGATGATATTGAATTGATAGCAGAATGCGATTGCAAAACAAAGCTTGAACAGCTTTTGAACAGCAATAAAATACTTTTTGAAAATGGGATTTATAAATACAATGAGGAAACGAAAACGGGTGAAAATTATGAAATATTTAGCCCGATAAAGAATAAACACCTAAAAATTAGTATAGAAGATGCAAAAGAATATTTTATGAAAAATTATGTAGAAAAATACTGTAAATTCGAGACCTACAGGAACTATAACGCAATTTTTAATTTCAATATTATACCGTTTATAAACTGCTATTACCTGCATGAAATTGATATTGAGTCGATAAAAGAACTTTTTAAAGTCTGCGAATTAAGACGCCTTAAGCCCCGCAGAATTAAAAACACAATGGCACTTCTAAATCAATTGATAAAGTATTTCCAACACCTTGGAGTGATTGATAGAAGTTGCGTTTATCAGGTTAAAAAAGTGCAAGACAAAAACCATTTTGGAATAGAAAACTTAATTTTTGAGGGATTTTAATGAGTAAAATGAAATTATTTAAACAAGCAGAGCAAATGTATTTAAAAGGCTCGACTGTAAATAAAATCTCTTTAGAACTTGGAATTGCAAAAAGGACGTTGTTTTACTGGAAAAAGCAATATGGTTGGGATAAAAAGCGAAAAGAATCAATGTATGATAAATTCCAGTTCAAAGAGGACTTGCAAAAGTTTGCCCAAAAGCTTATGGATAAAATCGCAAACAGTAATAAAACTAACAATCAGATAAGCCAAGCAGAATACTATTCCCTTGTAAATATTTTGAACTTCCTTCCAGATTTGAAAGAAAACAATACTCAAAACGAAACACCCCAAATAAAAACCGAACTTTCTCCGGACTTCATCCGCCAAATCGAGCGTGAAATTTTAGGTATAGAATAAATCCTGCAAATTTTTGTGCTATGCTTAAGAAAAAGGAGTTTATGAATGGCAATACCTAAATATGATGAATTAATGATACCAGTTTTAGAAGTTTTATCTGATAAAAAGGAACATCGAATTACGGAAATTGTTGATATTTTAGCAAAGAAACTAAAATTAACAAATGAAGAATTGGAGGAAAAAATTTCTAGTGGTAGTAATAAATTCGCAGGTAGAGTAGGTTGGGCTAGAACATATTTAAAAGCTGCTAAATTGATAGATTCACCTAGAAGAGCCTATTTTGTTATTAATGAAAGAGGCGAAAAAGCCCTTCAAGATAAACCTAAAGATATACTAAACTATCTAAAACAATATAATGAATTTTTAGAATTTGTAAAACCTAATAAAGATGAAAAAACTTCTGATAAAAACATACAAGAAAGTAAAACTGATACTCCAGACGAAATGTTAGCACATGCTCAAGATATGTATAAAGAAAATCTACAAACAGAATTGCTGACAAGATTAAAACAAATTGACCCTGTAAGATTTGAACAAATAGTTCTTCAACTTATGGAAAAAATGAATTATGGTGTAGGTTCAATGACAAAAATGAGTCATGATGGAGGAGTAGACGGCATAATCGATGAAGATGAATTGGGGTTAGAAAAAATCTACCTACAAGCTAAAAGATACTCAGACAATAAAGTTAATGAAAAAGAAATGCAAAATTTCGCAGGAGCTCTAGGCTGTTCTCCGGTAAGAAAAGGAGTATTTATAACAACCAGCTTCTTTGATGAAAGAGCTAAAAAGAAAGCCGCATCTGTCCAAGGTAAAATTATACGATTAGTAGATGGTGAAGAATTAACAAAATTGATGATTAAGCATAATTTAGGTGTACAAGTTAAAACTAAAATCGAAATCAAAAAAATTGACGAAGATTTCTTTAGTGAAGAATAATAATGAATAAAGCTCTATTTAACAATCTGCATAAATTAACAATAAAGGATTGTTTTGATTTATACATACACAAATCTAATAATTACAATTACAAGTTTAAAAATGAAAAAATAGAAGTAAGCGGTTTTGGATATTATGACAAAAAACGTCCAAAACAAGGCAACCATCGTTTTTATCTGGAATTATCTATTGAGCAGCAAAAAGAAGGAGAAACTCTT
This sequence comes from Candidatus Gastranaerophilales bacterium, assembly GCA_944322945.1. GTDB lineage: Bacteria > Cyanobacteriota > Vampirovibrionia > Gastranaerophilales > Gastranaerophilaceae > CALUVN01. Next base: position 36,689 of record CALUQN010000021.1, on the reverse strand, counting down.
GCTGTTATAATGATGAATCCTTCAAATACATTCCCTGAAATAGAAAAAAGGGAATCAACTGTTGATGATACAGTGAAAAATATTATAAGAATGGCTTATAAACTCAAGAAATATAATAGAATTATTATATTAAATTCTTTCTCTTTAATCTCTGGAACTGTTAAAAATGTTCAAGAAGATGATTGTCAAACAAAAAATTTAGAAATAATAAACTCTTTTATCAATACTAATAAAGAGATAGACTATTTACTAGCCTGGGGGAGTAAAGCTGCAGATATTGATAATATAAAAAATTATCTAAAAAATATTGATGGAAGACGAATTTTTGTATATAAAAGAACATTAAATAATGCCCCTTGTCATCCAAGTATAAGAGTTGAAAATCGTTATAAATATGTCTCAGAATTTTTAAATCAACATGATGAAAAATCTTCTTTTATACCATATGAAATAATTAACTAAATTTTTTCAATATACCAATTAGAATTTCCAAAGTGATTCTCTTGTTTGTCGGCGTTAAACGGGCACGCTACGCTTCAGCCCTCTGCCGACAAGCCGCAAGTTCCATTGTAATTGGAAGTAGAAATTGTATTCCATAGAATTATCATCTTTAAAATTATAAGAATACTTATTTAACTGCGTTTTGCGATAATTCTCAAATGCGCTTTGTATTTCTTTTACAAACCTTATCCTAAATTCAGGATAAGTTATTTCTAAGGTCTCTCTTGTTAGTTTATTTTTCAAAATCATCTTCAAATCCTCTTATACTATCAAGTTCTATATTGTATCTTTTGCCTTGCTTATCAACACAAGTTGCGTAATCTATCTCAGCATCTGCAAATTTGTTTTTCCAAATACAGATTAACAAGCCGATTTCTTGAGTCTTTAAGTTTAAAACCTTTGTTCCGTATAAGCGATAATCTTTTTCTGTCATTATTTATTCCTTTCAAGTATCAAATCTGAATAGATATCATCAGACTTTTGTGGGTCTATTAAAAACTCTTTCATAAATACAAATCTTTCTCCGTAGGCGTTTTCACAAATTACAGTGTCGAAGTTGTAGAAGCCAATTACTTTGTAATACTCATTATCAAAGCTATCAAAGCCTTTAATCTTTTTAAGTTTGTATTTTTTGCCTAATTCAATCATTGCTACCTCTTATCAGCAATGACATTCATCACTCTTAATGAGTAATATATCAAGCAAACTCTTTCTAAATGTATCATTCAGACACAATCTATTTTTGAACACTTTTTGAACGGTATTAAAACAGGTTTTAAATACCATTTAAAAATTTTTGTTGTCAGGATAATTTATAAAAAATGCGTTGACGGTATCAGTATCTCGTCTTAAATTTTCTACGACTGGAGTAAGATTATACAGTTCTTCAATCTCTTGTTGCGTCCTGCAAAAATAGTCAATAACAGTGGCTGTGTTGTAGATCCGCTCTGCTAGTTTTTCCAACTTCCTAAAATCTTTTTGTTTAATCTTGTATTTCTTGCTTTTACTCATACGACCTCCTTTTTTAGGGTGTCGTATTCATCACTCGAAAAAAAAATAAAATCAAGTTAATTTTCTAATTCATTATCTGTCCAAAGTTCACATTGTGTCATAACTGTTTGGACAGCATCATCCATACCTTCTGGGGGATATTTATGAGCTTTTAAAAGTTTTTTAATCATCATTCGCATTTTAGCTCTTGCTGATTCTTTTTTCTGCCAATCAATTGTTTTATTTTTTCTAAGAGTGTCTGTCAATTCTTTTGTAATTGCAATTAACTCATCATTTTCATAAAAATCTTTAATTGCAGCCGGTTTAGTTAAAGCATCATAGAATGCTAATTCATCAGTAGTTAGGCCTAATTCGTTTCCTTCTTCTTTTGCTTTTGCCATTTGTTTTGCAATATTTAGTAGTTCTTCAATAACTTCTTCATTAGTTATCATTCCGTTTATGTATCTATTCATTGCAGCTTTAATAATTTCACTAAATTTTTCTGATTTTACAAAATTTGTTCTTTTATAAATCGATACTTGTTCTGCAAGTAATTTTTTAAGTACTTCTACAGCAACATTTTTTTCTTTCATTTTAGAAATTTCATCTAAAAATTTGGGATCAAAAAGAGAAAACTCTTCTTTCACATCTTGGAAAAGATTAATAACTCCATCACTTTTGATACTTTGCTTAAGTAATTCATTAATTTTTTGATTCATTTCTTTTAATGAAATTTTCTTTTCGGATCCTTCATTCATATAACGGACAACAAGTACTCTTACAGCTTCGAAAAATGCTGCTTCTATTCTGTTATCTCTTGCAACTAGTGACGAGCATAAGGATAATGCTTGATGAAGAAGTAGAGCTTCTTTTATAAATCGTTCTTTAAGTTTTTCATTTTCTACTCCGATTAAGAAGTTCATACCCCCACTAATTAGTCTTCCTCTTTCTAAATCAGTTCCGCTATTGAATTTTGAATAATCAAATCCATGCATAATATCGCGGCAAACTTCTAATTTTTCAAGGAATTTAGGGTAAGCAGAAGTTTCAATATTCGGATCACCATAATTTTTTCTATCTCTAACGGTATAATCATTCATTGCTTGTTTTAAAGCAGAAGCTATACCGACATAATCTACAACAAGTCCGCCTTCTTTATCCTCAAAAACTCTATTAACTCTTGCGATTGCCTGCATCAAATTATAACCTGACATTGGCTTATAAACGTACATTGTGGCTAAAGATGGAACATCAAAACCAGTAAGCCACATATCGACAACAATTACAATTTTAAATTCTGAATCGTTCTTTTTAAAATCTTTTGCTAATTCATCTCTATGATGTTTGTTTCCAATGATTTTTCGCCACTCTTCTGGATCATTGTTACTTTCTGTCATTACAACTTTAACTTTTTCTGTCCAATCTGGTCTTAACTCAAGTATTTTATGATAAATTTTTAAAGCAATAGGTCTTGAATAAGCGACAATCATTGCTTTTCCTGTCAACTTATCAGCTCTATTTGTTTCGTAATGTTCAATAATATCCGTAACTAGAGAATTTATAGTACTTGGATTGCCTAAAATAGCTTCCATTTGTCCAAGTTCTCGTTTGCTTTTCTCAATTACCTCGGGATCTGCCTTATGAGCCATAAGCTCATATTCTTTGTCGATAAGTCTTAGTGTTGGCTCATCAAGTTGAAGTTTAACAACCCTGCTTTCATAATATACCGGACGAGTTGCTCCATCTTCAACAGCTTGTGTCATATCATATACATCAATATAATCACCAAAGACTTCTCTTGTATTTCTATCTTTTATAGAAACAGGAGTTCCCGTAAAGCCAATAAATGTTGCGTTCGGAAGACAATCTCTTATAATTCTTGCTGTTCCGACTTTGATTTCACCAGTTTTAGAATCTACTTTTTCAGCTAATCCATATTGTCCTCGATGAGCTTCATCAGCCATAACAATAATATTTCTTCTAGTAGATAATGGCTCTGCTGATTCTTCAAACTTCTGCATTGTGGTAAAGATTATTCCGTTTGCTTCCCTACCGTCTAAAAGTTCTTTTAAGTTTTCTCTGCTTGATGCTTGGACAGGTTCTTGTCTTAAAAAGTCCTTACATTTTGCAAATTGAGCATATAACTGATTATCTAAATCATTTCTATCTGTAATCACGACAATAGTCGGGCTATTCAATGCTTTTTGTAAAAGATGGGCATAAAACACCATTGATAAAGATTTTCCGCTACCTTGTGTATGCCAGAAAACCCCACCTTTCCCGTCAGTTTCAACTGCTCTTTTTGTTGATTGAACAGCTTTTTTTACAGCGAAATATTGGTGATATCCTGCAAGGATTTTGAAAATATCTAATCCGTCTTTTGAAAAACAAATAAAGTTTTTGATTATGTCTAACAATCTTTCTTTTCGGAAAATTCCGTCAAAGAATGTATCAAACTGTGCATATTGTGTGTTCTCATAATCTCCATCTTTTGTTTTCCACGCCATAAAACGAGTTTCATCTGATGTAATAGTTCCTGCTTTTGATGTTAATTGGTCAGACATTACACAGATTGCGTTATAAATAAACATAGAAGGAATTTCGTGCATATAATTCTTTAATTGTCGATAAGCTTCTGATGCGTCAGTTTCTTCTCTTGAAGGTGATTTCAATTCCATTATTACAACAGGCAATCCGTTTAAAAACAGAATTACATCAGGCCTTTTTTCAGAATTTTCTATAAAAGTCCACTGGTTAGCAATAATGAATGAATTATTTTCTACATTCTCATAATCTACAAGATAAGCGATGTCCGAATGTTCTTCTCCGTTTTTCAGGTACCTGACTTCAATCCCGTTTTGCAGATAATTCATAAATTGTGCGTTTTTCTGAACAAGCTCACCGATTTCAAAGTTTTTGAGCTTGTACATAGCATCTTTTATAGCATCATCACATAATTTTGGGTTGATACGATATAGAGAATCGACAAGAATCTTTTCATACAAAGGGCTTGTATAATCTCTTTCAACATCAGGCCCATAAACATGGCTGTATCCCATCCCTTGAAAAAGTTCGATTATAGAATTTTCATAACTAGCTTCGGTGAATGTGATTGACATTTATTTGCCCCTTTTCTACGATTATATCATTAACAATTATTTCAATAGTATATCCGATTATATTAATATCAATTTTGTATTTTTCATTCTTTGGAAATATATTTTTTGTTGATTTTATACTAACTCTTGCCCCCATTATAACAATATCAAAAGTTATCAACCCTATGAAAGATTTCCATATTTTAAATTGAGTTTCAGCTGTCGAACTTACTATATTTAACAATATTGCACCAACTGGAGCTTTTTCCCAAGGCATATTTTGTGTATAAAAAATATTTTTTAGTTCTATTTTGGTTTTATTATTTTGAATTTTTAAATCATGAATATTTTTATACATTACAGTTGAATATGGCATTTTAAAATCAAAGTTTATTGGCTTGTTTGCTCGACAATTTGGAATAATAACAGATTGTATTGTTTGTATTTCTGGGCTGTTTTTTTTATATGAATACATCGGATTAGAAATTATAACAGCATTAATTCTTCTTGCATAATTCTCAATATATTCTTTAATATTGTTATAATTTTCATCAATATATTTCTCAAAATTTATATCGTCACTTATTGGTAATTGAAGATGTAGGAGGTTACACTTATCACTTTTTAACTGTTTTCGGGCTTTAGTAATTTCATTATTTATTCTTTTTTCAAAATTAAGTATTGGTTTTGCTTCAATACCAACTAATATTAAATTTCTTTGCTCGATAGTTCCATTATTAAGAATTTTCATTTGAGTTTGAATGGTAAAATTTGCATTGTTTGGGTGATTAATTTTGATTGCTCCATATATAGGTTTATCCCACTCTGAAATTTTCTGAATAATAACCTCTATACCTAATTCATCGATTTTAGTTACTATATTTGAGTTTTTGTTTATTAAGCAGTAAATTTTTGATAATATATTATTGGTGTTACTTTTAGAAAAATTTTCTCCAGTTTTTATGATTACCGAATTAGATTTTTGTTTTTTTTGACAATAATCATTCAATTTTTGAATTATTTTTTGATATTCTATGTTATTATTAATTTCAAAATCTTCTAAAGCTTTACATTCTATGTATATATTTTTGTTATTTGTTTGTAATAAAAAATCTGGACTTTTTTCTCCTTCTATTTGATTTTCTTCAATTATTTCTATATTATACCTGCTACTATAGTATGCTAAAATTTGGGTTTCAAAAACTGCAGAATAATATGTATTATGCTGTAATAAACTGTTAATAATTCGTGAAATATTTTTTTTATTTTTAATATCTTTAATATTCGATAATAATTCTAAAATAAATATAGTCTCTCTTGAAATATGTAATTTATTATGTTCTTTTGTGTTTTTGATATCGTTAATATAGCTATTCCAATATTTATAAAAAGGATGAACTTTCTTATCAGTACAATTTTTTATTCCAACATTATTGTTCGCAATATAATTATTTGCTGCATCTATGAATGACTTTCCTAAAAAAAGTTCAAAATCAGATATATAACTTTCAAGATTATTTTGATTAACTTCTATCATTATTTTTTCCGTTAGACTTTATTGACATCAATTTCACCTGACATGAGTTTGGGCAAAAGTGTGTCTCGTAATTGTGCTAATCGTTCATTTTCTTCGTTATTCCTTTGAATTATTTTAATAAAAGATTTTATTATTTGTGATAATTTATCAAATGTAGTTTTTTCATAGTGTAACTTAAACTTGGCTATGTCGTTCATTACTATATAAGGAATTGCAGAGCCATGAGTTCCTCCCATAATTTTTTTTTGAAGAACATTTTTTATAATAATGTATAACAAGTAAATATAATTAGCTTCAATATCAGTTTTTATTGTACAAGCATAGGTCCTTTGATATAAATCAAATTTTCCTTTGTAAAAGGTTGTTCGTCCTGTATAAGCTCCATTACCAGCAATGATTATGGCTGCGCCATCATAAATAAAACTGTTTATTCTTAGTGGGGTAGGAGCACAGGTGAAGAATAAATACTCACCATTTTCATCAAATTGATTGGCATTCTTTTTACCAGTAAAAATGTTACAAAATTCGTCTAATGTTTTTTCTTTCCAAGCCTCAGGCATTTTGCCACCGAAGGGTTCGAAATCGACAAACCAGGATTTGAAAATTGCTATGGCTTGCTGTTCTAAATTCTGATTAATCTTATTATTCAACTCAATCTTATCATCCAAACTCGACAACATTTTTACTAAAATATCTTGTTGTGTTCTTGGAGGAAGTATAATTGGCAATTGGGAATAAGTTTGTGCATTAATATTTCCACGTGTACTCCCAGTATTAAAAGAATGTACCCAATCACGATAAATTTTTGATTGACAATAATATTTTATATATTTAGGATTAACTTTTTGAGGATCAATGCTAAACTTTATTAAAAAACCTGCATAAACAAATTGTCCGTCATTACCATCATAAAAATAATTTCTTCCAGTACTTCCACCTGTTCTAGCAAAAACAATATCATTTGGCTTTAGGAGATAATCTTCTGCATTTTGTTCATTTACAGATTTCAAATCATTTTTATTAATTCTACCATCGTCTGTAATATCACTAATTCTTAAGTATGTATACAACTCTTCTGAATATTCAACAGCAGAAGCTGCAATTCCATATGAGCCTTTATTATCAACTGAAAGTTCTCCTAATGTTTTAATTTCATTTTTAGAGGTCATCTCCGCCCTCCTTGTAATCAGTTAGAGTAGGTTTTATTAGATTATAAAAATATTTTTCTATTGCATAATAATCTGAAAAATTCACTATATAAGGAAGAGAACTTTTATCAAACTTTTCCTTTATCTCTTCTAAAATAGACAAAGGCATTTCTTGGGTGCCTTTTATCAGAATATCCAAATCAGATGTTTTTTCAAAAGTTCCTTTCACTCTTGAGCCATAGTAGAAAAAAGAATATTCTTTATCATATTCTTTTAATATGTTTTCAATAATATGTTGTTCTTCTTCTGTTATTCCGGGTATCATCTATTCTCCAAGAGCTTTTGCAAGATTTGTGTATAAATACTCGCAATCTTTTACTAAATCATCAATGTTGTTTAAAATTTCTTTGGCTTTATCTTGGTTATATTCATGGCTTGTATCATTTCTTCTATCGTAATAATTGCGCCAAGTTTCCCAAGATTGTATAAACCCATAGCCTTCCATTAGCCTGAATATATTGTTCATAGTCAATTCTTTATCGGATTTGCCATATTCAAGTTTTAGATACTTTTTCATAATCTTCCAAGCTGTTTCTACTGTGTACTCAAAACGCTTTACACAAGCATCTTCGATATAATCTTTGATATGCTCATCAGTAAAGGATTTGTAATCACTTGAACAGGTTTTTAGTGAATCTATACAGGTTCTAAATTTTGATATATCCAGTTCTGATTTATTCATCTATTCTCCTTTTGGTTATAATTATATACGATATCTGATTCTTTAGAAAGTTTTTTCCCATTTTGAAAATATTCAGGTGTTTTAGTGTTTAAATTTATATATATTCCCAAATTGTACTTGTAATCTGAATTTTTACAAGTAAATGCTGATAATTTAGCAAAATCTTCTTCTGAACTAGGGTCATTCTTTTTTACTTCAATAACCAGCAGGTTATTATAATCGCTATAGGAATTATTATTTTTTCCTCTTTTATGAAGGATTATATCTGGTCTGCAAATTTGAATATAATCTCCTATGTTATAGCCTGAATTTTTAATGTAACAATGTTCTAATTGGCAATCAGAACATTGTTTATAAACTCTTTTTGAATCCTCAAAATTTTTATTATATTCCACATCAACACTATATCCTTTTTGTGTAAACCAAGCATAATTTCCTAATAAGTTTTCAAAGTAAAATGCTATTCTGTGTGATATATCTTGCTCATGAACAGAATGTTTTATTAAATATTTATCATTCTGATATACTAAATCAACACTTTGTTCTAGTAATTTTAAAATCAAGTTTATCCTAGATTTCATTTTCGGGAGCCTCCCATTTCGATTTTGCTTGCTCAGCTATTTCTGTTTCAATTATTTCTTTTTGTTTTTCATTTAACCCAAAATTCATAACCCAAGTATCAAGAACTTCGTTAATATAATCTAAGTCAATTTTATATGTTTCTACTTCTTCATCCCCAAGAGGTCTTTCTGTAAACATATCACATGGATTTTTAGAATTTACTATATTTTGATATTGCTTTTTATATTCATCAAGAATTTTCTTCATTCTAATGTATGAATTACAAGCTTCATTTTTTATCAAATTCTTAGATTTGTAATATCTACTTAGATAAAGATTAATATTTTGAAGTGCTACGAAAATTTTTGCTAAAGCTTTAGGGATATGTGCATTTATAAATAATAGCTTGTTTAATATTGCATACTGGTCATTTGTTTTTAATTGCTCAAAGTTATCATTGTAGTTTAACAATAATAAAATATCATTTTGCATATATGTCAGCACTTCATATAATTTAGGCGCTTTTTTGGCAATAAAACCGTATTCATTAATATCAATATCTACTGCATCTAATAAAATAGGGGTTTGAAACGGAGTTGTTCCTTTTGTAATGCCATTTATGCTAGATTGTATATTTTTATAATAATAACAAAAAGTTTTTGCGATAATACTTACATCATAAAAAAGTTTTAATAGTTTACCTTTTTCTTCTTCGTTTTGTTTCTTATTTTCTCGCCAAATATTTAACCCAAAAGCCGCTAAAGCACCAAAAAAAGACGCAAATAATGCTGTCACCAAATTACCCCAATCAAATCCTTGAGAGGTTTGTTCTATATTCATAACCATATTTGCTATATCTAGGTTCATTTACTCCACCTCAAAACCTATGCTTGCAAGGTTCTTTTTGATTTCATCCTGCAAAGTATTTGATTGTGCAAACATTTCAGATAATTCTGAGGTCAAACGTTTCATTTTATCTTCAAATGGTTCGCCATCATCCTCTTGTTCTTCTATCCCAACATAGCGGCCAGGGGTTAGAATATAATCTTGTTTTTTGATATCTTCTGTTGTTACTACTGCACAAAAACCTTTTTTATCTTCCAATATTCCTTCTTGGAAAGCTGTAAAAGTATCTGCAAGTTTTTTGATATCTTCATCAGACAAGTTTCTGTGTTTTCTATCTTCCATATAACCCATTTTTCGAGCATCTATGAAAAGAGTTTTGCCTTTTTGTTTTTTGTTTCTTGATATAAACCACAAGGTTACAGGTATTGTTACGCTATAAAACAGCTGTGTTGGCATTGCAACAATACCTTCAATCAAATCATCTTCAATAATTCGTTTTCTGATTTCACCTTCACCACTTGTTTGAGTAGATAAAGCACCATTAGCTAATACCAAACCTATTTTCCCATTTGGTGCTAAGTGATAAATCATGTGTTGAATCCAAGCATAGTTAGCATTTCCACTAGGTGGCAAGCCATATTTCCATCTAGCATCATCCTGAAGTTTGTCTTGTCCCCAGTTAGAAAGGTTAAATGGTGGGTTTGCCATAATAAAATCTGCTTTTAGGCTTGGGTGCAAATCATTAAAAAATGTATCAGCTTGATATGGCCCGAAATCAGCATCAATACCACGTATAGCCATATTCATTTTTGCCATTTTCCAAGTATCAGCATTGGATTCTTGACCATATACAGAAATCTTGTTTCTATTTCCGCTATGTGCTTGCAAGAATTTTACAGACTGTACAAACATGCCACCTGAACCACAGCAAGGGTCATAAACTCTACAGTTTTCGTAAGGTTTTAGGATTTCAACAATTGTTCTTACAACGCTAGATGGGGTATAGAATTCACCACCTTTTGTACCTTCATAGGCTGCAAATTGTGCGATACAGTATTCATAAGTTCGACCTAGTAAATCATTGTCAGTCCCTATATCTTCCATTTTTATATTATTTGTAAACAAATCAACAACTTCACCTAAAACTCTTTTATCCAAATCCGGACTTGCATAGTTTTTAGGCAAAACATTTTTGAGTGCTTTGTTTTCAGCTTCAATAGCTCGCATTGCATCATCAATTACTTTGCCAATTTCAGGAGTATGAGCGGCAGCTGCAATAGTTGACCATCGAGCAGACTCTGGGACATAGAAAATGTTTTCCATTGTATAAGCATCTTTGTCATTTTCAAATCCATCACCTTCGGCTAAAAGTTCATTATATCTTTTTTCGAATGCTGCAGAAATATATCTTAAAAAGATTAAACCAATAATGACTTTTCTATATTCGGCTGCAGGTATGTGTCCCCAAAGTACACACGCTGCATCCCATATTTGCTTTTCAAATCCAAGTTTTACACTACCCTTGCCAGCCATAAAAACTCCTAGATTAATTAACATCATATTTATAATATCACAAATATACTTTTATAATTAGCCCCAAAGTAGAAGTTTTAAAGCTTATAAGTGGCTTCTTATAAAATTAACTTTTACTATATTTATAAATAAAAATTCATATAACTTTCATCTATTGTGTCTTGTTCGATACCGATGTAGCGAAGTGTTACTGATGGAGAGGAATGGTTAAAGATTTTTTGCAGGAGTACTATATCATTATATTTTTTATAATGATGATACCCGAATGTCTTTCTCAGCGTATGTGTTCCGATTCTTCCCTTCACACCAACGGCTTGTGCTGCCTTATTCAAAATTCTGTACGCCTGTGCTCTATCCAACCTGCAATATTTTTGAGTATAAAAAAGCGGTTGCTCACTCGGTAATCCTTCTACAAATAAATCAATCTCCTCCTTCAAAAACCTATTAAGCGGGAATTTCTTATACTTATTCGTCTTTTTCTCTCTAATTTCAATATAATCTCTGCCTTTTACATCCCCAACATCAAGCGATAATATATCAGATATTCTAAGCCCTGTATTTATCCCAAAACTAAAAAGCACGGCATCTCTTGGCTTTTTTGCCAAATATTTTTTAATCTTTTGAATATCTTCTATCTTTTTTATAGGTTGTACTACATTCATTTTCAAACTCGCTTAATCACAGACAATGATTGCTTCCTCCGTATAAAAAGTAAAGTCGAATGATACATAATTTAAACACCGTTTAAACGACATTTAAACAGCGTTCAAAAAATGTTCAAAAATTTCAGCAATGTTCAGAATATACTTCCACCTGCAAAAAATCAATTTATCTCTCCCCACATACATTTACCCAAAAATACAACACAACTTCATTATGTTGTATTCTGTATATTAAAATTCTTTTAACAATTTAGTACAATTTTTTTGTACTACCGATAAAATATCTTTTCCTATTTTATTGTCAAAGCTGCTTATCACATACTCAACAATAATTGGAAGATTTTCGCACTGATTTTTTATAACCTTTTTTAACTGAGTAAAACTGATATTATTTTCATTTGCCAGTTTTTCAAAATGCCTTAATAAAATTTCATCATGTTTATAATGTCCGCCGATTTTCATTGCCATTTTATTTGATAATTCAGGATAAGCCTGAGAACACAGAATATCGTATGCAGGGGCAAATTTTATTTCTCCACTGTCATAATGCAGTATAGAAAAATTCTTGCCGTGGGCATCATTATTTCCTATCAAGTAATTAAAAATCATTAATTGAATAAATTGGTTAATTGCAACGGCAGGCTGGGATGTGGCTCTTAAAATTTCAAAACATCTCTTAAAATCAACACCCCCTTCAGATTGGTATTTATATACACTTGGAATATTGGAAGCCTGACAAAAATCTTCCTGATGAATTCTTTTTATTTTGTTAGCAATTATTTCTCTGTCGTATCTTTGAATTAAAAAGTATTTTGTCTTATTTGCATAACCGATTTTGACATCTGGAACATTTATGCCCAATGCTTTAGCGGCTTTTATGCATATAAACTCATTTTCAATTGTTTCATTAAATCCGTTTATTGCAGGTTTCAAAATATGGCTTGTCGGCACATTACTTTTGGGAATTCCTATTTGTCCGTCAACAACAATTACAGAGGTTTTATCCTGAGCACCAGCTAAAGATAGGCGCATATCTTCAACTCCTGTTGCCAATGGTTTTTGGGGAAGTTCATTTATAAATTTTTCAAGTGCATTTTCTGACAATGGCGTATAATCAATTTCATAATTTTCTTGCAAGTATTTTGATGGTGTTTGCTCATCATCACTATCAAAAAATGAAACAGCACCCGCACAATCGTATCCTATTGCTTGCAATATAGAAAAATCGTTTTTGGGATTAATCCCGTATTTTTTCCCGATAGCAATTCTTGTATGTTCGCTTTCTGGCAGTAACCCGTTAAAAAATCCTCTGCATTGTTTATTATCAAAAGTGGCCTTTTGAATTGGCAAACTCAAAGATAAGATTCTATCCGCATTATTTGAATATTGAAAAATTATACCGCCATTCCCGTCTTTTTCTAATATTCCGATATGTTTATCATTCAAAAATACATTCAAAGAATTACTCAAAATTTACCTCTTAAATTTTTTCATAAGGAGATTTTATATCTATTGTAATCCCCAATGCACGACAAACATTTATGACTTTCCCAATTTGAGCAGTTTCTTTTCCGTTTTCCAGGTCAACAAGAAACCTTACACCAACATTAGCAGCAATCGCTAAATCCGCTTGCGTAAGATGTTGTTCCTTACGGGCATTTTTAATATATGTTCCCAGTTTTTTAGTATCTGTTATATTCATTTTTTACCTATCGGTAAAATTTTACAATATTTTCATCTAAAAATCAACATTTTTTACCGAACGGTAAAAATATTAGGTTTGGAGAGCAATTTTGCTTTTAACTTTCCCGTACGGGAAAGTTAAGTTTTGTCACGTGCTGACAAGTTATTCAATAATAAGACCGTCTAAAGAATTTGTTAATTCTATAATTTTTTCTGTATATGCTAAATTTTTCATATTACACCTTTATTTTAATAATATGATAAATTTATTTTGCGTCAAACCTTGTCATTAAGTACACCAAAAATTAATTATATAAATAATGAAAAAGGCGGTAGGAACCGCCTGATTAACCAGATTTACACTATATTTTTAAGTGTTCAGAAAGGATCTTTGTTTTTTATTCTCCCAAGTTTATTTGTGAGAATTGTACAATTTTATTCTTACCGCGTTTTTTTGCATTGTACAGTGCGTGTTCTGCATAGCGGATAATGGTGTTGACATCTTCTTCCGTATTTGCAAGGCAAGGATATGTTGAAATTCCGCCGGAAATCGTGATAGGATGTCTTTCTTCTTCGCCTGCCGGGATAAATTCCATCTTTTCAATATCACGTCTGAATCTTTCCGCAAACAAAAATGCGTTGTCTTCTGATGTGTTCGGCAGGATTAACAAAAATTCTTCATCTCCGTAACGGGTCAGGATATCTTCTTTACGGATTAATTGTTTAAGCTTGTCTGCAATTGAACGCAAAAGAACATCGCCCCAGTCGTAGCCGTAAATGTCGTTTACAACCTTGAAGAAGTCTAAGTCAAACAACAGGCAGGACAACTGTGTGCCATAGCGTTTTGCACGCGAAATTTCTTGTTCAAGGCGTTCGTGCAGATATTTTCTGTTGTGAAGTCCTGTGAGTTCATCTGTTGTTGATACAAGCTTTAATTTATCTCTCAATTCTTTTACTTTCAAAAGAGAATTTGCTCTTACCGTAAGCTCAAATTCATCAACAGGAGTTTTAATGTAATCAAAAGTTACAGAACGGACGGTTGTTCCTTTAAATGTTTCGCCGATAAAGAGTACCGGGACTTTGAATTTAGTAACCATCAAAACATCTTTGATATCCGGCACATCTTCAATTACAAGGAGTGCAGGGTTGAGTGTTTCATAATCTCTAAGGTTTTCCGCGTTTTCAATTCTTACGTTAGTTTCATCAATTTTTGCCAGAATGTCGGCAAGTGTTGAAACTTTTTGGTTGGTGTAAACAATAATATTTTTCATATAAGTAAAATCCTTATCCTACCCTTTATACTTGAAGTTTAGCACGCGTCATGCCGTAAATCAAAATTGTAAATAATACTTAACAAATATGGAGTTAATCCGGCAAAAATTTTTATGCCTGCGTTTTATATGTCTATTAATTTAAAAATATAGGGGCAATAATGATTAATAAAATTTCCGGAATATCGTTTAAAACATACTATCCTCAAGCGATTTCAGCTAAAAAAGATGCAGCGGAAAATAAACACGAATTTCATATACTTCCTCAGACAAACAGCGCGGATTACAGTCTGATAAATTTTACTGGCAAAGAATATTACAAAACTCTTGAGGAAAATTATTTTAAACTTCCGCCAACAGCTGCCCCTGATGTGTTCCAGAAAGCATCGGCGATGAATATTCTGAAAGGCAATGATGTAATTGTGACAGCGCCGACAGGTACAGGCAAAACTGCAATTGCCTTGTATGCCATTACAAATAATATGGAAAACGGCGGCAAAACCTTCTATACTACGCCTTTGAAAGCTTTAAGCAACGAAAAATTCAGAAGTTTTCAAAAAATTTACGGCGAAGAAAATGTCGGACTTTTGACAGGAGATAATAAGATTAATCCTGAAGCCCCGATTGTTATTATGACAACGGAAGTTTACAGAAATATGGTGCTTTCTGATCGTTTCAGCCACAACAACCCGATGCTGGACAATCTTAAAACAGTTATTTTTGACGAACTTCATTATCTCGGTGACGCAGATAGAGGCGGGATTTGGGAACAGTCTATAATTCTCAGCTCTCCGGAGACGCAGCTTTTGTCGCTTTCTGCAACTATAGGCAACAACAAGGATGTTGCAAACTGGATGGCTGTGACAAAAGATTTTCCTAAAGCTGAAATCGTTTCATCAAAAGACAGAGACATGAGTACGTATCGTGCAAGGGAAAATGCACCTGTTCATACGGTTTTGATAGATGTTCCGTCAGAAAACAGGCACGTTCCGCTGAAGTTTGAAGTCCAGCAGGTTCAAGGCGAACAGGGCGCGCTCACAAAAGCCAAAAGCGAAAAGAAAGATAATAAGAAAAAAACAAAACAAAAAGATGATAAAGATACGCAAACCATTTCCAAGCGCGAACCAATACCGAATTTGCAGAGTTACCAGCGGATGGTGACAAAGTTAAAAAATGAGGACAAACTTCCTGCAATATTTTTTGTATTCAGCAAACGCGGCAGCGGCGCAATCCTCAACCACCTTGCGCGATTTGGCGACAAATTAAACACACCTGAAGAGCAAAAAGAAATTTTAAATATCATAAAATCTTACCGTGAAGACGGCAAATATCTCGGGGAATCTCTGGATGAAAAAGCGTTGTTGAAAGGGTATGCAATCCATAATGCGGGGCTTTTGCCGGCACAAAAAGAGCTGATAGAAGAGCTTTTTAATAAAAAACTTATAAAGGCCGTCATTGCGACCGAAACACTTTCCGCAGGCATAAACATGCCGGCAAGAACAACCGTCATATCATCAACGAGAACGCCTGCGGGGGATTTGACGCCGAATAAATTTCACCAGATGGCAGGACGTGCCGGACGCCGCGGCATTGACGATACCGGATATTGTGTTTCTATGGCTGTGACAAAAGAGCAGGCTGATAAGTTTAATGACCTGATAAATTCCGAACCGAATGATTTGGAAAGTGCATTCCGGCCTGATTTTTCGTTCGTTGCAGGATACTATTCAACCGTTCAGGATGATGAATTGATAAAAGAACTTTTTGACAAATCTTTTTACGCCTACGACAACAACCCGCAGGTGAGTGCTAAAAAAAGCGCGGATATGTTAAAAATATTTTCAACCCGCAGACAAATTATGCGCAAGATGGATTTTATGAAATCAAACCACAAATTGACTCCGAAAGGCGAATTGCTGTCAAAATTGAACGGCTATGAGCAGCTTCCGATAATCAACGCAATTTATAACAAAAAGCTGGCGGGGATGACACCTGTGGAGCTGGCGGCAGCAGTCGGAACAATGGCAAATATTCAGCCGAAATATGAAAGTCCGTTTGCCCAAAAAGAACAGGCGCAGATTGCTGCATTTGAGCACAGAGATGATATTCTGGTCGATTTTGTGGAAGATTTTAACAAGGGTTTAAAAAAATTCAACTATGATATTGTACAATATGACCCTGAATATAAACAGGTTCAGCTTGATGTCAAAGCCGCAAAACATATCTACGAATGGGCTGATTTAAATTCGAGATACAGCGACTCTGTGGAGAACTGGAAAACGTTATACCACGGGGATTTGAGCAGTACTATAAAAAATGAAGGCAGTGTGTTTAAAGAAATAACAATGACGGCAGACCTCTTAAAACAAATGAAATTGATAGCCAAAACAGGTATGGAAATATCAGATGACAAAAATGATTTTCAGTATTATAACAAGCTGTCGCATAATATAGATGACGCACTATCGCTTATTTGCAAAACTCCTGTAGAAGTTTAGCCTGGGCAAAACAGGTACGGGATTTATACAGCAAACCCCGCCAAAAATTTTTAAAACTATGTCGTACTGAGCGTTAGCAAAGTATCTCAATAAAAGAGATTCTTCGGGCTAAACCCTCAGAATGACAGACGTTCCATAGTATCTATATAAGCGCTGCAAGTACAACCTTACGCTTGCGGTGTTTTTTGTGCTAAAATTAAAGTATGTTCACAGGGATAATAGAAGAATTAGGTCTGGTAAAAAGTTTAATAAAAAAATCATCAGGCGCAGACATAACTATCCAATGTAATAAGGTTCTCGAAAACACCAAAATCGGTGATAGTATTGCGATTAACGGCTGCTGTCAGACAGTTGTTGAGATAAATGAAGATACCTTCAAAGCAAATGTGAGTGAAGAGACTCTGTCCGTCACGAATTTCAGCACCCTGAAACCCGGTGATGTTGTAAATCTTGAACGAGCACTAACTCCTCAGACTCGTATGGGCGGACATATTGTTCAAGGGCATGTTGACTGTGCCGGCAAATTTATAAAAAAAGAACAACTGAATGAATTTTATAACCTTTATTTTGAAGTCCCGGAAAATCAGAGCCGCTATATTGCAAAAAAAGGTTCAATAGCCGTCAACGGAATAAGCCTGACAGTCGCAGGCATTGACCAAAAAGTCTTTCACGCAGCAGTTATCCCGCATACTTTTGAAAATACCAATCTAAAATTTCTCAAAACCTACGATAATGTAAACATTGAGACAGATATTTTAGGCAAATATGTTGAAAAATTATTGTCCGTATCGGATAATAATTCCGAAAGCAAAATAGACGAAAATTTCTTAAAAGAAAACGGGTTTATGTAAAAATGACAGATTTCAAATTTAACACAATAGAAGAAGCAATAGAAGATTTTAAAAACGGCAAAATGATAATAGTAGCCGATGATGAGGACAGAGAAAACGAAGGCGACCTCATCTGTTCAGGACAAATGGTTACCCCTGAAATCATACATTTTATGACAAGAGAAGCGCAGGGGCTTGTCTGCCTTGCGATATCTCATGAGATAGCCGAAAAACTGGAGCTACCGCAGATGGTAGAACAAAACACCGAAGGGATGAAAACAGCTTTCACCATAAGCATTGATGCGGCAGAAAAATACGGAGTAACAACCGGAATTTCCGCATACGACAGAGCCAAAACCGTGGAAGTTGCAATAGCACCTGATGCGATACCGTCAGATTTACGCAGACCCGGACACATGTTCCCGTGTGTCGCCAGAAAAGGCGGAGTACTCAAAAGAACAGGACATACAGAAGCTGTTGTAGATTTGGCTAAGCTCTGCGGGCACAGACCTGCGGGCGTTATGTGTGAAATTATGGCAGAAGACGGTCACATGGCGCGCCGCGATGATTTGAAAAAGTTTGCAGATAAACACGGGATTAAATTCATCACGGTCGCTGATTTAATCGCTTACCGCCTGCGGTTTGAAAAACTCGTCACCCGCGAAGCCGAAGCACATCTTCCGACCCAATTCGGCGAATTTGAAATTTACGGCTACAGAAATCAGGTCACAGGACAAGAACACGTTGCCTTGATAAAAGACGACGGCACTGACAAACTTCCGCTAATCCGGGTACACAGTGAATGTCTTACAGGCGATATCTTTCACAGCCTCAAATGTGACTGCAATTCGCAGCTACATGCAGCCCTTAAAATGATTAACGACTACGGCAAAGGCGCCCTCATCTATATGAGAGGACACGAGGGACGCGGCATTGGTATTGTTAATAAAATTAAAGCATACCACCTGCAGGAATGCGGTCAGGATACAGTCGAAGCTAATATATCACTGGGGTTCAAGCCTGATTTGAGAGACTACGGCGAAGGTGCGCAAATTATTAGAGATTTAGGCTTTAACAATTTTCACCTGATTACCAATAACCCTAAAAAAATTATCGGTCTAAAGGGGTATGGATTAACAGTTCATGATATTGTAAAATTGACTCCTGATATAAATGCCTACAACGAAAAATATATGAATACAAAACGTGACAAAATGCACCACATGCTGTAATATAAAAATAACCAAAGGATTATTATGACAGAAACAACTTTTGAAGTTAAATTCCTGACAGAAAACGAATACGAAAGTTTTGCGGAAGTTTACAACGATTTCAGAACGAGAGCAATTGACGAATACAAGTTTGAACTAAATCCGCTGACGTACGGCGAATTTCTTGAATCTGTCAGAAAAGAACTTATTAACTGTCTTATTCTGCTTGAAAATGATAAACCGGTTGCATTTTTGATTTACACAACCGCAATATCAGAAGCGATAGAACTTAATATAATCCACTGCCTGAATATGGAAAATATGATTCAGCGCAGCAAGCTTTTGACAGAAAAATTTCTGTTGATGACAAAAGACGAACGCAGAGAAAAAGTTGTCTGCTATCCTATGCTAGGTGCTCAAAGAAGCCTCATCGGCGAACTTGCGCGTTACGGGTTTAAGTTTGTAGGGATAGCGGTTTTAAGATTTATGATGACAGGCACAAATTCGCGGGAAATCCTGAAATTATCGCACTTCAACCAGCTGGAAGACTGCTACAAAGTTGTACCGTGGAATGATAACTATTTTAATGATGCAGTAGAAATTGTGCAGGAAGCTTTTGAGACAAGTGCTGACGCCTTGTTTGACCCGAGATTTTTGAGTCTTGACGGCACATTTGATATTATCACCAAAATTGTGAAGAATTTATATGCGGAATTTCTTCCGGAAGCCACAAGCGTACTTTTGTGCAACGATATACCGGTAGGGTTTTGCTTTATGAACCTGACTGGCGGCACTATTGCCAACATCCCCATAGTGGCTATAAAAAAAGAACATCAGGGCAAAGGACTTTCAAAATACATGCTCAAACGTTCCATAGAACAGCTTTTGCGTTGGGTTGACGCCGGCGAAAAACCTATTACGGAAGTCAATACAAACACGGAAACAAATAATTTTCAGGCGCTCAAAATGTACAGACATCTCGGGTTTAAGGAAGATTACAACTACCCGCAGTCCTATCTGCTCCCTAAAAAGTAGACTGTTATCTCAGTCCGTAATTTTATAGTATAATTCAGCTATGGCAATTTATTTTTTCTACGGCGAAGAAGATTTTAATATTGAAAAAGAAATCGACAAGCTAAAAAAGGGGCTTGATAAAAATTTTCTTGAAATGAGTTTTAAAACTTATGACAACCCTAAGTTTGCCGATTTGACCGCGATTTTGCGCACACAGCCGATGATGTTCGGCAAAATGCTTGTTGTGATTAACTGCATTGATTATTTTTCCAAAACATTTGAAGATAAAGAGATTAAAGAGATAACCTCTGCGCTTGAAAACAACAACGATAACCTTGATATAGTTTTTCTTGCCCAATTGCCGCGCAACGAGGGTAAAAAACTTGACAGCAGAAAGAAATTTTTCAAACTGCTCTCAAAATTCAACGCAAAAGAATTCCCGACAATCCCTACCTACAAAACAGCAGAGCTGGAAGACTGGGTAAAAAAACAGGCAAAATCAAAAGGAATAAAACCATCGCCGGACGCTGTTACAAATCTTGTGATACAGGTCGGGAATAATCTCCGCCAGCTGGATACGGAACTTGACAAACTTAAACTCCTTGCCTTTCCGTCAGAAAATATTACAGCGGATATGGTAAAGGAAATTTGTATTTCAAACGAAGACTTGTTTGCGTTTTCAGACTTGCTGATGCAGAACGAAAAAGACAGGGCGCTTTTAGAGTTTCACAAACTGCTTGATAAAAAACACCCGTTAGAAATCCTTGCGACTCTGCAAACTATGATTAGGCGCTGGATTATTCTGAAAGCTAAATCGGGCGAGCTATCCAACTATGAACTGTCGCGGCTTACAGGTCAGCACGAGTTTGTGGTACAAAAAACACTCCAAAAACTAAAACGAACAAATTTACAAGACTTGGTAGCCCTGAAACAAAACCTGACAGAAGCTGAATACAGGATTAAATCAGGACAGGCGCTTGATGTTGAAGAAGAGGTGGAAAATGCAATACTCAAGTGAAATAAGAGAACGCTACCCGTTTTTGACAAAATATTTTGAGGGCGGAATTAACAACCCTGAAAAAAACATTGCGCACTGTATTCTTTTTTACGGTTCTGACCTTGACGCGCAGTATGCAGTGGCGCTGGAGATTGCAAGAATGCTCAATTGTAAAGGCACCCATACTCCGGAATGCGACTGTCTGAATTGCCGATGGATTAGAGAAAATAATCATCCTGCCGTTATGACAATTTCCAAAGTGGATAATAAACCATCTGATGACACATCAAAGACGGTAATTTCAATAGCACAGGCAAGAAAAATTAAAAATGACCTGTTAATAACCTCCGAATACCACCGGGTTTATATCTTTTGTGACAAAGATGATGACGGGCATATCCTCGGGCTGAACGGTTTGAATTTTCAGGAAGATGCGGCAAATGCACTTTTAAAAACCTTTGAAGAACCTCCATCGGGCACAACCTTCTTTTTCCTGACAAAAGATAAGAGTGATTTGATAACAACGGTTGTTTCAAGAGCGCAGGCATTTTTTGTACCGGCAGTTACACAGGATGATGACTCCTTCAATTTTTCGCTTGTAAAACCTGTGATGGACGGATATTTGGAACTTGAACGTTCTGAGGTGTTAGATTTGAACGATAAGTTGTATGCGCTCACAAAAGAGAATGAACCGATGACTGTGCTTACTCAGGTTCAAAATTATATAGGCGCAATGCTAAAAACAAACGGCGCAAACGGAAAACTACTCCACGATTTTAATGCTGCAGAAAAAGCAAAAAAAGAATTGCAGCTGAACATGAATATTCAAACCGTTATAGAGAATTTGTCATTTGAACTTGTGCTGAAGTAAATCTATTCGACAGCATAAGATTCGCCGATAGTATCAATAGCTTCAACCTTTATATCGGTAATCAATTCAGAATAAGAAATTACGACAATTGTCGGCATGTGACGTTCAAGAAGCTGATACAGCGGCAGTCTTATTCTCGGTGAACACAGGATAACCGGCTGCTTACCGCAGGCATTGTGTGCACGTACCAGTGTGTTTGCTGTAGTTTCAATTAATTCCTGTACCTGCATAGGATTTAACAGAAACATTGTCCCAAGCTCTGTTCTCTGGCAGCTGTCATCAAGAATTTTTTCCCATTCAGGTGAAAGTGTAAGCGCATACAGAACTTTATCTTCCTGAACATTTGATAAACAGATTTGACGCCCGAGTGCCGCACGAAGTCTTTCCGACAGAATATCAGGCTCTTTGGAAAATCTCGCGTAATCACAAAGACGCTCAAATACAAAGATAATATCTTTGATAGAAACTTTTTCTCTGATAAGGTTAACAAATATTTTTCTCAAATCGCTTGTGGAAATAATCGTCGGCACAAGGTCATTGACAAGTGTCGGGTCTTGAGAGCGGACAAGTTCCATAAGTTTAAGAACATCCGTTTTTGTCATAACCTCATCAACGTGTTTTCTGACGCACTCCTGTAAGTGGGTAACAATAACGTCAGTTGCGTCAATTGCGGTGACTGAACGTGCGGCTTTTGCGTCTTCTGCGGAAATCCAGTAAGCCTGTGTTTGATATGTCGGGTCAATACCGATTATCGCATCAGGCGGAACATCTTTTCTCAAAGCATCCCACTGGTCTGCAATTACCATGAATTTGCCCGGATAAACATAACCTGTCGCAACTGTATTACCGCGGATAGAAAGCATATACTCATTTGCATCAAGCGCTGATGAGTCCATAATTCTTATGTTAGGAATAATATATCCAAGCTCATCAGTAACTCTTTGACGTAAAGCGGCAATTTTTGCAAGCAATTGACCTTCCTGGTCAGGGTCGGCGATTACAAGCAGGTTAGAACCTACCTGCAAACTCAAAACATCTACACCCAAACGCTCGTACATTCTGTTCGGGTTTACCAAATCCTGCATGTTCTGACGAACGTTTTCCAATTGACCAAGTTGTGATTGGACATCCGCGTTAATCAATACTGAGAAGCCGGCTATTGCCAGACCTATCGCAAACACCGTAAACGGCAGCCACGGCAAGCCTGTCCAGTGTCCGGTAACAGCAAGCATCAGCAAGAACCCGGCAGAGAAAAACAGCGCGTGAGGCTTACTCATAATCTGTCCGGATACATCAGCACCCAAAGATTCACTAGCGGCTGATGAACGGGTCATAAATACACCGGCTGCAATTGACATCAACAATGACGGAACCTGCGAGGCCAAACCGTCACCGATTGTTAATATTGTATATTTTGAAACCGCATCTGCCGCCGGCATATTGTTCATCAAACACCCGATACACAAACCGCCAACAATGTTGATGATTACGATGATAATACCTGCGATAGTATCACCTTTTACAAACTTCATCGCACCGTCCATGCTACCGAATAGGTTTGATTCTCTTTGCAAATCTTCACGCTTTTTAGTCGCTTCTTCCGGCGAAATCAACCCCGCGTTAAAGTCCGCGTCAATTGTCATTTGTTTACCGGGCATTGCGTCCAATGCAAAACGTGCCGCAACTTCCGCGATACGTTCAGCACCTTTGGTAATTACCATAAACTGTACAACCGTGATGATAAGGAAGATTACACCACCGACTATCATATTACCGCCGGTTACGAATGTTCCGAACGCGTGGATTACTTCCCCCGCCTCGCCTTTTGCAAGAATTAACCTCGTGGACGCGATGGAAAGACACAATCTAAACATTGTACCAATCAGAATGATTGACGGGAATGACGACAGTTCAAGCGTCTTTTTTACGTACAACGCAAACATCAAAAGCACAATCCCGAGCGTAATATTCAAGCAGATACAAACGTTAATAATCCAGTTTGGTAATTCTACCAACAGGATTACGATAAGGAACAGTACAAAGACTGCCATAAATATTTCGCTTAACGGATTGCCCTGCTGTGCTCCTGCGCCCTGTGCCATATCGCTCTACTGTACCTCTTTCAACGCTTCACAGATAATTCCTATCTGCGTTTCGATTGTCGCATCTATCACACCGTTGGTCGTCGTTACCAGACAACCGCCTTCACTCATTGTCTCGTCAGGCACTACAAGTATCTTGGCATCAAGCCCTGCCTGCTCCAAAACCGATGGCATCTGCTGTTTGACAATGCTCACCTGATTTGGATTTACCCGTATTGTCACCTTTGATTCTTCTTTTGACAGCGTCTTGAGTATCTCAATTATACTGTCTATAATCTGTTGAGGCTCCTGTGATAATTCTTTTTTAATTATTTTTTTTGCTATATCAACACTTATCTCCAAAATATCAGGCGCTATATAATCAAAAACCTCCTGCTTGGCTGAAATAAAAGCACTTAACGCTTCTTTAAGCTGTGCGATATCTGCCTGTGCAGATTCTAACCCGGCCTGATACCCTTCTTTTGCAGCAGCTTCTTTTATACTGTCGGCTTCCTCACGGGCTCTTGATATCAAATTTCTGTCATCTATACGCCTGAACCCGCGGCGCCGGTCTCCTCTTCTGCGCTCCTGACGCTGCTTAAAATCTATATTATCCAGATTGAATAAATCTATCTCCTCATCCTCGGTCGGCTGCGGCTGTTCTTCTGACGTGTCTTCCGAGATTTCTTCAGCCAAATCAGCCTCAGATGATTCCTGAAGCTCTTGAACATCACCTTCTGAAGTAACCTCCGGTGCCCCGGTTACTTCAGCTTGTTGTTTTTTACGTTTTATAATCATGATTAATTATATTATACACTATCCGCAAGATGGGTGGCAATAATTTGCGCAACGTGAGGCGGAATTTCATAATACTCGCCTTCCAAAGCCGTGAATACAAAGCGTTTTACGTTCGGACGCTCTAACTTTAACAAAGTTTCTATTTTCGGTTTGTCTAAATATTCCGCAACACTTTGTACCTGAGCTACTAT
Source organism: Candidatus Gastranaerophilales bacterium (assembly GCA_944322945.1). GTDB lineage: Bacteria > Cyanobacteriota > Vampirovibrionia > Gastranaerophilales > Gastranaerophilaceae > CALUVN01. The sequence goes on along the minus strand of CALUQN010000021.1, from coordinate 11,626 downwards.
TTTGGATGTATCTATTATACGTTTTTGAGGTAAACTTTTCCGTATCTCTGCTAAACATCTCAACGCGTGTCCTGCATCTACCTTATCCGGAAGATTATCCACGCTCATATACTTGATAACTTCCGTGGCATCCTGAACATCAAATTTATCCAAAATCGTCTGGACTTTATCCTGCTTCATCTTTTGGAAAAGCATCGCGCACGTTACAAGTTTAAGCAGCTTTGGTGTTTGCATTGCACCTTTTTGTGCAGGTACACCTGATGCCGCGGCTGGTGCCGGTACGTTTGCCGGCTGCGGCTGAGGCTGCGGTGCTGCTTGGGCTGCAGGCTGTGGTGCCGGAGGCTCCGGCGGAGCTTCCTCTTGCATTTGCTGCATCATTGCGTCTATGTTTGACTGGCTCTCTGCCTTTTGCTTCAAACCCTCGTCAATCAATCCCTTATTTTTTAATTCTTCGATTGACTCTATATAAACTTTTTTGACGTGGTGTTCTATCAGTTGTAATATTTGTTCCTGCGGCAGCCCCTGTTTAAAAGTCTGCTTAGCTATCTCGAAGATAGTAAACGCTATCTTCTGCATAATAGGATCCCAATAATCCTGTGGCAGACCCGAACGTATCAAGTCGACTGATTTGTGATAAGCCCATTCCGCTATTATCTGGGTTATCATCACTGCCTGATCTACATTAAAATTCGACTCCGTATCATTATACAAAGCTTCGCCGGCAAGGTTTGAAAAATTATACAGGGTATTGATTACGTATTGTTTCTCAAAATCACGAAACTCGGGAGGCACCAATTCCTGCGCCTGTCCCGCTAAATTCCTCGCAAATTCCTGATAATCAAACCCTTTTATTGCCATTTTTTCACCACTACTTACTAATATTCGTTTTGCCGCTCTATTAGGTTTTCGTAATCCTTTCTCTCATCTTTTAGGCTGCGCTTTTTATCTGTCAACCCTTCTCTTTTTTTCATTACTACTTACTAACTTTCGTTTTGCCGCTTTATTAGATTTTCGTAATCCTTTCTCTGTCTTTTAGGCTGCGCTTTTTATCTGTCAACCCTTCTCTTTTTTTCATTACTACTTACTAACTTTCGTTTTGCCGCTTTATTAGATTTTCGTAATCCTTTCTCTGTCTTTTAGGCTGCGCTTTTTATCTGTCAACCCTTCTCTTTTTTTTCATCACTACTTACTAATTTTCGTTTTGCCGCTTTATTAGATTTTCGTAATCCTTTCTCTCATCTTTTAGGCTGCGCTTTTTATCTGTCAACCCTTCTCTTTTTTTTCATCACTACTTACTAATTTTCGTTTTGCCGCTTTATTAGGTTTTCGTAATCCTTTCTCTCATCTTTTAGGCTGCGCTTTTGTGCAGGCTTAGCCTTGTTCTATCCAGCTCTTAATCTTTTCGCCGGCTTCATCCGCATCAGTATCTGAAAGTTGTGAAGACAGTGATGAAAGCGTATTCATCAAATCTTCAGTACTGCCAGCCGGCAGGAATTCCCGCTGCTGTTGTTCTAACAGACCTTGTGCAAGTTCTGACTGACGGGCAGTGAGTTCTGACGCTCTGTCATTGATTGCATTCAACTGTCTTTCCTGTTCAGCCGCATGCGCTCTCAGGGCTTCCACCTCTCTACGGTTAGCTTCCTGAACCTGTTTAACCTTATCGGACACGGCCTTGAATACTATGAGCAAGCCTACGGCACTCAATGCAACCGCTAACCACCACGGGTTACCTGTTTCGTCAGGTTTCGGCAGGTTAACCGGTCTGTCTGACGCCAGATACGGATCCAGTGAATCCGCAAATGCGATTGATACATTCTCTGGATCAACCATCGGGCTTGCCGCACGGGCGACTAACTCTTTCAACTCTTCAAGTGTTGTGTTTGCAGGCAATGAATTTTTCTCAAGAGTTACCGCGACTGAAATTTCTTCTACAACGCCGGGCTTCATGTACTCGTTAATCTGGGTTTTTGTAACACCATACTGAGTTTCTCTTGCAGAACGTGAGTAGCTTCTGTTCTGACTGGAGTTTGAACCTGCTGCCGGCAGACCGTTCGGCAGGTAAACACTGACTGCGTTTACGCCGCCGTTGCTGTCCTGGGTCTGGTCTCCTAATCCTTCTGTGAATGATTGTTCATTTACCGAGGTTTTTCTTTCAGGATCGTAAACGATACTGAATTTTTCTACAGGAGACTGAGTCAGGAATGTGCTCACGGTTACCACGTAATTTCCTTTACCTATCAATCTGTCCAACTGGGCTGCAACTTTTTGCTGCATATACTTATCGTTTTCTTCAAGTTTTTGAAGCATTTCATCGCTTGCCTCTATCATGCTTGAATAAACGTTGCCGTTCGTATCTGTTATGGAAATATTTTCTGTCGTAAGTCCTGAAACACTGCCAAGCAATAGGTTGGTTATTGCTTTTACTTTCAGCTGGTCTAACTTGTCACCTGCCGGAATTGTAATCTGAACCGTTGCGGTAACAGGTTTTTGCATAGAAGAAAACATTGTCTGTTCCGGTATTGAAATGAATACGGACGCATTTGTAATCGGGTCGATTTTACGGATTAAACGTGCAAGTTCTCCGTTGATTGCTCTTGCCAGACGGATTTTTTTATCTTCTTTTGTGGATGTAAAATCACCCTTATCGAAAATCTCAAGCCCCACATTTTGATCCATCAAACCGCTTTTTACAATTGCAAGAAGCGCTGCATCACGCTGTGATTGGGTATATTCTTTCAGGAAAATTGTTGATTTTGTACCGTCAATTTTACGGCTCGCAATAATACCGTCGCGTGCCAGCAGTGCTTGAATTTCTATAGCTTTTCCCAGATTATCGGTTGTCAGCAAATCCAACGGTTCTTTGATAACTTTTTCACTAACCACGCGGGCAGCGCCTGTTGAATTTTTCTTTGCGGAACTTACAATACCAATAGAGACGACCAGCGCCAGCAATAAGACCAGACCGCCGATTATCCCATATAATAAAGGTTTGTTTTGCATTAACTTTTGAAAATCCATTTTACAGTTGACTCGCTCCCACAATTAGTTTTGGTTTTAAATATTATTATTTTATTATTTATTAACTATTCTACACCTGAATTTGCATAACTTTGTCATACGCTTGAATGACTTTTCCGGTAATTTGAGTTGCAACGTTAACACTGATTTCTGATTTTGCCATCGCTGTCATAACGTCATGGATATCAACATTCATGGAACCGGACATTGCGTCTTTCAAAAGGTTATCAGGCGCATTAAGCTCAGTATTAAAATTTTCTACAAGACCTGACAACACTTGTTTGAAATCCTGTGTCTCTGGTCTTTCTACCCGGCTCATACGGGCTGACGGCATATCCCCGACACCTGTATCAAGTTTTGTGTGCTGGATACGACCTGCCAAATCATAATGAGGATAAAATCCGTTATAGAACATAGTGACTACCTGCCTTTCTTCTATTTATTCTAACGGAATTTTATTAAATTTATGCAGTAACTATGTCATAAATCATCTAAATTCATTAGAAAAAACAGAGATTTACTACAAATAATTGATAGAAACACCATGAATATAATGATTATAAAATGAAAGTCAAAAAATAAATTAATTGTATTTTAAAGTAAATTGGACGGGAAGTCCACACTGCAAGCTCCATAACCTTCATTCTGTTCATGCTCTGTTATTTGTCATCAAACCTCATGTTATATTTAATATACCATGCAGATTTCTAACGGCATCTGATGATATTACCCTCTTTGTCATAATATGCCAATCCGTTGCAGGAAGTAATTGGCGGAGTTTTGTAGACTTCTCGTACGACAACTTGCTGCGGTTTTATTTCATCATAAGTCGCAACACGGTTGCGTCTGCTTGAATACCTTACCCCGCTGTAATAGACACCGCCGTATACCGGATAAATCCCGCCTATCGGGCGTTTATACATTTTTGTTGTACCAATAATGGTCTGCTTTGGAATATTTACACCAAACCCAGGAGTATATGCCGGTCTTACACTGATTGTTCCGCCTCTGACGTTCGCGCCATATACCTGTGACGCCAAACTTGCCGGCAAAACTAACATACACATTAAAACTACTGCAAAATTTTTTTTCATAAGTTTTCCCTTACCTGTTCTCATTAAAACCTGAAAATTCTTTTTTTTGTTATTAAATCCCAAAATCGTTACTTAACTTAACCACCTGTATAATATGTTTTCAAAAAAATACTACCCGGATGGAATATACACCGGGGAAACTTCCTGTGCTACGCTTTAAAAAGTACACAACCAAAGGAGCAAACCTCATGCAAAATCTGTTAACTGTAAACAAAAAATCTCGCAAAAAATTCCGCTGCCCGATTGACATGTCAGCAAAAAATAATTCGCAGACAATCCTTTTCACTCTGGTTAAAAATCTCTCTACTGTTTTGGATGTAGGCTGCGCCTCCGGCGAAATGGGGATTGCTCTGGACAAGATGAAATCCTGCAAAGTCTACGGAATAGATAACAGTATCCGCCACATAGCCGCCGCACGCAATTCCGGCTCTTATGAAGAAGTTTTTAATATTAATCTCGATGAAAATTACGGCAAAATGCTTGACGACTATAACGACACATTTGACTGCATTATAATAGGGGATACCCTTCAACAGCTTAAAAAACCACAGCTTGTTCTGGGAAAATTAAAAAAATTACTCAAAGATGACGGTTTTATTTTAATTTCCGTTCCGAATTTTGCACACGCCAGCTTGAAAGCTGATTTGCTTAATAACGATTGTATCTGCACAAGAGAAAACGATTTTACGGGAATGCAGCCTGTCAAAATTTTTACCTGCAAAAATCTGCCATCGTTTTTGTCCGACATTAACCTGAGAATTGAAAACCTCAAGTTTACTTTCCAGAACCTCGCAGGTATCAAAAACACAAAAACCTACTCCAGGCTACCCCAAAATATTATAAATTACATATTTTCCAACCCGCACAGCTTTGTCAAACAATATATAATCAAAGTCCAAAAAAGCGATTTAACAACTAACGAAGTCTTTGAAATCAACAAAGAAATTTTTGACTGCAGCAATGCTGACATAAAAAAATCTTTTCTCTACAAAGAAACCTACCGCGATTCTAAACATAAAATTGATTTAATAAAACGACATAATTTTTTAATATTTCTCAATTCGTGTATAATAAAAAAAAGACGAATAAGCTGACGAGGTAATAATGAAACGAATATTAATCACTGGCGGCGCAGGATTTATCGGAAGCCACCTGGCAAAAAGACTTGTTGAAGAAAACAACGACGTAATTTGTCTGGATAATTTTTTCACCGGTTCTAAAGATAATATTCGTGAACTTTTGGGGCTGAAAAACTTTGAGCTCGTACGCCACGACATAACAAAGGAATACTTTGCGGAAGTAGACCAGATATATAATTTAGCCTGCCCTGCCAGCCCGCCGCATTATCAATATAATCCGATAAAAACCATAAAAACCTCAGTCCTCGGTACAATGAACATGCTTGGAGCTGCAAAGCGCTGCAAAGCTACAATTCTTCAAGCATCAACGTCGGAAGTTTACGGCGACCCGAAAGTCCACCCGCAAACAGAATCCTACTGGGGAAATGTCAACCCCATAGGCGTCAGAAGCTGCTACGATGAAGGGAAACGCTGTGCTGAAACTCTTATGATGGATTATCACAGACAAAATAATGTTGATATCAGGATTATCCGTATCTTCAACACCTACGGACCAAATATGGCGGAAAATGACGGCAGAGTTGTTTCAAATTTCATTCTTCAAGCATTAAAAAACGAGGTCATAACTATTTATGGCGACGGGAGCCAGACCCGTTCATTCTGCTACGTTGACGACCTTGTTGACGGAATGATAAAAATGATGAACAATCCGCAAAAGTTTATCGGCCCTGTAAATCTCGGAAATCCGAGCGAGCGCTCAATTCTTGATTTTGCAAAGCTTATAATCAAAATGACCGGCTCAAGTTCAAAAATCGTCTACAAACCGCTTCCGCAGGACGACCCGGTTCAGAGAAAACCCGATATAACTCTTGCACAAAAAGAATTAAACTGGGAGCCTGTAACTGATATCGAAACTGGGCTGCAAAAAACAATTGATTATTTCAGAACAAAAATATAAAAGAGGAATTAAAAAGGAAAAAGTATGAAAGTATGCGTCATCGGAACAGGATATGTAGGACTGGTTGCAGGCACCTGTCTTGCTGAAATGGGTAATCAGGTCATCTGTGTCGATAATAATCTCCAAAAACTTGAACTCTTAAAAAAAGGTATCGTACCGATTTTTGAACCGGGTTTGGAAGAATTGATAAAATCAAATGTTTCGGAAAAACGGCTTACATTTTCCAATGACATTAAGACTGCAGTAGAAAATTCCCTTGTGTGTTTTATAGCTGTAGGCACCCCGCAGGGTGAAGACGGCGCAGCGGATTTGAAATATGTTTATCAGGTTGCGGAAGAAATCGGCAAATCACTAAACGGCTACAAAGTAATCGTTGACAAATCAACAGTACCTGTCGGCACAGCGGAAAAAGTTACAGGGATTATCCGCAACCAAACAAACGCGCCTTTTGACGTCGTTTCTAACCCGGAATTTTTAAAACAGGGCGCGGCTGTTGACGATTTTTTGCGTCCGGACAGAGTTATTATCGGATCAAATTCTCAACGTGCAACGGAAATTATGCAGGAACTTTATGCACCGTTTTTGAGAACGGGCAATCCTGTCATAATCATGGATGTAAAATCTGCAGAAATGAGCAAGTATGCAGCAAACTCATTTTTGGCACTAAAAATCTCCTACGCAAATGAAATTGCTAACCTCTGCGAAAAAGTCGGCGCAAATGCAGAAATGGTTAGAATAGGCATGAGTTCTGACAGAAGAATAGGCTCACAGTTTCTGTTCCCGGGGATAGGTTACGGCGGAAGCTGTTTCCCGAAAGATGTTCAGGCGCTAATCAGAACCGCGAAAGAATTTGACTGCGGCTATGATATTTTTGAAGCGACTGATAAAGTTAATAAAAAGCAACGTCTTCTCTTTGTAGAAAAAATTCTCAACTGGTATAACAATGACATCACCGGCAAAACTTTCGGGGTATGGGGGCTTGCTTTCAAACCTAAAACTAACGACATGAGAGAAGCGCCGTCAATTACAATTATCAATGAACTTTTAAGACGCGGTGCAAAAATTCAAGCCTATGATCCGAAAGCTTTTGACCTTGCAAAAAAAATCTTCGCTGACAGAATAACTTATGCACCAAATTCCTATGAAGCTCTGAACGGCGCTGATGCAATGCTTTTGCTCACTGAATGGAACGAGTTCAGACGCCCTGATTTTGACAGAATAAAAAAACTTCTCAAAACACCGCTGATTTTCGACGGCAGAAATCAATATGAAACCCACCGTATGCTCCAACGCGGATTCAAATACATCTGCATTGGCGAGCAAACGCTCTAATATTGATTAATCTTTACTGAAATTTGTGCGGAAAAGAATTTTTATAGTCTTTACCAGTTTTTTGAAAAATCCGATATTGTTTGTCTCGGCATTGAATTTTGACAAATCAACAATATCCGGAGTTGTTTCCGGCGCAACCCTGCGCAATGTTTCTTTTGACTGTCTTGCTGCATGGTTAATTGTTTCAAATCTGTCCGGGGTAAGTTTTGAAAATTTAATCATATAAATGCCTTTCACATTTTTGAATTTTAGTATTTACATGAAAACAGAAAAAATTTTTTATTGCTATTATTGTAAAGAAAAATTAAATTTTACAATTAAATATTGTGCATATTATCGAAAATTTCTTTACGTTGAACCCAGATTTCCATCCCGAGTTCTTTACCGACCTCTGTCAATGCGTCTTTGATTTCTTTAAACGAATATTTTGATTTTTCAATATTACCTAAAAGGAACATTACAAAATGTCCCTGCATTAATGTTTGTTTAATATCTTCTATATTAACTTCATATTGAGCCAAAGCCGTAGTGACTTTGGCTACAATACCAACTTTATCAACACCTGAAACAGTAACAATTATTTGCTCTGACATATTTCATCATCCTCATCATCTTGTACTACAGCAGTATTCACTTCCACAGCTGCAGGAGCAGGTTTCAATCTCCAGTCTCTGTTGAGTGAAAGGCAAACATTATGACGCTGGCAGTAATCAATCAAATCTTTTTTAATTTCCGGAGCCAGAATATACAAAGTGATAATATTCGGCACACAAAGCGCAATCATCATCGCATCAGTTATATCAATTACGGATTTAACATTCATAGCAGAACCCACGATAATGAATAAACAGTAAATCAGATTGAAAGCAAGCACGCGTTTTTTACCTTCGCCAAACAGGAAAGTCCACGCCTTCTGTCCGTAATACGCCCAAGAAATCAAAGTTGAAAGTGCGAACATAACCGCAATGATTGAAAGGATTAACGGGAAGAACGGAATAACTGACTGGAACGCATTAGACGCGAGCTCTATACCGGAGATTTTACCGACTTCATACTGGTCGAGAACGCCGGAAAATATAATAGCAAAAGAAGTAAACAAACACAGAACACCTGTTAGGAAAGTTTCAATCAAAGCAACAAAACCTTGAGACACAGGTTCCTTTGTTTGTGCGGTCGCGTAAACAATAGCAGCAGCACCTGTACCGGCTTCGTTACACTGAACAGAACGTCTCAATCCGATAATAATTGTTCCGAAAATGCCGCCTGCAACTGCTGTCGGGTTAAAAGCTTCTTTGAAAATAACAGCAAGAGCATGCGGAATATTCAAAAAGTTAGCGCCGATAACTATCAGACCGGAAACAATATACATAATACACATTGTCGGGGTTAAAATCGTTGTAACTTTTGCTATACTCTTAATCCCGCCGAGGATAACCATACCGATAAGAATTGCTACAATCAAGCCGATAATCCAAGTATGGCCATGCAAAAGGCTCTGGTCTTTTCCTGTAATAAATACAATCTGGTGTGCCGTCTGGTTGATTTGAATCATATTACCGCCGGTAATACCGCCGCCGATACAAAGGATTGCATAAATAACCGAAAGCGGCTGACCGAGCCATCTTAATTTTTTTCTGGTCAAACCGTGCGCAATATAGTGCATCGGCCCGCCTGATACCGAACCGTCAAGGTTAAAACGACGGTATTTAACCGCAAGAGATGCCTCCACAAACTTGATAGACATACCCAAAAGTGCGCCTGCAAAAATCCAAAACGCAGCACCCGGTCCGCCGATTGAAATTGAAATTGCAACACCTGCAATACTTCCGATACCGATTGTTCCTGAGAGAGCTGTCGCCAGCGCCTGGAAAGAAGATACTTCCCCGTTGGAATCATCACCATGCTTGTGAGCAGGAGCGGCTACCATATCAACAGCATGCTTGAACCCCCATACGGATATCCCGCGGTAATATATGGTGAAAAATATACCTGCAATTAATATCCAGAAAATAATCAACGGAACTTCGTTGTTACAAATATTAACCGGATAAAAAATCAATCTTGCAACAGCATCCGATACCGGCGCAACATGTTTGTCCATAAAAGCATCAACACCTGAAGCCATTGCTGACTGAATGTTCAAAATCAAAGTCATCAATACAAATAAAATTTTTTTCATCAATATTCCTCATTTCCTTTCAGGGGGGTTTGCTGTAAAGCGGGTAAACCAACCATAACTTAGTCTACCAAAAACATGCTTTACATGGTTAAAACTTTTGTCAAATGTTTACAAAAACTTAAAAATTGCATCCAGATATTCTTGCGCACAAGCCTCTAAAGTGTATGAACAGATGGTATTAAAACTATTGCAGCGCAAAGCTTTCAGCTCATCTGCGCTCAAATTTTTAATGCTTAACAGAGTTTGCTTAATATCTTCAATTGTCGGGTAAACCAAAAAACCGTTTTCGCCGTCTTTAATAATCCCGTCAATCCCGTCGCCTTTTGTCCCGACTGTGATACAGCCGGCTGCCATTGCTTCCAGATACACCATGCCAAAAGTTTCCCCGACACTTGGCAGGACAAACACATCAGCCTCCCGCATTTTCTTCATAACTTCCTCGTGCGAAAGCGCGCCGGTGAATTTTACAGAGGCGTCAATTTTTTCAAGCTGCCTGCGCCCCGGACCATCTCCAATCACAGTCAGCTCAAAACCTTTCTCACCTTTTAAGGCATAAATAAGTTTATCAATATTTTTCCGTTTTTTAAAGTTTGCACATGTCAAAACTTTCAGAGTTTTTCCGAATTTTTTGTCCCGCACCGGCAGGATTAACTCTGCGTCAATCCCAGACGGAGCTGTAAAAGTTTTGTCACTAAAATGCGGATAAAGTTCCAGCAGTTTTTCCTTTAGCACAAACGAACGGCAGGCAATCAGCGCTGCATGGTAAAGAGCTTTTTCCAGCCTTGCCTTAAAATAAAAACTGTACTGAGGCTTTGTCAAAACTTCTATATCTGAATTATGAACTCCTGCAACAAACGGGATTCCGAGTCTGTCCGCAAACAAAATCCCTGACGGCATATGCGCTATTATCAAATCAGTTTCCAACTCCGGCAGTTTGTTTTCTACATTGAACATAAACGGCGTAAAATAATTTACATTAAAAACATTGCCGTACCAGCCGGTATTATAAAACGGTTTTTTGCGTATAAAAGAATTCAAAAGAAAATTCGGCTTGATAACAGTAACTTCATGTCCGGAGGCTTCCCAGCTTTTGACAAAATTGAAAAGTGTCCGCGGTGTTGTTCTCTCTTTTTCTGATACAGGATACAAATCAGTTATTAGTAAAATTCTCATATAATGATTATATCATATTTCCCTGAAGTTATATATACTATTAAAAAGGGATTTATATATATGTTTCCACCAAATATTATTAAAAGATAAGCATAATGTCATTCCGAACATCGGATTGACCTCCGTGTTTCGGAAGCTTAGCACCGGCAAGACCCTGAAACAAGTTCAGGGTGACAAAAAAAGTAATATGTCATCCCGAATTTATTTCGGGATCTTGCCACCGGAAAGCAGATGTTTCAAGTTGATAAGCCCCTACGGGAAACCGGACATTTTTCACAAAATCATAGATTTTGGAAAATGTAGTCAAACAAGTTCAGGGTGACAAAAAATTAATGTGTCATCCCGAATTTATTTCGGGATCTTACCACCGGAAAGACCCTGCTGAAAAACAACACTGGACTTGAATAGTGACAAGACCCTGAAACAAGTTCAGGGTGACAAAAAGTAATATGTCATCCCGAATTTATTTCGGGATCTTACCACCGGAAAGCAGATGTTTCAAGTTGACAAGCCCCTACAGGAAACCGGACATTTTTCACAAAATCATAAATCATATATTTTAAAAAAAATAGTCAAACAAGTTCAGGGTGACAAAAAAGTAATATGTCATCCCGAATTTATTTCGGGATCTTACCACCGGAAAGCAGATGTTTCATGTTGACAAGCCCCTACAGGAAACCGGACATTTTTCACAAAATCATAAATCATATATTTTGAAAAAAATAGTCAAACAAGTTCAGGGTGACAAAAAAGTAATATGTCATCCCGAATTTATTTCGGGATCTAACCACCG
>CALUQN010000020.1 GCA_944322945.1 Candidatus Gastranaerophilales bacterium | reverse complement strand
TTTTTGTTGAAAAATTCTTTGGGTTAGCTCTGCATACTTATCCGTACGGCTCGAATTTCACATTCTCGCCTACGGCTAAGCAAAATCCCGTTGCCGCCGTACTCTTTCTTTTAGCATTCAAAAGGTCAATGCTTTGACGGCACGTGATTTGCACCAAAGAATTTTTTGTTGAAAAATTCTTTGGGTTAGCTCTGCATACTTATCCGTACGGCTCGAATTTCACATTCTCGCCTACGGCTTAGCAAAATCCCCCTGCCGCCGTACTCTTTCTTTTTAGCACAAAAAGAAAGAGCAGCAAAGAAAAAGCAATATGAGGGCTTTGTCCACTCTTTGGGGTGCAGGTTTGTACAGCACAAGATTTTTACCAAAGAATATCGTTCAGAATTTGTTTGTATTAAAATATTAATATGAAATCAATTTCTGCAACGCCAGAAGTTCGATGTAACACAATCTGAAAGAGAGAATAGTTATGGATATAAAAACAATAATTCTTGCTGCCGGTAAAGGCACCCGTATGAAATCAAATACACCGAAAGTTCTGCACAAAATTATGGACAAAACTCTGCTCGGTTACGTACTTGATAATGTTAAAAATATTTCGCAGGAATCTTTTGTTATCGTCGGTCATCACGCAGAAGAAGTAGAAAAATTTGTCGAAGAAAATTACGAAAATGCTAAAACAGTTCTTCAGGCTCCTCAGCTAGGCACAGGCGATGCAGTCTCAAAAGTCTGCCCGTTTTTGAAAGATTACAAAGGACTTGTCTTGATACTCTGCGGCGACACTCCGCTCATCAAAGAAGACACTCTCAAAGAATTTATTGATTACCATAACTCTCAAAATTCAGACCTCACGGTTATGAGTGCAATATTTGATAATCCGACAAATTACGGAAGAATTATCAGAGAAAATGACGGCACCATAAAGTGTATCGTCGAAGAAAAAGACGCATCTCCGGAACAAAAATCAGTCAAAGAAATTAATGCAGGGATTTACTGTCTTGACTGGTCAAAAATTTCACCTGCGTTCTCACAGCTCACCAGCAATAACGCGCAGGGCGAATATTACCTCACTGATATTATTGAATGGGGCAAGAAAAACAAACTTTCTGTTAACGCATACACTCTGAAAAATAACGAAGAAATTTTCGGCATAAATTCACGCCTGCACCTTGCTGAAGCAACAAGAATTATGAACGAAAGAAAACTTACTGAATTAATGGAAAACGGAGTCACAATAGTCGATCCGTCCTCTACCTGGATTAGCGAAGATACAGAAATCGGCAAAGATACAATAATTTATCCTTCAACATACCTTGAAGGTAAAAATAAAATCGGTGAAAACTGTAAAATCGGGCCATTTGCACATTTCCGCGGAGGTGTGGAAGTTGCGGATAATGTTAAAATCGGAAACTTTGTCGAAGTTAAAAAATCAAAAATAAATTCAAATACAAATGCAGGGCACCTGAGCTACATCGGAGACAGCGAAATAGGTGAACACGTAAATATCGGAGCAGGCACAATCACAGCCAATTACAACCCGATTACAAAAGTAAAAAGTAAAACAATCCTGCACGATAATGTAAAAATCGGTTCAAATGCTGTACTTGTCGCACCCGTTGAATTACAGGAATGGGTAAACGTAGGCGCCGGTAGCGTTATTACTAAAAATGTAGAGAAAAATTCACTTGCTCTCACACGCTCACCGCTCAGAGTGATTAAAGATTGGGTGAAATCATCATTAAAGTAAATGAATCAATACATTAATAAATTTATACTTTTATTCAAAGTCATATTATACAAATTTTCATTAAACTTGAAAGTAGATGTTGTTATTTCTTTAGGGCCGGCTTGCCGTCCTGTGTTTTACATAAAAAAGGCAAAACTGCGCAAAGAAGCTTTTCCTTTTGACTGGTTCAGCGGATTTACCCTTGATGATTTTATCACTCTGACTGAAAATAATTTTGAAAAGTTTTTTACTGATGTAATTGATAATACAGAAAATAAGTTGAAAACCCATAGTGATATCAAGCACAGGCAGCTGGCAGAGAAAAATAGCAATATAAATTCTTTTCATCATTTCCCGCTTGAATTAACTGCAGAAGAATATTATCCTGAATTCATTGCAAAAATCAGGAAAAGAAATAAAAGAATGCATGAACGTATAAAAGCATCTAAGAAAATTCTTTTCATCACAAACCGAGATGAACCTTTTGAACATTTTGTAAAATTTTTAAAACGGATGCAGGAACGATTTCCGGGAAAAGAATTTGTTTTTCTGAATATTAGAAATTCTGAAAATAAATATAAGAAAATTATAGATATTTCAAAGACATTAAAAATAATCGAATGCGGCTTCAAAGATGTGCACGAAGATGGCAGTGGCAGTAAAAATCCAAACAGGTGGATGGGCAACAGGCAGGAATGGAAAGCAATTGTTTACAGCATTTCCTTAACAAATTGAAAATCTATAACCTCGTTATACAATAGAATTACATGAAAACAAAATCACTGAAATGGACAATGTTCATAATAGTAGCAATCGGCAACTTCTTGGGGATGCTGGATTCTTCAACCGTGAACCTCGGGCTTTACGAAATGTCGCGGGCGTTTGATGTTTCCATCTCGCAGGTGCAGTGGGTTGTGATAGCTTATATGCTTGTGCTGACGGTTTTTCTTCCGTTTTTTGGCAAACTCGGAGACATTTTTCCTAAAAATAAAATGTATGCTAGTGGTTTTTTGATATTTGCGGCTGGTGCAGCTTTGAATACGGTCGCAGCAGAATTTTGGCAGCTTATTTTGTTTAGATGTATAGAGGCGCTCGGGGCTTCAATTATGATTTCAAACGCGTCAGCTGTCATTGCGTCTATATTCAGAAATGCAAGACGGGGCAAGGCGCTGGGACTGAATGGCTGTATTATCGCAATCGGCGGGATGAGCGGACCTGCACTCGGCGGATTTTTGATAAATTCATTTGACTGGCGCGCTATATTTGTGCCATGTATTCCGATTGCTGTTATCGGCGCAATTTACGCATACAGAATGCTCCCATCTCACCACGAAAGCCGTGAGAATTTTAAATTTGATTATCCGGGATTTCTGTATTTTACAATAAGCATTTTTGCATTGCTGCTTGCTATATCAGAAGGTCACCAGTGGGGCTGGACTTCACTCAAAATAGCAGTTCTCGGAATTTTGACAGCAGTTTTCGGGGCTTTGTTTTACATAAGAGACCACAAAATTAAAAATCCTATGATAAATTTTGAAATCTTTAAAATTAAAACATTCACACTCGGCAACCTTGCGGTTATGACTTCATATATGGCAATGTTCACAAATTCAATTTTGCTGCCGTTTTTCTTACAGGAAATTTTAAAATACAATCCGCTTATAACGGGTCTGCTTGTGCTGCCATACTCGGTAACGCTATCTGTTACGGCACCTTTTAGCGGGAACTGGGCTGGCAAGCACGGAAGTAGGATTTTAACAATGGCAGGCCCCTTAGTTTATATAATTGCGCTTGTAATTTTCACAACATTCAACGAAACGACACCAGCGTGGGAAATCATTGCCGCGTCAGGGATTATGGGGATAGGAAACGGACTGTTCCAGTCGCCGTCTAATACTGCGATAATCACAAGCGTGAAAAAATCAGAGCTCGGAATAGCCAGCGGGATTCTGGCACTGTCGAGAAATATGGGAAATATCTTAGGGGTTGCATTGACTATCAGTATATTTGACAGTCTGCGCGGAGGATATTTGAAATCCGGACTGGAATACACAACTGCGTTTTTAAACGCTTACCACAACACAATGATGGTAGGAATTTTATTCGGCATAACCTGCTTTACCCTTGCATTCCACGCCTACAGAAATAATAAAATTTAAGGCTTTAATTTAATCAAGAAGTATAGGTTGGGCTTTAGCCATTTGCTTCCAGCGTTCCAACCATTCTCCGCGTAATTCCATAGGAGTATCATCTAACATAATTTTCCCGTTATTCTTCAAATATAAAAGCTTATGCCAATTTTCAATGGTTTGTGAATCGAAAACAATTTTATCGTCAACTGATTTTGCAACCATAACTTTTTCTAATACTTCTTTACTTAGTCCGCTTTCTTCCACATAATTGTCCAAAATTTTATTAAATCTCTCTCTAGGCATTTCTATTGCTCTTTGAACAACCCTGAACCCGCTTTTATAATGAAATGGAAAGGCTTGTCCTTGTGCACAAATTTCTACAGTACTTAAATTTTCCTGCATCATTCTTTCAACACCGATTTGATGACATCTAAGCCCTATGCCGCTATATTGCTC
Source organism: Candidatus Gastranaerophilales bacterium (assembly GCA_944322945.1). Lineage (GTDB taxonomy): Bacteria > Cyanobacteriota > Vampirovibrionia > Gastranaerophilales > Gastranaerophilaceae > CALUVN01. Next base: position 42,675 of record CALUQN010000020.1, on the reverse strand, counting down.
AAAGCCATCTATTGAATCCATCCAATCAGGCAGAAGTCTGCATTTTTCTTTGTCAATATAAAATGAACGTTTGCCAACCATTTCATACTCACCTTTTGAGTTTTTAATAAATATCCCCCAGTTTTCATAATCAACAGGATAAGAAAATTCCCAGTGAGAGCATGCTTTTTTATTATACAGACATTTCACATAAGCTTCCACAGACTTGCCTGTAGAATTATCGATAAGAGTTGTAACGTGATATCCATCTTCATTAAACCTTCTCACCGGCTTGAATTCAGAAGTATAAAGTTTTTTCATAGTTTTTGATTGAAGTGTGGATTCCGGAAGTTCTTTTGCATTATCAAAATAATTAACAATTTTAGTTTGATACTCTTTAACTTTACTAATTATATTTTTTAAATTTATATCTTTATTAACAAAACGCAGATAATGATTTTTTACATAGATATCTTGTATTTCTGCTGATATTTTTAAAACAAAATCACCATTTTTATTTAATAAAGAAATATCACCTGTTGGACAAAAAACAGCTCTATTATTTGCAAAATACAATTGTTCGCATTCTGTGCTAATTCTTTTAAATTCATCACATAATTTTACACATTCATCTTTGCCTATTAATTTTTGTAACACTCTGCGATTGGCTATGTTCCACCCATTGCGAACCAATGACCTCAGGCAAGTAATATTCATAACAATTTCCTATAAATTTTCCCTATATTAATATATAAAAATTTCATTATACGAAAATTGCCATTTATTTCCAACAAAGTATATTTGTTATGCAGAGTTAACACTTTAATAAGTGTACAATGCCGATAGCAAATTCGTCAATTCGGTAATTCTACGTACAGAAAATTACTTATCCTGCGGTTTTTGAAAAAATTTTTTAAGCTCCTCAGACATACTCACGCTCTGCAGGGTTAAATGATATTTGCGCAAAAGTGCTATTTTTTCCTGTTCTTCCAGCAAATCTCTGCGCTTGACTACTTTTTTATGTTCCGGCTGGCTGTCTTGAGTTTTACCGGAAGCTTTATTCATATATTTGGTTATAATATCGTCTATGTCATAACCGCCGACACCCAATTGCGATGCAACTTCCGAAACCTTTGCACCCTGCGGAAGTTTGTACAACCAGTTTACTGTCAAAATATCGCCCTCTGAGACTCTGTTCACACCTTTCTGGTGCGGGGTGTACATAATATCGGTTTTGTAAGGACTATGCCCGAGCCCCAGAGCATGCCCGATTTCATGCAGGATTGTATGGTAAACCTCGTCTTCATCCATATAATCACTGTGTATAATTCCGTCTGTCAAACCGATTGAAACCTCTGCACTGTAAAGCCTCTGTGCCGCATCAAACTGGAAATAACAATGCCCGAGAGCTTTTCGCTCAACCCTTTTCCAGTCAACATTAACATTAGATTCCAACAGAGTGCCCACAAGCGTAAAAGAAACTCTGCCCTTTGTCGCCGACTGCCACTCGTCAAGTGCACGCTTTACTAATCCCCTGTACTTGTAATCCTCACCCTGCTTTGAATAAAATTTCATCGGTGCAACATAAACCTTTAAGGGCATCATTGTCCAGCGCATTATCCGCCCGTTTCTTAAAGATTCTTGTACATAGGTTTTCTTATTCATATTTTTATTGTATAATAAAAACCGCAAAAAGACTAAGGAGGACATTTAATCATGAACATTATGCAAATGATGCAGCAGGCACAAAATATACAAAAAAAATTGAAAAAGACCCAGGAAGAACTTGCTAATCTTGAGATTTCAGGCGAGTCTGCAGGCGGCTCTGTCAAAGTTATTTGCGACGGACTCGGCAAATTCAAATCAATTAAACTGTCGCCGGAAGCTATCAATCCTGATAACCCTGCATCAGTTGACTCTGAAACAGTTGAAATGATGGAAGATATTATATCAGCAGCAATCCAGCAGGCTAGCAACAAGGCTGCCGCTCAAATGGAAGAAAAAATGAAAGCTGCAACAGGCGGAATTAATATTCCGGGATTGTTTTAATGATTTATCCTAAATCAATTGCAACACTCATTGAGCATTTTCAAAAATTTCCGTCAGTCGGACCAAAATCCGCACAAAGAATGGCGTTTTACCTTTTGAGAATGCCGGAAAATGAAGTTCAAAAATTCGCACAGGCTATAATTGATGCAAAAGCAAACACCCATACATGTGAAGTTTGTTTTAATCTGTCCTCCACAAGCCCGTGTGAGATTTGCCAGTCAACAAAACGAGACCGCTCAACTATCTGTGTTGTTGCTGAAACTAAAGATCTTATTGCAATTGAAAAAACAAACGAATATAAAGGTTTGTATCACGTTCTGCAAGGTTTAATTTCGCCTATGGACGGCATCGGGGCAGATGATATAAGAATTAAAGAGCTTTTGACAAGACTTACATCTGAAGAAGTACAGGAAGTTATCCTTGCGCTCAGCCCGTCAGTCGAAGGTGAGGCTACAAGTCTTTATCTGACTAAATTAATGAAGCCTTTTGGCATAAAAATTTCCAGAATTGCGTTCGGATTGCCGGTGGGCGCGGATTTGGAGTACGCTGATGAAATTACTATTGCCAAAGCAATTGAGGGACGACGCGAAATTTAGGGATTACAGACTTAATACAATATCGAAGCCCAGTCTTATCGCCTTTTTATTACCCCATAGCTGACTGATTGCATTAATTTAAAAATTAAGTTAATATCATTCTATGGTTGAAAATTTGATTGAAATTAAAAATCTTGTTGTTGAATACAATACGAATAAAGGAATTTTAGGCAAAAAAGAGACAATTCATGCGGTAAACGGAGTGTCGCTTGATATAAAGAGAGGAGAAATTCTTGCGATTGCGGGCGAATCAGGCTGCGGCAAATCAACACTTGCAAGAGCGATAATAAAACTTGAAGATGCAAAATCAGGTGAAATTGATTTTGAGGGCAAAAATATTCTCACTATGGATAAAAAGGAACTGAAAAACTTCCGCACTAAAGCCCAGATGATTTTTCAGAACCCTTATGCAAGCCTTAATCCTAAAATGAAAATAATAGACACTCTCAGGGAACCTTTAAAAATAAATACATCATATACAAACGATGAAATCGACAAAATTATCTTTGAAAAAGCTGAAAAAACAGGATTAACAAGAGAAGCTCTGTACAAATATCCGCACGAGTTTTCCGGCGGACAGCGCCAGAGGATTGCAATAGCTCGAGCGCTCGTTTTAAATCCTGAATTTATACTTGCTGACGAGCCTGTAAGTGCTCTGGATGTAAGCATACAAGCCCAGATTATCAATCTTTTGAAAGACTTGAAAGAAAGTTTCAATCTGACTTTTTTACTTATCACTCATGATATGAGTGTGATTAAATATCTGGCTGACAGGGTTGCGATTATGTATCTGGGTGAAATTGTAGAAATCGGAAAGACTGATGAAATTTTCAACACCCCAAAACACCCGTACACAAAAGCGCTCTTGAGTTCTGTGCCGCAGCTTACCGGTAAAAAAGAAGAAATAATCCTGCAAGGCGACCTGCCGTCCCCTGCAAATCTTCCGCAGGGATGCAAATTTCACACCAGATGTCAATATTGCATGGATATCTGCAAAAGCACACCTGCAGATAATAAAAAAATTACAGACTCCCACTCTGTTAATTGTCACTTGTACGACAAGATTTCTGACTAAAAAATCAAACTTGTTTGCTCCTAATTAGCCATACGCAAGCCTACCGTGCCCAGAATTATTAACAAAATTGATGCTACTTTCAAAAAGCTTATTGACTCGTGAAAAAATATCATACCAATTGCACTGATTAATAAAATTCCAAACGCTCCCCATATAGCATACGCAACACTCATATCTATTGTTTTGAGCGCATACGACAAGAATAAAAAACACAATATATACCCGAAAATCACACCAATTGACGGAAGAAGAACCGAAAATCCATTTGACATTTTCAAAAATGTTGTTCCTAATGTTTCAAAAATTATAGCAAGTATCAAATATATCCAACTCATCAAATTCTCCTTTACAAAACGAATATAGCAAGTTTTCAAAATAATAAAAACATTCTCCCGAATGTTGCAAAAATACAAAAAATGTGCGCAGAATATAATAAAGTAATATTAAAATTATTAGTAATTGATTACTTTCACAAGTTTCATTAGCGCAAACGCGCAGCTGATACTGTAGGTCAGGCACCGCCTGACGTTTAATTTTAACAACATGCAAGAGCACCTTTTGACAAACGGATAAATTAAATATTCCCGGTTGAGCTGTTTTTGTCGTCTTCAAGCTGCTTGATATCTATATGCTCTTCCTCTTCTACATAAGCAGTATTTATATTCGGAATGTCAATTTCAACATTGACATCAGCGTCAACCATTTCAATATCACCTTTCGGAAATTCTTTGACCTTGCCGTCTTCCATTTTAACAGCGACTTTTCCGCTCAAAAATTGCAGATAGTAAACTTTACCAAGCCCGTCCGGTGTCATAACAGATGAACCGACAGGCGGCATACCTTTTGCTGCGTCAATATAGTTAGAATATTCATAAGTTAAACAGCACAAAAGTCTTCCGCAAGTTCCGGAAATTTTTCCCGGCGCTATAGGCATCCCCTGATCTTTTGCGAGTTTAACGTTAATTGTCGCAAATTTTCTCAAAAAGCTTGAACAGCAGAACGGTCTCCCGCAAACACCTGTTCCCTCTAAAATTGAGGTCTCGTCACGTACGCCGATATGGCGCAAATCAATCCTTACACGCGTAAACACCTGCGTTAAATCTTTCAATAGTGCACGAAAATCCACACGCTCCGGTGCTGTATAATAAAAAGTTATTTTTCTTTTGTCAAAAGTTATGCGGCACTGAACAAGATTCATTGTTAGTTTGTGTTGTTTTACAAGCGCCTGACACTTAAAAAATGATTCTACTTCCTCTTTTTTTATGTCGTCAAGAATTTGTAAATCACGCTGCGACATTACCCTGACAAACGGCAAAGGATCAGGTTTAATATTGCTGCGATTCCAAATTTCAGCAATTTGAGAATTGACCGTAAAGACTTTTAAAGCTTCCTCGCCCTTTTCCGTACGAACCAAAATCATCTGCCCGTCTTCAACCGTAATATTATCAGGGATAATCACGGGGTAATAAGTATTTTTCAAATATCTGACTGCATAATTTTTTTCGGTCATTATACGTATCTTTCTTCTTCTTTGAGTTTACGGTTCATTAATTTATCAAGCAGCTCTTTAGGCGTTATATCAGTATAAACAGCTTCATAAATCGCATTTGAAACCGGTACTTCTATATCAAGTTTTTTAGCCAGTTCACATATAGCTTTAGAAGTTTTAACACCTTCTGCCACAGAGCCTAATTCTCTTAATATATCGTCAATTTTTTTACCCTGTCCAAGCATATACCCCACAGTATAATTTCTTGACATAGGACTTGAACAGGTCGCAATCAAATCTCCCATTCCGGATAGTCCGTACAGCGTCGACGGATTAGCACCAAGATTGATACTAACTCTGACAATTTCAGCCATACCGCGGGTGAGGAGTGTGCCGGTGCAATTGTCGCCTAAATTCATTGCATGCGCAAAACCTGAGGCTATTGCTATTACGTTTTTCAGGCTGCCGCCAAGTTCAACGCCTATCACGTCGGAATTTGTATAAAGTCTGAAACGTCCCGGTACATTGCAATATTTTTGAACAAATTCAGCGATTTTCATATCGTCAGACGCAACAGATGCAGCTGTGGGTTTGCCTGCCAGAACTTCTTTTGCAAGAGTAGGGCCGGAAAGAATTGCCAGATTTTGGTCAGGTAAAACTGATTTTATAACCTCGGACATTCTCATCAACGACGGAAGTTCAATACCTTTTGAAGCGTTGACCAAAATTTGTTCTTTTTTAATACCTGCTTTTTTCAAATTTTCGCAAACATCACGTGTTCCGGATGTTGCAACAACATTCAAAATTATATCAGCGTCTTTGATAGCAGAAGCAAGGTCTGATGTAATTTCAACCTTATCAGCAAGCTGGACTTCCAGCGGTTTTGAGGTGTGCTTGTTCTTTAGTAAATCTTCTGATAAATCCTGAGCACGTCCCCAAACCGTTACATCATCAAAATTGTCTGTCAAAAGCCAGGCGAGTGTAAGCCCCCAGCATCCTGCACCTATCACTGTTAATTTCATATTTATACTCTTTCCCTCTGTTTATATTTTACAATAATGCGACCGGTTTGTCTACACAAGCTCTTTGGTGAGAAGTTTACGCAAAACCCCGCAATGCTTTTTGAGTTCAAGTCTTGCCTCGTCAGGTGCGACTTTTCTCAAAATCATAACTATCGCTGTTTTTATCTCCCAATTACATTCCAAGAGTGCAGCAAGAGCATCACTGTGAGTGACACCCGCAATTTGTGCAACAATTCTTATTGCGCGGTCTTTCAATTTTTCGTTTGACGCCTTCAAATCAATCATAAAGTTCTGATAAGTCTTGCCTATTTTAATCATTGCACCTGTTGTCAGCATATTAAGAACCATTTTTTGTGCAGTCCCGGCTTTTAACCTGCTTGAGCCCGCAATGACTTCCGGCCCTACTTCCACACAAATAGTCAGCCCCGCATCTTCTGCAATTAGAGCTTTTGAATTGCAGGTAAGCGCAATTGTTTTGGCGTTAACCTTGTCAGCCTGTTGCAAAACACCCAGAAGGTATTTAGGATTACCGCTTGCAGAAATTGCAACCGCGACATCTTTATCAGTTAAAACTTCCGCATCGCGTCTGCCGGCTTCAACATCATCTTCCGCGCCCTCGACAGCAATTCTGAACGCCTTGTCGCCGCCGGCCATAATCCCCTGAACCATATCAGGGTTTACACTGAATGTCGGCGGACATTCTGATGCGTCAAGGATGCCCAGACGTCCTGAAGTTCCTGCGCCAAAATAGTAAAGTTTTCCGCCTTTTAAAAATTGTTTTGCAATAATGTCTACAGCCTGCGCGATGTGTTCTAGTTCATCTTCAACAGCAAGCGCAACTATTTTGTCTTCCTCATTCATCTTTTGAACCATTTCTATGGTTGGCAGAATATCAATGTCTTTTGTGTTTTCGTTACGGTATTCAGTCATAACTTCGCTCATACGCAGACCTCCTAAATTATTAAATATTAAACACTAAATTGTCTTGAATAAGTTAACCATTTCAATAGCGGTTTTTGCGGCATCAGCACCTTTGTTGCCGGCTTTTGTACCTGCTCTTTCAATGGCTTGTTCTATATTGTCTGTAGTAAGAACTCCGAATATAACAGGAATACCTGTTTGAAGACTTACGTTTGCAACTCCTTTTGATACCTCGGCACTCACGTAATCGAAATGCGGTGTTGAACCTTTTATTACGGCACCAAGCGTAATAATCGCGCTGTATTTATTTGTTTTGGCAAATTTTAATGCTGCAAGAGGAATTTCAAAAGCCCCGGGCACTTTTGCCACTTCAATATTCTCATCAGCTACCCCGTGGCGTTTTAGAGTATCTATTGCTCCGGACAACAATTTTTCTCCAATAAAATCGTTAAATCTTGAAATAATTATACAAAATTTTTCGTTTTGTTGTGTGGTCAGTTGTCCTTCGTAAATTTTCATTTTTCTACTCCTTATTTGTATATCAATTATACGATATTCAAGGCTTTTTTACAAGTCGTTAGTAAAAATAAATTTGTTTTATTTATTACAAAATTTAATCTAAATATGGAATTAGATAAATTTATTCGTAAAAAATATTTTAACCTCATCCCCAGCCCTTCTCCTAAATTAGGAGAAGGGAGCTTAAAAAAATCAGGACTTCTCTCCTAGCTTAGGAAAGGGGCAGGGGTGAGGTTCGTTTATAATGTATGATATAATTAATTCATGGATAAAAAATATTTTCTTGCACGAAATTTAAGAAAAAATATGACTCCACAAGAAGCTAAACTATGGAATTTATTAAAAAACAGACAGTTAAACGGTTTGAAATTTGTCCGCCAATACCCAATTGGTTCCTACATTGTAGATTTTGTTTGCAGAACAAAATATCTTGTTATTGAAATTGACGGAGGGCAGCATAACCATCCTGAAAATATTTCGGATGACAATATTAGAACTAAATTTATTGAATCAAAAGGTTACAATGTCATCAGATTTTGGAACAATGAAATTGATGAAAATATTGAGGGAGTATATTTAAAAATTCTTGAAGCCCTTGAAACATTAGATTAACCTCTCATCCCCAGCCCTGTCTTGGATTTGCTTCACGCTCGGCAAGTTTCGCTCGTGTCGTCCGTCCTCAAATCCGCTCTCCTAAATTAGGAGAAGGGAGCTTGAAAAAAAGCACTTATTCCCCTCTCCTTGCTTAGGAGAGGGGGCAGGGGTGAGGTCAAAACCTCACAAAGCTCTTACACCTACAATAATTTCATCACAAACGGAGCGAAAATTTTGTAATATATATACAATGCGGCAAGTATAAGAAGTACCCCGCTTATTTTTAGCAATACATCAGAAAACTTATAAAACCCTTTCCAGTTTTTGAGACGAGAAGTCAAAAATCCGGCTACAATTAAAATCAAGCCCTGACCAATTGCAAACAAAAACAACATAACTACAGCCTGCATCAAACTTGCAGATAATGACGCAAACGCCATTATCGCCGCCAAAATCGGAGTTGAACAAGGCGTGCCGGCAAGCGCAAACACAGCCCCCAATAGTATTGGATACAAATATATGCTCTGTGCTTTATTCTGCGGAATTTCCTTTATCACTACAGGAAGTTCAAAGTCCAAAACCCCGACAAGTTTCAAGCCCATTATCATCACAATCGCTGCAATAAATAATCCGAAATATCCGCCCGCAAAGGACACAAAAACTTTGCCGGTAATCGCACAGATTATGCCAATCGCAGTAAATACTATTGCTGTCCCGAGAACAAAAAATATTAATTGTACAAGCGTTCTTGCAGGTTTTTCATTTGAATACCCGCCGATATAGCCGATTATCATAGGCAGCATTGCAAGCGAACACGGTGAAATCGACGCTATCAGCCCGCCTAAAAATGATAGCCAGAATAATAATACAATGTTTCCCTGTGATGTAAATAATTCAACGTAATTTTGCATTAATTTAACCCTTGCAAATATGATTCCATAACGTCTTTTTCTATTGCACCTTCAATTCTTTTGACCTGTTTTCCGTTTGAATCTATCAGGATGATTGTCGGCACAAGTGTTACATTGTATTTCTTTATCTGTGATTGATTGAATGAGGATTTGTCCTGAACAGGAATTTCAATCAGGGTAATTTTGTCTTTGTATGCCGGAAAAATTTCTTTCATAATTTGATTCATTGTCTGGCAGTCCATACACATTTCTGAGGTAAATTTAATTATCTGCGGTTTTGTGCTTGTGCTCGCAACCGCAACAGTTGAAGATTTTGCTGCGTCATTTGTGCTTAAAATCCAATACGCAAACATAGGGACAATTAAAATCAGTAAAATCGTAATAATATTTTTTTTCATAAAAAACTCCTTTTTGATTATATCGTCATAATACAATAAAAAGGAATTTTTTATAACTCTACATGGCTGCTATTTTGATAGCCGAATTACCTAGGCTTTTTGTGCAGTTTCTTCTTTTTTATCTTCTGTCTTTGGCGCTTCGGCAGGAGCATTTTCCTGTTTTTCAGCCGGTTCTGTTTTTACTTCAGCAGCTGGCGTTTCAGCCTTTTTAGCGGCATCAGCTTTTTCTTCTTTAGGCTTTGTCGTGGTGTCTTTTGTTACATTTGTATCATTCAAAATCTGGTCAGCTTTTTTAGCTGATGCGAAAAATATCAATCCTGCCGCCGCTGTTGTAGCGATAGCCGGAAGTACAGTTACAAATCTAACCGCTCTGTTTTTGATAAAGGAGCCGCCAATTGCTAATAATGTTGCGCCAAGTCCTGCCAATCCGATATTTTTCTGGGTATTTAGCGCTTTTTTTACATCGTTAGACGCCGGAATAGTAAGTCCCGGAATTTCCACCTGTGAGGTGCCCGGTTTTGCCTGTGTATTATCGGCAACCTTGTCTTTTTTATTACCAAAACTTGCTGAATAACTATTTATTGCGCCTACTTTCATATAAAACCTCCATAAAATACACTTTTCCTATGCTTATATTAAAGCAGAGCATGAAAAATTTTGCTATTTTATTAAGGAAATTATACAAAAATGTTACAAATCCTCCGGCAGATAAAACGCCTGTTTTTCCAAAAGCTCACGGGTATGCTCGTAACAGCAGCTGCCGCGTGTCACCTGCTGATACATTCTGACAATATTCAACACATCGTCAACAGAAATTTTTATAATTCTGCGTTTTCCTTCTAAAATTTTTGCCATATAAAATAACCTCACCTGTTAGTCATGTTATCGGCACCGGTAAAAAAAACTTTAGAAAAATCCGCCTTCTGATATAGAAATATGCTTTGATATATTATTTCAAATAAAAAAAGTCCGGCAGCAATTTAGCCGGACTTTTAAGTTATTTCTCAGAATATAATTATTCTTCATCAATATTGAAATCAGGAGCGCCGAACATGCCTTCAATTTCTTCCAAAATTGCAGACGGTTTTCTTGCCTGATTTCTTTGTGCAACTGCACGTTTTCTTTCTTCGCGTTCTTTTTCTTCGTTCGCGTTGGAAAGATGATGGAAACCGGTACCTGCCGGGATTAAACGTCCGATAATAACGTTTTCTTTTAATCCGCGGAGCATATCACGTTTTCCGTCCACAGCTGCTTCTGTCAGGATTCTTGTTGTTTCCTGGAATGATGCTGCTGAGATAAAGCTATCTGTGTTCAAAGATGCTTTTGTAATACCTAACAGCATATATTCACAAGTTGCAGGTTGTCCGCCATTTTCTTCGGCTTCCTTATTTTCTCTTTCGAAAATCTGCATTTCTACAAGTTCACCCGGAAGAAGTTTTGTATCACCGGCGTCAACAATTTTAACTTTTTTAGTCATCTGACGGACGATGATTTCAACGTGCTTATCAGCAATTTCTACACCTTGTGAACGGTATACACGCTGAACTTCGTCTACAAGATACTGCTGTGCAGCTTCCGGTCCGCAAAGTCTTATAACATCATGCGGGTTCAAAGGACCGCTGGTTAACGGTTGACCTTTTTTGATTTCTTGTTTGTTGTGAACAACAATGTTTGCGTCAATTGCGTATTTGATTTCTGTTCTTCCGTTTTCGTTTACAAGATAGAGTCTCGGAAGATCTTCATCAGTTTCAATTTCAGCAACGCCGTCTTCTTCTGCCAATATAGCACAATCTTTCGGCTTTCTGCCTTCAAGCAACTCTTCTACTCTCGGAAGACCCTGAACGATATCACCTGTTTTTTGTCTTTCAAATACCAGTGTTGCGATGATATCACCTCTGAGTACCAATGCTCCTGCATTTACCTGAAGCATTGTACCGGGGCTGATAAGGTACGGACGACCTGTTCTAATTGTAACTTCGCCCTTGTTAACTGATATTACCATACCTGAAACAGTTGATTTTTCGCCGCTTTCTGCAATTTCAGCATCAAGTTTTACAAAATCGCCTTTTTTAACTGTTGCTTTGCCGCTTACTGCGATTTTTTCTTCGTAATTAGCGCTTGTCAAAAGCAAACGTCTTGTTTCTTCATTTTCATCCTTGATTGAAGCTACACCGTTGTTGATAGCAAGAACTTGTGTTTTTGCAACAGGTGTTTTCGGATCAATTGTCTGACCGTCTTTTACAAGCAATTCTGTTTGCAATGATGAAAGCAATTTTGAATTACCTTCAAATTCACGGCGGACAATCAGGTTTTCAAGAACGACTATTCTCAAGTTGCCTTTGTCATCTATTTCTACCATACCTTTCAAGTGAGAGAGGTATCCTTGCATTTGAAGGACAAGGCTTGTTCTTGTGATTGTTGAACCGTCAAGGTTTCTTACTCTTGCACCATCTTTGTATTGAAGTTGAGTTACAGGTACAATGTCAATCAAGTTATCAGTTGTGTTGAATTTGATTGAAACATCTTTCTGTTGAACATCCAATACCTGAACAGGTCTGATAAGAATTTGGATAGGCTGGTTTGCAATGTTATCTTCATCAAGTGAAAGACTTGAATCAATTTCTTCATCCAAATCATCAATATCCAAATCATCCATTGCAGAATCCATGATTGTAACAATAGAGGTTTCTTTTGCTGTAATACCGTCAGCAATAACTGTGCCTTTTTTTACAACTTCGCCTTCGTCAACTTTCAATTCAGAAACGCTGGAAAGTGTATGAACTTCACCCGGGCGAACTGTAATTTCGTGGATAATATCGTTGTATTCTTTAAATTCAACAATACCGTCAATGTGGCAGTATACGTCTTTTACGATTTCAGTACCTGCTGTAACTAATGTTCCGTTTTCAACCATTTTCAAAGAACTGTCTTTTGAAATTTGGTGAATTTCTTCCGGAATAAATACTACAGTACCAGGTTTTGTGATGATTTGATTTTCGTCAACTTCAACATCAACATATCTGATTTCGCCTGATGATGTAACTGCACATTCGTCATCAATAAGTTCAGCGATAATCATACCGTTTTCAACTGTTGTGTCAACCGGAGCTTTTACGATATATTTTTCGCCTGTTTTATTAACTGTCCAGATTTGTTCTTTTTTAGTTTGTTCAAATGAAGCATTTTCAGGCATCAGTGAAGCAATTACGATAGTAATTTCTTTACCTTGAACAATTTTCTTTATTTTTTTGCCTTCAAAGTTGACATCTTCAATAACAAGGTCTTCACCAAAACGAACTTCACCGCCGTGTTCACTTATTGTAAGTGTTTCAGCAAGTTTTTCGCCTGATTTGATTTTTTGACCGTCTTTAACAAGAACTTTTGAGCCGCCCGGAAGGTTGTATACATCGCCGCCGAGGACCCAGATAATACCTTGTTTATTAGTTGTTCTTGAGATGTTACCTTGTCTGTCTTTCTTTTCATCAGCTATAAAGTCTTCAAAAAGAACTTCTCCGCTAAGGTCAGACGTAATATCTTTTGTAGCTTTTTCGGTCAAACGTGAACCGTCACCCTGAGATACCGGTTCGTATTCAGCGAGTTTAAAACCTTTTGCTACTTTCATGCCGTTTGTAAAGAATACGGTAGAGCCTGCCGGAATATGATATTTTTCAGTTCTTTTTTCGCCTTTAACTTCAATATCAGCTTCGTAGTTTGCAACATTAACTATATCACCGTGACGGGTTCTGAGTTCACGGGTTTTAACGTTAGAAACAACTTCACCTGCAATTTTAGCCTCAACGGTTTTCATTGCACCTGAACCTTTGAATACACCGCCGGTGTGGAATGTTCTCATTGTAAGCTGTGTACCCGGTTCACCGATTGACTGTGCTGCGATAATACCGATAGCTTCGCCGACATCAACAAGTTTTTGTGTTGTCATTGCCCAGCCGTAGCATTTTTGGCAGATACCGTATTCCAGACCGCAGGTTAAGCCTGAGCGAACTTTCAGTTCCTGCAAGTTAAGGTGCGCAATTTTCTTGATGTCATCACGGTTCATCGTAGTTCCGTTTTTGACAAGAAGTGTGCCGTCTGTATCAACGATATCCTGTGCAACAGTTCTGCCGAGTAATCTGTCGATTAACGGAACAATAACCGCATCACCGTCAGTGATAGCTTTCATGTTAATACATTTTGTAGTATGGCAGTCATCAGCACGGATAATTACATCTTGCGCAACGTCAACAAGACGTCTTGTCAGGTACCCGGAGTCAGCTGTTTTCAACGCTGTATCTACAAGACCTTTACGTGCACCGTATGAAGAAATAATGTATTCGGTAACTGATAAACCTTCTTTAAAGTTGGATTTAATCGGCAAGTCGATGATTTGACCTTGTGCGTCTGCCATCAAGCCTCTCATACCTACCAATTGTGATACCTGTGATACGTTACCTCTCGCTCCGGAGAATGCCATCATATATACAGGGTTTAATTTATCAAAGTTTTCGACAACCTGTGCTGTCAATTTTGCTGTGGTTTCAGACCAGGTGTCGATAACTTTTGTGTATCTTTCTACCTCTGTAATTTCACCTTTCAAGTATCTGTTTGTTGATTTTTCAATTTCTTTTTCCGCTTCATTAAGCAGCTCTTTTTTTGCTGCCGGAACTTGCAGGTCTGCAATTGATATTGTTGTTCCGGATTTTGTAGCATATTTATAACCGAGGTTCTTCAAGGCATTGGCTAATTCGGCTGTTTTTGCACCGCCGTATTCCAAATACATCTGTGCAAGAAGGTTATTCAAAGCTTTCTTGTCCATCTGTTTGTTGATGAATTCCGGTTCTTTTTTAACATGTGCGTATGTTGTATCCATTCTATTTTTCCTCAATTTTAATTTTCAAAAATTTACTGATTATGCAAGAGCATTTCTAACGGTTTCGTTAAAGATAATTCTACCAACAGTAGTTTCAAATCTTTCGCCGTTTTCATTTCTTACAATAATTTTGTCGTGCAAACTGATAATTCCGACTTCAAGGGCTGCAATTGCATCCTGGAAGTTATAGAAGTAACCTTTCGGCTCTTGTGTCGGATCTTTCAGAATTGTCAGGTAATACATACCCAAAACCATATCCTGTGACGGTGTAATAATAGGTTTTCCGTTAGCAGGAGCAAGGATGTTATTAGTTGCTAACATAAGCATTCTTGCTTCGGTTTGAGCTTCGATAGAAAGCGGTACGTGAACAGCCATTTGGTCACCGTCGAAGTCTGCGTTGAACGCTGTACATACGAGCGGGTGAAGCTGAATTGCACGACCTTCAACAAGTTTAGGTTCAAATGCCTGAATACCCAATCTGTGGAGGGTCGGAGCACGGTTCAGAAGTACCGGATGTCCGTCGATTACCTCTTCTAATATATCCCAGACGATTGCTTCGGAGCGTTCAATTTTCTTTTTGGCTGATTTAATGTTTTGAACGTAACCTCTTTCAATCAGTTTGTTAACAACGAATGGTTTAAACAATTCAATAGCCATTTCTTTCGGCAAACCGCACTGGTTAAGGCTCAATTGCGGACCTACAACGATAACTGAACGACCGGAGTAGTCAACACGTTTACCGAGGAGGTTTTGACGGAAACGACCTTGTTTACCTTCGATAATATTTGATAATGATTTTAACGCTCTGTTATTCGGACCTACAACAGTTCTGCCGCGTCTGCCGTTATCAATAAGAGCATCTACAGCTTCCTGAAGCATACGTTTTTCGTTTCTTACGATGATTTCAGGTGCACCCATTTCCAAAAGTCTTTGGAGACGGTTGTTTCTGTTGATAACACGTCTATATAAATCGTTAAGGTCAGAGGTTGCAAAACGTCCGCCGTCCAATTGTACCATCGGTCTTAAATCCGGAGGTGTAACAGGTAATACATCCATTATCATCCAGGACGGTTCTGTTTCTGAAGATATCAGTGAATCAAGCAGTCTCAAGCGTTTGATGAGTTTGCTTTTTCTTTGAACAGAAGTTACAGAGCCTGCAAGTTCTGTTCTGATTTCTTCTGCGAGTTCTTTAATATTTAATTCCATAAGAAGTTCTTTAATAGCTTCTGCACCGATGCCGACTTTAAGTTCGGAATCTTCGTTTTCTGCCATAAAGTCTTCATATTCTTCTTCGCCGAGCAATTGCAGTTTCTTGAACGGGCTGTCTGCCGGATCAAGAACTACATAATTGTTGAAGTAGATTACCTGTTCCAAATCTTTCAATGTCATATCCAATAACAAACCGAGATATGACGGAATTCCTTTCAGAAACCAGATGTGTGATACAGGTGCTGCGAGTTTGATGTGACCCATTCTGTGACGGCGCACTTTTGAATCTGTAACTTCTACACCGCAGCGTTCGCAGATAATACCTTTGTGGCGGACTCTTTTATACTTACCGCAATAGCATTCCCAGTCTTTTGACGGTCCGAAAATTCTTTCGCAGAACAAACCGTCTCTTTCAGGTTTTAATGTACGGTAGTTGATTGTTTCCGGTTTTGTTACTTCCCCGTAAGACCACTTTAGAATCCTTTCCGGTGAAGCTATACTTATTCGTATATAATCAAAATAATCTATACTTGTAGACATTTATATGTTTCTCCTTTTTATTGCGGGGGGAATTGCCCCCGCTGTTAATCTGTTTATAAATCTCCAAATGTTGTTGGTGTTTCAAAGAAGTTGATATTCAACAACTCTGAATCAATATCTGATAATGTTCTTTTCGGAGCTGATTTTCTCAAGTCATCCATATCGGATACCAGATCAACTTCAGAACCGTCTTTTTTAACACAGGTAATATCCAAACCGATACTTTGCAATTCTCTTACAAGTACTTTGAATGATTCAGGTATACCAGGTCTCGGGATATTATCACCCTTAACGATTGATTCGTATGCTCTGTTTCTTCCGTTAACATCATCTGATTTGATAGTCAACATTTCTTGTAATGTATAAGCTGCACCGTAAGCTTCCAATGCCCAAACTTCCATTTCACCGAATCTTTGTCCGCCGAATTGAGCCTTACCGCCTAACGGTTGTTGTGTTACTAATGAGTATGGTCCTGTTGAACGTGCGTGGATTTTGTCATCTACAAGGTGAACGAGTTTCAGGATATATGAAAGACCGACTGCAACAGGTTCATCAAACGGTTCACCTGTTCTACCGTCAATCAATCTTACTTTACCGTCTTCTGTTACCCAATCGCAGCCTGATTCTTTAATACCTTTCAAAAGTTCTGCTTTGGTTGCGATTTCAGATTGAGCATCCCCGAACATTTCATCAAATGAAGGAGCCTCGTAGTAGTTTCCTGTAAGATATGCTGCCAAACCAAGAAGAAGTTCATAAGTTTGACCAACGTTCATACGTGACGGAACACCAAGAGGGTTCAATACGATATCAACAGGGGTACCATCCGGCATAAACGGCATATCTTCTTTTGCAAGAATTCTTGATACAATACCTTTGTTACCGTGACGTCCTGAAAGTTTATCACCGACAGAAACTTTACGTTTTTGAGCGATGTAAACTCTGATAACAGTATTTGCTCCCGGAGGAAGTTCATCACCTTTTTCACGGTCAAATACTTTTACGTCGAGTACTCTTCCGCCTTCTCCGTGTGGAACTCTAAGTGAATTATCTTTAACATCTCTTGCTTTTTCAGCAAAGATTGCTCTTAACAATTTTTCTTCAGGCGGATGTTCTGATTCACCTTTAGGTGTTACTTTACCAACGAGAATATCATCAGCATAAACTCTTGCACCGATACGAACAATACCGCGTTCATCCAAATGTCTCAAAGCATCTTCTGAAACGTTAGGAATTTCACGGGTAATTTCTTCCGGTCCGAGTTTTGTTTGTCTTGCATCAATTTCCAATTTTTCAATGTGGATTGATGTGAATATATCATCGTGAACGCATCTTTCTGAAAGAAGGATAGCATCTTCGAAGTTATACCCTTCCCAAGGCATATAAGCAACGATTACGTTTTTACCTAATGAAAGTTCGCCGCCGCAGGTAGAAGCACCGTCAGCGATTACATCGCCCGCCTTAACCTTGTCACCTTCGTGAACAAGCGGTCTCTGGTTAATACAAGTATCCTGGTTGGATCTTACGTATTTCATTAACTGATATACGTGAGGCTGGTTGTTGATGTCGCGGATGATAATTTCTTCACCGACAACTCTTTCAACAGTACCGTCAACATCAGATACAATAACCATACCTGAGTCTTTTGCTGCTCTAGCCTCTAAACCGGTACCTACAACAGGTCTTTCTGTAATGAAAAGCGGTACTGCCTGACGTTGCATGTTAGAACCCATCAATGCACGGTTAGCGTCGTCGTGTTCAATGAACGGAATCATTGAAGTTGCAACTGAAATAATCTGTATCGGACAAACACCGACATAGTCAACTTTAGAAGATTCGCACATTGTAAATTCAGAACGGTATCTGACAGGAACCTGTGCATCTTTGAATGTACCGTCTTTATTTAATTTAACGTCTGCCGGAGCACAGCGGAAGTTTTCATCTTCGTCAGCTGTCATGTAGTGAACTTCATCAGTTACTACACCGTCTTTTACTACAAAGAACGGTGATTCTACAAATCCGTAGTCGTTAACTTTAGCGTGAGTTGCAAGTGAACCAATCAAACCTGCGTTCGGACCTTCCGGAGTTTCTACAGGGCAAATACGTCCGTAGTGTGAAGGGTGGATGTCACGAACTGCAAATCCGGCTCTTTCTCTCATCAAACCGCCAGGTCCTAATGCTGAAATACGTCTTTTGTGAGTTAATTCAGCAAGAGGGTTGGTTTGGTCCATAAATTGTGATAATTGTGAACTTCCGAAGAATTCTTTTAATGAAGCTACAAGAGGTTTTGTATTTAAAAGGTTCAACGGAGTTAATGTTTCAGAATCCTGAAGGGTCATTCTTTCTTTAACAATTCTTTCGATTCTTGAAAGACCTACTCTGAATTGGTTTTGAAGAAGTTCACCGACTGAACGGATTCTTCTGTTACCTAAGTGGTCGATATCATCAACAGTTCCTTCGTCGTATGTTAAATTGATAAGGTATTCAATTGAAGCTACGATATCTTGAACAGTCAAAGTTCTTTGGTTTTTCGGAATGTTCAGATTTAATTTTTTATTTAATTTATAACGACCTACACGACCGATATCATATTTCTTTTCATCAAAGAAACGGGCTTCCAAAATTGAACGGCCGCCTTGAGGAGAAGCCGGGTCACCAGGTCTTAATTTTTTATAAACTTCAATCAAAGCATCATCTGTTGTTTCTGCGGTATCTTTGTCCAGAGTTTTCTTTAAGAATTCAAAGTGTGTAAACAGAGATTCCATTTCTGAAACAGTAATACCCATAGCTTTCAACAAAGTTGTTGCCAGAATTTTTCTGTTTTTATCTATTTTAACGTAGATTAAATCGTTTGCATCAGTTTCAATTTTCAACCAGGCACCGCGGTTTGGAATCATTGTTGCATTGTACAAACGTTTTCCTGCAGGGGAAACTTCGCGCTTGAAGTAAACACCAGGAGAACGAACGATTTGGGAAACGATTACACGTTCTGCACCGTTTACAATGAATGTACCTTTATCAGTCATTGTAGGAATATCACCGATGTAAACTTCCTGTTCTTTAATTTCACCGCTGTCACGGTTGACTAATCTAATCATAACGCGCAATTGTTTTGCATAAGTTGCGTCATGAATTCTTGCTTCTTCAATTGTATACTTTGCATTATCAAAAGTATAATTAGGTAAAAAGTGCAATTCCAATCTCCCTGTATAATCTTTGATAGGAGAGAATGAAAGCAATTCTTCTTTCAAACCTTCTTTCAAAAACCATTCAAAAGATTTTTTCTGCACTTCAATAAGGTCCGGTAAATCATCCAAACGAGTATGCGGGATACCCATTGGTGTTACTCTTTCAGCATATTTTGTCTTAGACATCAATTCACCTCGTCTATAAATGGTGTACGTACTATTAAAAAATTTGTAAATCTAACTTGAGGCTGTTAACCTTTTGCACTAATCGTGCAAACAAATATATAAAAAAAGCTTTTGTATTTGTCTCAAATGCTTTAGCAGTCAAAGTTTCCGTTATTACACACAGAATACAAGACAGTACTATTGCATGTTACTTTATCATATTACATCAATATTTAGAGTCAAGAAAATATAAAATTTATATCTGAAAAATGTTACAAAATTGTAACAGAGACACTTAATATACCGGAAAGTTTTGATACAAAAGAGTTTTTGGTTTTGGTGTCAGATTAATCGTAATCAATTTTCCAGCTGTTTTCAATGATTCTTGCAGTACAAGCGTACCCCGTAGAGGTACTCACATCTTTATTTGCAGGTGAACCGCAGCCGGAAGAATTTGAGCCCCAATAAGTTTGAGACTGAGGCATAGCTTCTGAAAGTTCTTTTCCCCAGGCTGAATAAAGCAAACCGTTTTGTGCCAGAGCAAATTGAAACATGTCTTTGCCCCATTTATTAGGCAGTTTAGTGCCGTTAATATCAACAAAAAAATATGCTACGATTGACTGAATTTTTCCTGTATTTTCTGCTGTTTGCGGGCCGCTCAAGTGCATAAAATAAATCATGCCGTCAGTAGAAAATCCTCGCCACGCGTAATCGTACTGACCTCCGGCTGACAATTCTCCGTTCATTTGCACATAAACCGGACAATCTGCGCAGCTTTCTCCGGCTTTGTAGGATTTTACAATATTAAAATATTTTCGCATCTGCAAATCCAGTGAACTTTGCACCTCTTCATCCTGAAAATTTTCAGAATCCATTTCGCGAAAAACAGGTAAATTTCTTAAATCATCAACATTTTCATCAGAACGCATAAAGAGAAAACCATCGTTTATTTTGGCATAAGCAACTTTCAGCCCTGCAAGTGCCACAGAATTCCGGTGGTGATTCACCAGTATCGGCAGTGTAAGAGCTGAGACAACTCCGATAACACCCAGAGTGATTAAAACTTCTGCAAGTGTAAAAGCCTTTGAAAATTTAGATTTTTTATACATAGCTCCCCTGAATTTTTTATAAAAGCATAATTAAAAAATATGCAAATAATTAATGTAATATAAAAAAATATTAACATACAACAATAAATCTTACAAATATGTTAACTTTTATAATATGATTAATAAAAAGGACTGGAAATCTATGAAAAAAATATTTATATTGTTAGTCAGTTTACTGATTTTTGTGTCGGCGGCATACCCGGAAGATATGAGTATACAGGCTCAAAATGCCTTTACTGACGCGCAGGAAAAAACAACACAAGAGCTGTCAGAACAGCCTTCTCAATCTGCAATTTTGGAAGCTGAAATTACTTTTGATTGGTTTGATATTTCAATGGTAAAGCGTGAAGAAATTGTCGAGAATTATAAAAACATAATTTTTTCTGATGATGAAATTTTTAAATATAAAAGAAAAGAATTTCGCAAACAGTACAGCGAATTTTTAAAAGATAAAAATCACAAGGAACATTACCGTCTTGCCTCCAACGGTGTGTTAGAGACCGGTTATGCGAAGCTTTGTGCTTTTTTCTACAAAAGTGATATTCTTGTCATATACGCCCTTCAATACAAAGACAGAATGAAGAATGCTTTCTATTATGATGCCTTAGGCAGACTCAGATTTGTTGACGTAATGGAAGGTAACTATCCGGATTACCCCTACTGGTCAAAACAATACACATCTAACGGTAAAATGATTAGTGCAATTTATTTTGTATCAAAAGACATTCAGTACATGTATGAACCCGATGGAAAATTTCAGGGTGTCTGGTACAAAGACAAGATGTATAATATGGATGCCAGACAGGTATTAACAAGAACAAATTGGTAAAAGCTGTTTTTTGCGTATTTAACCTGCAGTTACCGCAGCTTCGGTTTATTTATGTTAATAGCTGTAATACAATAGCTATTGTCTGGTGAGAATACTGTGCAGTACGCTGTGTCATCTTGGGTGTGACCAAAAATTAATTAGAAGCAACAAAAGATTCGTTGCCATTTTTATCAATTACAATAGCTGTCAGTGGGGCATTTTTGTACTTGCCGCAGCCGGTGTCTATGCAGATTTTATCTTCCTGCACCTGAGGAGAGTCAAATTCCGTGTGCCCGAAAATTATTTTATACGGCAAGTGATGACGTTTAGTGTAAAATGCACTTCTTATATAAACCATATCCTCTTCGGACTGCTCTTCTAACGGAACACCAATTCTTACACCTGCGTGGATAAAAAGATATTTTCCTATAATATGATAAAATTTCAGGCTATTGAAAAAATTACCGTGGACTTTCATAATATTATCAAACCCGCCGTAACTTTCAGCCGTAGCATCACCTCCATAATTCCAGAACAGGTAATTATAATATTCATCACTTTTTGCATGAAGCATTGCATATTCGTGCGAACCTGTGAGGTATACACAATTGCAGGCGTTTTTCATGTCAATAATTTTATCGACAACCTCTCTGGATTTTTTGCCTCTGTCAATGTAATCCCCCATAAAAACAATTGTATCATCTTTTTTAGGGGCAATTTTTTCTAAAACTCTGCATAGCTTTTCATATTCGCCGTGTATATCTGATATTCCGATAATTCTTCCCATAATTTAAGCCTATTATGAATACTTTATAAAATCAACTCATTGTCTCAACATTCAAGCAATAAAACTACATAAAAAAGAGTGCCCGAAAAAAGCGGGCACTCTTTTTCAGTTACAAATTTGTCTGATTAGTCGATATTCCAGCTATTCAGATACTCACGCTGTTCTTCTGTCAGGGTGTCAATTTCAATACCCATAGCTTGAAGTTTAAGTTCCGCAATTTTAACGTCAACTTCATGCGGAAGAGTATGGAGTTTCTTTTCAAGTTTACCTTTATTTTTAACGATGAACTCCATCCCGAGAGCCTGATTTGCAAAGCTCATATCCATAACGCTTGCCGGGTGGCCTTCTGCCGCACCCAGGTTAACGAGTCTGCCTTCTGCGAGTACATAAATTGATTTTCCGTTTTTAAGTTTATATTCCTGAAGCGACGGTCTGATTTGTTTAATTTCTTCTGCATAAACTTTCAGGTCATTAACATTAACTTCCCAATCAAAGTGACCTGCATTTGCAACAAAAGCACCGTCTTTCATATCTAAAAGGTGAGGGATATCAACAACGTGTTTGTCACCTGTAACAGTGAGGAAAATATCCCCTTCTTTGGCAGCTTTTGCAATAGGCATAACTCTGTAGCCTTCCATAACTGCTTCCAGAGCTTTGAGCGGATCAACTTCGCAAACAATAACATTTGCCCCGAGCGCCTTTGCTCTCAAAGCACAGCCTTTGCCGCACCAGCCATATCCTGAAATAACGACTGTTTTGCCTGCGATAAGTATGTTTGCAGCTCTTATTATGCCGTCAAGTGAACTTTGACCTGTTCCGTATCTGTTGTCATACAAGTGCTTTGTAAGGCTTGTATTAACTCCGACTGCCGGAAACATAAGTTTGCCTTCTCTTTCCATCGCCTGAAGTCTGATGATGCCTGTTGTGGTCTCTTCTGTCGAACCGATAACATTTGCGGCAATTTCCGGATAATCTTTGTGAATTGTTGAGACCATATCGCAGCCGTCTTCAATAATCAAGTCAGGTTTATGTGCGATAGCTTCAGCGATATGAGCTTTGTATGTTTCAACGCTTTCTCCTGCTATTGCAAATACCGGTATTCCGTAATATTTTACAAGTGCTGCAGCTACATCATCCTGAGTTGATAACGGGTTTGATGCAACAAGAACGGCATCTGCTCCGCCGGATTTCATTACAATACACAAAGCGGCGGTCTCTTTTGTTACGTGTGAGCACGCTGATAATCTTAAACCTTTGAACGGTTGTTCTTTTATAAATCTTTCCTGAATTTTTCTCAATACAGGCATATCTTTAAAAGCCCATTCAATTTGATTTTTGCCTTGTTCCGCAAGGTTAATATCCTTTATGTCACATTTCAAATCTGTCATTAGCATTCATTTTCTCCTGCTTTTTTATTATACATTTTGTTATTTTTGTTATTAAATGTATTTAGTACAATCAATATTATAAAACAAATTTTTACTATGTAAAAAAAAAGTATTTTTATGTTAAAATTTGTTAAAAGTATAAGTCGTTTTTGGCAAAAAAGAATATTCAGGAAACTTATATGGCATGTACGTATGTAAGGAGTCTCGTGTGAAAGTTAATTTAAACAATATTGGGCTAAATCAAAATAAGAGTGTGGCATTCAAAGGTTATACCCCAGCAAAAGATGAAAAGGGCTATAAGATTTATGAATTTTATTATCCGTTTGACAGCAACAAGTACGATTGTTATCTTGAAATGTACGAAGCATTCACGGATGATGCCAAAAACTATTACGTAGGTGATGGCAGCAGTCTTGGATATTTTGATAAAAACAATCCTGAAGCAAAAAATCCTAACGGGAAAAAGTTAGAGCCGAATAAAGTTAACAAAGTAAACTTAGCCGCAGACTTTGGCATTACTGATATGTCAAAACCGATTGCGTATCACTACAAAGGTATTAACAAAAATGACCCGAATAATGTTGTATACAAGGTTGATTCCGGCATAATTATCGACGAAAGAACAAAAGATAAGCCGGAAGCTGTCTATAACATATTAAACCAAAACGGCACAAACAACTTCCGCGGCGGTTCCGCAAAATTATTTGCAACAGATACTTACAAACCTGGTGTCTACTTTGACAGAAACGGTCAGATTAAAGAAAATACAGAAATTAAAAACCGTGCAAAAAATACAATTCCAAACATTACAACAGTAATGGGCGGAACTATTGCCGGGGTTGTAAAAGGGCTTGATGAAGGTGATTTTGATAATTACGATTATCTGATTACACTGCCTTGGTTTATGTCGGCAACAATGGGCGGGCACGGTTATTGGAGCGAAAACTGCTATCAGATTTCACCGAATTTGGGAAATATCAGCCATTACAGAAAATTTGTTAAAAAAATGTTTGCAAAAGACAAGCAGTTTATCACAGACGCTGCTTTTGTAAATGAAGGTTTGCTGGGTGTGCACTTCCAGCATCTTTTAAAATGGGAAGATGAATCGTACGCAAATGACTGGATTACTGCCGGCGGACTAAAAAGCGGACACTTGACGGCAGGTGTTTTCGGGAAAAATCACAGTTTTATCTCACACAAAATCGTAAACAGCCCGATTGCATATAAACAAAAAATGAATGGCAATATCGAAAAAATTGCTAATCCGAATTACGATAAAAGAAAACCAACTTATGTGCAGATTTTTGATACAAGACTTGTTGCGGAAAGAGAGAAGAAAGATACTACAAAACTAATCACAACATATATTAAGCCAAACACTGATAACCCGCTTGAAATAAACAACCATAACGATACTGTTGTTCCGTATCCATTCATGGTATTTGACCCTAAGGTTTACGAGAAAAATATAGACAGATTGAATGAATACAACAGTTCACAGCCTAAAGATAAGCAAATAATGATGGATTCATATCTTGGTACAAGATTTCTGACTAAACTCGGCAATCTGTATATAGATGAAAAGTTTGAAGGCGGCTTTAAGACTTGGGACGCCAACCCTGATATCGCAAAATTGAACTTTATTTCTTCAAATGCTGATACGGAAGAGGCTTTTAACCTGGAAACTGATGAAGCAAGAAGAGCATTTTTCAGACATATTGAAAGAAAAAACAGTGAAGTTCAAGACTATATTCTTTCGGCAGCAAAGTTCTGGACAAAACAAACCAGTCAAATTATGAATCTTCAGGTTGCGCAGCATTTAAAAACTCCTGATGCTTCAAACCCGGGTGAAGTTTACAATCAGATATTGAAAAACATTGATGACGGTATATTCCCACAAAATCTCAAACGTAAAATTACCCCGGAAATGGTTGAAAATGTTTTGAATGGCGATTACAATCTCAAACCATTGTCAAGTGAAAATTTTATGACTCAGCTTGAATTCAGCATGATGGATGTTCCGCTTGAATCAATTGAATTCGGAAACGACGTTGTAGGTGTACTTGCTTCCCCCTATATTTCAAAGCGTGCGACCTCAGAAGATGATGTAGGCAAAACCCGTTCAGAAATTTATCAGGAGCACGACAGCACAATTCCGGACAAATACAGAACCACTTACGAGCAGACTAACAAGCTGTTTTTGCAGGATGGAGCAATAAACAATTTTGCAATGGATATTCTTACCTCCGTAAACCAGCAGCTCGGTCCGAAACGTTCGCTGATGAATATTTATAGAGACACAACACCTTACGGCAAGTATGCACTTCCTTATCTTGCAAATGAAATTGTAAAATTTGCGGTTATAAAGAGTTTAGAGCCCCGTGCTGATGTAAAATATGATGAAGAGACGGGCGAAATTTTGTATGACTACGATGAATTAAAGAAAGTAAGTCTTAACAAACTCAAAATAAAAGAAGGCGGACCTGAAGAAGAAGCTGTTCATATTATCAATAAAATCAAGTCAGGCGTAAAAAATATAAACAAACATGACAAAAAGATTTTGGTAGACGGTTTGTTAAAAATGCTTGAAGGTACAAATGAAAACAGCTTTAAACTTGCAGAAATGATTGTAGACAGAACCGGTAACGGTCTAAACTGGAGAATCGACGCAACAAAAGATATCGCTGATATTGATGCACTGAAGGATCACAACACCGATTTTGAGTACACTTGGGACAAAATCATAGATTTCTGGGGCAAATTTGCGCAGGGCGTATTGGAAGAAAATCCGAATGCGTATATGGTTGCTGAAGTCACAGATGAGACTGACTTATTTGATCAGGCAGGCGGATGGATTTCTAAAAGATATTCAAATCCTAATGACAAATTCAATGAGACAAACAAAGAATCTATTGACATGAAATTTTTGAGAGAAACAGGTGTAACTTCACTTGCAAATTACTCATACATATTTTCAACTATATCTGACATATTCGGACAAAATACCGAAGACGGACAGAGCAAGATTGACACAAATCCTGCAGTTATCGGAAGAAAAATTTATGATAAATTTATACAGCCCGGAATGTTCAATAATTATTTAAAAGCAATGCCGTACGAATCATTGTTATTTTCCTACAACTTTATCGGGAACCACGATAAGCCGAGAATTCTGCAATGTTTGTCAATGGACATGCGCATGTTCTATGCTAACCTGAATGATTACTCTGCTCCCGATTTGAGAGAACGAGCATACCGTGTGCTGGAAAATCAACACGATTTTAAAGAAGAAACAATCAGACAGGTAAGTGAAAATGCTAGTAAGTATGATTTCAGTTTGTACAGTCCAAAAGCCATAGCTGCAGCCGAAATGCTGAGACGCGGTTTGATTGACGGATTGAATTCACTGGCAGCCGAAAACAGACCAGCATTCACAAACGAAAATCACACAAGAATATTTGAAATAGTTGGTGCGACTTTGCAGGATCTTGCTAAAGGCTCTTACCTCAAGAAGACTTTTGAAAATGACGCCTTAGGTACAAAAGAAATCCACTGGCTGATAAATATAGCTCTAAATCAGGCAGAAAGTGAACATGGTCTTAAACTTTCAAAAGAAGACAGAAGAGATTATGAAAACAGAGCCTTTGATATTATTATAGGCCCGGCATACACAAAACTTGAAGGTATGATGCAATATCTGAATGCAATTGTAGGTATCCCGACGCTTTATGCCGGTGATGAACTCGCTTCAACTGGTTATGAAACAAAAACAAAAAATATTTATCTCCAAAATCGCGGCTACCTGCATAATGAATGGGCAGACCCTAATAGCCCTGAAAAGAAACAATTTATTGTTGAAGGCAAGCAAAGAATTGATAAAGAAATGGGTATTAGAACAAAATATGAAAACCACGCACTGAATGACGGTGCTCCGATTGTACTCAAACTTCAATATCCAAGAGGCGATGAAGAATCCAAAAACTGTCCTATTACTGCATTTTTCAGACAGAGCAGCGACGGCGCAATGGCGGTTACATTGTTAAATCCGACCGGCATGACACGTGATCCGAATGTTCCTTACAAACCAGCACATCTTACGTTAGATTCAATAGGTTTGGGTAAAGATTTAGGTGAATACCATGACGATGTCGGTTTGAATTTTGGTATACAGCCGGGAACAAAATTTATTGATGCAAGAAACGGTGATGATGAGTATGTTGTCAGAGAATTTAATAACAACTACTTTATCAAACGCGTAAACAAAGATAACCCGGATGAGCCTAATCAGGATTTGCCGATTGAACTTAAAGATGCAACTCTTGTGCTGACACATGCTCCGTCATTTACCGGCAGAGTGAACAAAGCGCTTGTTCCTAATCGTTATCAACAAAATAAAGAAGTCGTTACCGGCTCAAAATTGCAGTTGATTGCCGGTTAGATTGTGCAAATAGTTTTCTCAAAAAATCAGCTTGTTATTTTGTTAAAAAAAGCATAATGGCAAGTTGATTTTTTGCATATAATTTTTTACAAATTTGACATAGACTAAGCTCCAAGTATTAAGATATAATGGTATTAAAAAAGAGAAGAGTTGACAGATAAAAAGCGTCATCTAAAAGACAGAAAAAAGGATACGAAAATCTAATAAAGCGGCAATACGAATATTAGAACGTAGTGATGAAAGAAAGAGAAGAATTGACAGATAAAAAGCGTCATCTAAAAGACAGAGAAAGGATACGAAAATCTAATAAAGCGACCATGCGAATATTAGGAAGTAGTGATGAAAAAAGAGGGAAAATAAATATGAAACGAAGAGAATTTATAATCAATTCAGCACTTGCAGTCGGCGGGGCAGCACTTTTATCAGGATGCGGCGAAAAAAAATTAATCCGCTCTGAAAATCAGGTAGTCAGAAGAAAATACAAAGATATAGAAGTGCCGCTGCTTGCTTTAGGGTGTATGCGTCTTCCTATGCGCGGCGATGAAATTGATATGATGGAATTAGACAGAATGGTTGAATACTGTATGCAGCACGGTGCAAATTATTTTGACACAGCATATATGTATGTTGATGCTAAATCCGAAATTGCTATTGGTAAAGTTCTAAAAAAATACAAACGTGAAGACTTTATCCTCGCAGACAAAAGTCCTATATATAAGATGAACAGCCGTGCAGATGTCAGAAAAATATTTGATGAGCAGTTGAAAAAATGTCAGGTTGACCATTTTGATTTTTATATGGCGCATAATATTAACAAGACATCTTTTGATACTTATAAACAGGTTGAGATGTATGAAGAGCTTTTGAAGTTGAAACAAGAGGGAAAATTCAAATATCTCGGTTTTTCATTCCACGGAACTCCTGAAATTTTGAGAGAAGTTGTGAAAGACCATAAATGGGATTTTGCACAATTGCAGATAAATTATCTGGATTGGGATGTGGTAAAAGCCCACGAACAATATGATATAGTTCAGGCAAAAGGGATACCCGTCACGGTAATGGAACCTTTGCGCGGCGGCGGTCTGGTTAATTTGAGCAACAAGGCACTGGCAAAACTCAAAGAAAATTACCCTGACACAACTCCTGCTGCATTCGGTTTGAGATGGGCAGCCAGCAGACAAAATGTTGTGACGGTTTTGAGCGGGATGAGTAATCTCCAGCAAGTTAAAGAAAACATTCAAACCTTTATAAATTACAAAGATATGGATGAAAAAGAAATTGCAACAGCTGATGAAATCGCAAAGATTATCCAATCACAAGGGGAAATCAATTGCACAGCGTGCAAGTACTGTATGGAAGTCTGCCCGCGCGAAATTAATATTCCAGCAATTTTTTCACTTTATAACCAATACAAAGTCTCGGGAAGCAAGATGCAGTTTTCTATGTATTATAATTCACTGGATGATGGCGAAAAAGCTGACAAATGTATCCATTGCGGCTTGTGCAACAAAAACTGCCCGCAGGCTCTGAACATTCCTGAATTGTTGAAGAAAATTGATTCAGAGGTAAAAGCGTTAGGTTAAATATGAAAAAATTTTATTATATAAGATTAACTATTGCAGGTATT
Organism: Candidatus Gastranaerophilales bacterium; assembly: GCA_944322945.1. GTDB lineage: Bacteria > Cyanobacteriota > Vampirovibrionia > Gastranaerophilales > Gastranaerophilaceae > CALUVN01. The sequence goes on along the minus strand of CALUQN010000020.1, from coordinate 12,999 downwards.
ATTTTGTTACTTTCAATACTTGCTGTGTGCGGCATATTTTATCCGGTTAAGTTTTTAGATGTTCAGTTCACTCCACTGCTAGGGAGAGTAATTTGTGATTTTTCATTAGCTGCACTGGTATTATTTTTGATTGTGATAGCAGTTACTCTTATATTCGGACGGATATACTGTTCAACGATTTGTCCGTTCGGAATTTTGCAGGAATTTGCAGCGATTTTGTTCAGAAAAAAAGAAAATAAACCGCAAAAAAGTTTCGGCTTTAAATACATTATAGCCGCGCTGACTTTCGGGGTACTGATAGGCGGTTCTGCTATTGCGGTCAGATATATTGATCCTTATACAATTTTCGGTTCAGCTGTGAGCTGTTCTGTTTTCGGGATTACCGTAGCTTTAACGGTTCTTGCTATAGTATTTTTCAAAAACAGATTTTTCTGTACAAATATTTGCCCGGCAGGGGCAGTACTCGGACTTATTTCAAAGTTTTCATTATTCAAAATATATTTGGATAATGATATGTGCGTATCGTGCGGTTTGTGTGCAAAAAACTGCCCGTCAGGCTGCATAAATAAAGATGAAAAATTAGTTGATAATGAAACTTGTATAAAATGTTTGAAGTGTCTTGGCGCATGCAAAAAAGGTGGCGTTCATTATGGCATACCGCCCAAAGTGCCGGTGAAATTTAACATAGGAAGACGAAATTTCATCTGGACGACAGCTGCGTTTGTAATGCTTGGCGGAGCTTTAAAAGCAGGGGTTGAAATAGCAGATAAAACAATGAAAAAATTCAGAGATATTATTCTGCCTCCCGGTGCTGTCAGCGAAAACAGAATGTTCAACAAATGTCTGAACTGCAACCTGTGTGTTGAAAACTGCCCGAATAAAATTCTCACAAATGCAGACGAAAAATTCCCGACTGTCCATATTGACTATACAAAAGGAGAAAAATTCTGCAAATACGATTGCAATGAGTGCTCAAAAGTCTGCCCGTCCGGCGCAATAAAGAAAATATCACTTGAAGAAAAACAAAAGACACGCATAGGAATGGCAGCAATAAATTCTGAAAAATGCAGCAAATGCGGAATTTGTTCATTTGAATGCCCGGCAAGTGCAATTACAAGACTTTCTGACGGAAGCGTAAGTCTCAACGGACTGAAATGTATAGGGTGCGGAAAATGTAAAGCCGCCTGTCCGACAGGTGCCATTGATATATTTGCCGTAACAGAACAAAAAATGATATAATAAATTTGAATTAAAGGAGAAAATAATGTCCATTGGTATAACAGAAATTATGCTGATTTTAATCGTAGCCCTTCTGTTGTTTGGAGGGAAACGAATTCCTGAGCTTGCGCGTGCATTCGGGCGTGCATCTTACGAATATAAAAAAGCAAAAGAAATATTCAAAAAAGAAGCTAACGACCTGAAAGAAGCACTGGAGGATTCTGCTGAAAAACCGCAGGAATATCAGCTTAAAGATGATATAAAAAATCCGCAGGTATAGAGGATTTTATGCAGAAGGAAGAAGAACAAGACAACGAAACTCTGATATCACATCTGGAAGCTTTGCGGGAGACTTTGCTCAGGTGTTTTACATCACTTGCAGTCGGGTTGCTGCCTGCACTTTTCCTGGCGCCTAAAGCTCTGGACTGGCTTATAAAAATAATTATCGCGGACAGCAATGTTATGCTTAATTATTTTTCCCCTACGGAAGTTTTCATAATCCAGATTAAAACTGCGGTTGTGATTGATATTATCATTTGCTTCCCGTATATAATGAAAAAAATATGGGATTTTGTAGTACCGGCACTCTACGATAACGAAAGAAAATTCATCAAATCAATAGTGTTCTTGTCGACATTTTTGTTTAATCTCGGGGTTGCGTTTTGTGTATTTGTAATTTTGCCTTTGATAATAAAATTCGGTATAAGTTTTGCCACTCCGAACATTCAGGCAGTATTTGGAATTTCAAATGTAGTTACACTTTCTTTGTGGATGGCGGTTGTATTCGGTTTAATGTTTCAGATGCCGCTTTTGACACATGCTCTAATCAAATACGGGATAGTTGATTATAAAACAATAAGTGACAAAAGACCTTATGTTGTCGTGATTTTATTGATAATTGCGGCAATTTTGACACCGCCTGATGTATTGAGCCAGGTTCTTTTGTTCACTCCGACTTATCTTTTGTTTGAACTAGGTCTTTTGTTTTCACGAGGGTGCAAATAATGGTTAAAACGATGTATTGACATAGAGCTGCCTCCAGGTGATAGGATAAAATTATGGAAAAAGAGAGTAATAAATATATTGATATAGATTTTGCAAAGTTAGATATCGAACGTCAAAAAAGACGAGGTTTTTCAGAAGCTGTTTTTTGCGAATGCAAAACGCCTGAACAGCTGATTGAAATATTTTCAAAATTTAAAGCAAGCGGACAAAACGTAATCGGCACACGCGCAAGCAAAGAACAATATGAAGCTGTGCATAAAGTTATAAATGATGCTGAATATAATGAAAAAGCAAGGGTCATCACCTTAATACAAAATAAAATTGAACGGGTTGGCGAGGTCGCTATATGCACAGGCGGAACAGGGGATATACCTGTTGCTGAGGAGGCTGCAGCTGTTGCGGAATTTTACGGAAGCAGAGTAAAAAGGTATTACGATGTAGGTGTTGCCGGAATCCACAGATTGTTCGACAAAATTGACGATATAAGAAAGGCAAATATTGTAATAGCTGTTGCAGGAATGGAGGGAGCGCTCGGCGGAATTATCGCAGGACTTGTGGATATTCCGGTTATAGCTGTGCCGACATCCGTCGGCTACGGCGCGTCATTTAACGGGCTTTCTGCACTGCTTACAATGCTGAATTCCTGTGCCGAAGGAATAACCGTTGTGAATATTGATAATGGTTTCAACGCAGGGTACAGCGCAAATCAGATTAACAGAAAAATTGAGGGGAAATAATTATGAATTTATATTTTGAATGCAAGTCAGGAATTTCCGGTGATATGTCAGTTGCGGCACTGTTGGATTTGGGGGCATCGCGTGAAAAACTTGATAAAGCCTTACAATCAATGAACTTACAGAATGAATTCACCTATAAAATTTCAGAGGTTAATATAAATGCAATCAGAGCGACTGACTTTGATGTAATTTTACCTGAACATCATCACGAGCACCATCATAACCACGATTGTACAGAACATCACCACCACGAGCACAGAAACCTTGATGATGTAAATGAGATTATTGACAGGGCTGACACAACAGAGAGCGCAAAAACTCTCGCAAAAAAAATATTCCAAATAGTTGCGCAAGCAGAAAGCAAAGTGCACGGCAAAGATATCAAGGATGTACATTTTCATGAAGTCGGCGCGATTGATTCAATCGCAGACATCGTGAGTTTTGCGGTTTTGTTTGATGATTTGAATCCGGAAAAGGTTTATTTTTCAACATTAACAGAAGGGCAGGGATTTGTAACATGCCAGCACGGAAAACTTCCAGTTCCTGTTCCTGCGGTTTGTGAGATAGCATCCGCTTATAAATTACCGCTAAAAATTACAGATAATGACGGAGAAATGGTTACACCGACAGGTGCGGCAATCGTTGCTGCACTTTATACAGGAGAAAAACTGCCTGAGGAATTTGTTATAGAAAAAATCGGCTACGGAGCAGGTAAAAGGAAATATGAAAACCCATTTTTGAGAGTAATGATAATAAAATAATAAAAAGGAGGTATCAAAATGCACTTAGGAAATTCAATTATATGTCCGGTCACCGGAATTCCGATGCTCGTTGCAGCCGGAGCAATGGCAGTTTGGGCGTTTAAAAAAGCAAAAAAAGATTTTACAAAAGACAGCATATTGCCGGCAGTGGCGCTCACATCATTTGTGTTTGCACTACAGATGATTAATTTTTCAATTCCTACAACAGGCTCAAGCGGGCACATTGTAGGTGCGGTTTTACTTGCGGCACTTTTAGGGCCTTACACCGGATTTCTTGCGATTTGCGGAATTTTACTTGTGCAGGCATTATTCTTTGCTGACGGCGGATTGATGGCGCTTGGATGTAATATTTTCAACATGGGCATACTGGCTTGTTTTGCGGCTTACCCGCTTATTTACAAACCGCTTGCTGACAGAAAAAGACCTGTCACAGGCGCGATATTAGCATCAATTGCAGCATTACAATTAGGCTCGATTGCTGTTGTTATTGAATCTTTTATTTCTGGTTCTACATCAAATTTTGCAATGTTTGCAAGCCTTATGCAGAGCATCCACTTTGCAATAGGTATTATTGAAGGAATCTTTACCGCGGCAGTTATTGTTATTGCCAACAAGACTGCGATATCTAAAAAGTTTTCATATAGTATAAGCGGATTGGCTTTAATTCTTGCAGGTTTTATTTCACAATATGCCTCAACAAAACCTGACGGACTAGAGTGGTCTTTGCTTAACATGTCAGAATCTTTTGTTGAGCAAACCCAAGGATATTTCTACAATTTGTCGGAAATTATTCAGGCAAAAACTGCAATTCTCTCACAAATTCCTGCAATACCCGCAAATATTTTAGGGCTTTTGGCTGTTGCTGCAGTTATGTATGCGGCTTGCATAATTCTTACAAACAAAAAATCGGAAGCTTATGAAAAATAATAAATTTGAGCGTTTAAAAGATTATTTGTCAACTCTGGAAAAGCAAGGTATTTGCCTTGCTTTTTCAGGAGGCATAGATAGTGCACTGCTACTTTGGCTGTGCAATAATTTGAACGTAACTGCTCTGACTTTTGTATCGGAGTTTCAAACCGAAGAAGAAATTGAATTTACACAACATTTCTGTGAAGAAGCCGGCATAAAACACGTGGTAATTTCGCTGAATATGCTGGATGACGAAATTATTGCAAACAACCCGAAAGATAGATGTTACCATTGCAAGAAAAAGTTTTTCACAGAAATTAAAAATTATGCTTCTGCACACAATATCAAAAATATAATTGACGGGACAAATTACGATGACCTGCACACATACCGTCCGGGGCTTAGGGCGATTGAAGAACTAGGAATTATATCACCGTTTGCAAAATTTGAAATCACAAAAGATGAAATAAGAAGTTATGCTAAATCTATCGGGCTTGAAATTTATAACAAACCATCTACACCGTGTCTGGCAACAAGATTTCCATACGGCACACATCTTTCAACCAGTATGATAGAACAAGTTAAATCAGCGGAAAATATTTTAGCGCGTTCCGGTTTTGTTGAAAATCGCGTTCGCCTCCACGGTGATGTTGCACGAATTGAACTGCCTGTAAACAGGTTTGAAGATTTTATTTCGCAGCGTGAAAAATTAACGAAAGAATTAAAGACTATCGGGTTTAGATACATAACTCTTGATATTGAGGGACTCCGCAGAGGCAGTATGGATTTATAGCTGATTTACAAATAAGCTTGTGCAATAGCTATGTCATTTTGGGTGGTTATCTTTATATTCCGGTAATCACCCTCAATCATATACACATCAATTCCAAGAGCTTCTGCCATGCCGGCATCATCCGTAAAATTCTGACCCTTTAATTTTTCATGGGTCTCTTTAATCAGATTGTATTCAAATGCTTGCGGTGTCTGTGTATTGTATAACCTTGTTCTGTCAATAGTGCGGATAATTTTTCCCTCTTCATCAACCTCTTTTATCGTGTCAATTGTTTTTGTCATAACAGTCAGGGCTTTTTTTGTTTTTACTGTTTCAACTGCATTTTTTATAATTTCATCCATAATCATAGGGCGTGCGCCGTCGTGGATTAGAACATAATCGCAACAAAATGCCATAAGCCCGTTATAAACTGACTGCTGGCGGGTGCTGCCGCCTTCTACGATTTTTATTTTAGGATTTGCTGAAAAAAATCCCGCCAGAATTGGAATTATTGAAGAATTTGCCGTAATTATAATCCTTTGAATTTCAGGAATGTCGAATTTTTCTACAGTATATTTGATTACTTCTTTTCCGTTAATTTTTTCCAGAAGTTTGTTAGTCTTGCCAAAGCGTGATGATGTTCCGCCTGCGGTTATTATTGCGTTAATTTCCATATTTTATCCTTTAAAATGGTTAAAGATTTTACTTTCTATATCATCTTTTGTTAAAACTTTTCCGTCAAGTTCAACCCCGAGTCCTTTTTCAACTTTTCCGATAACAAAAGCTTTATCAAGCTTGAAAAGCAGACTTTCAGGAATTGTTGCAACGAGTTTGTAATCCTCGCCGCCATATAAAACATTTGCTTTATCAACAAACGCATCGTGCGGAATTTTATTGTAATTTACGGAAAGTTTAACCCCGCTTGAATATGCAATTTGAGATAACGCATCCATCAAACCGTCCGAGGTATCCATCATTGCATAAGGTGCAGTTATATTTTCTGCGATTTGGCGGCTGAATTCGCGTTCAGCTCTCGGCATCAGATGTGCATTCAGAAATTTTTCAGGACAATTTTCACCGTTTAAAAGTCTTTTCAAACCCTCTGCGCTGTTACCGTGTTCTCCTGAAACAATCACAAGCTGCCCGGGTGCTGCGTGTGAGCGCGAAGAAATAGTCCTTCCTGCTGTTTTTCCGATAATAGCTATTGAAATATAAACCTTTTCGCAGCTGCCTGTGATGTCCCCGCCTGCGATTTTTATATCGGGAGCAGCAGCTTTCACACCCTCATAAAATTTTTGAATAAACTCACCATCCTTATCCGGCGGCAGAGACAATGCAACCGTCATATATTCAGGCTCTGCCCCGCTTGCACAAATGTCGCTTATATTCACCATTGCTGCTTTGTAACCGAGTTTGTATGCGTCAGTGTAAGCAAATTTAAAATGAATATCTTCAACCAGACTGTCCTGAGAAATTACAATCCCTAAATCCTCAAGATACGCACAGTCATCCCCGATGAGTTCCGGATTTATTGTCGATTTAATGATGTCAATAAACTCTTTTTCCTTCATAAATGTATAATAACATAAAGTCCAATTTATTGTTGGGCTGAAAGCCCAACCTACGATTATGTTAATAAAGGTGAAAAAAGTGTAGGTTGGGGTTTCTACCCCAACTTGAAGATTTATTGTCGGGCAAGTATGAAGTGTCCCGTAAATACTGAACCCGATAACAATTCAGGGGTGAAGAATCTCTTTTTTTTAACTGAGTTGTGATTTCAGCCTAACAATCTACAATCTGGCTGGATGTAATAAAAAAGATGTAACAAAAAAACAATAATACTGGCAAATAAAGTTTATAGTTTATATAATTATATTGCTTTGTATAATATCAACCTCCAAAGGGAAAATAATAACTATGAATAAAGTTGACTCTTTGATGAGATATCCTTATTTTTTAATAAGAAATGCGCTTGTAAGCAATAGAGAACCAAACCCCTTTCTGTTATTTGACAGTCTTAAAAAAGCATCGCATGATTCTTTTGAAAGAGGTGAAATAATACATCAATCAAATAATATGGCAAAATCTTTATTTAATAGATGCAAACCGGTTGCAGGCCTGCTGTATGCTTTTATTGCTCAATCCGCAAACATTAGGCAGGCTGCTGATTATGCAGCAATAATTCTACTTTCTAACAGAGGGATGAACCCATTTTATGCGTATAAAATATCCAAATGTCTCAAAAATTTTTATAATAAAGTTGGAAACAAAGATTTTGCTCAAATGATGGGAGCGTATGAGCAGCAATATATTAACAAAAGTCTTAAAGCATTAAATGACCCCAAATATAGTGATGAGTATTTATCCTGCTATTTAAATAGAGATTTAATGCGCAAAAACTAACTGCAGCCTTACCGCGTTAATGTGTCGCCATTTTGGCACTGTCAGTTGTGCAAGTAAGCCAACCGACAAAAGTCCCTGCAAACTTCTGCCTGAGGTGCCGGTTATTTTAACCAGCCAAATAGGTTTTCAAAGAAAGTTTTCTTTTTAGGTGCTTCCAGTGAATCCTGTGTAAGAAGACTATTTACAATATCGTCTAACTCCGCTCTGGCTTTTTTGTTTAATTTATCTCTTTGCTCTTCCTTTACCAGTTTTTCTAATGAGTATTCAAGAAATATAAAAATCGTAAAAAAAATTGCTATATAAATATATTTTTTGCTTTATTGTTACAAAAATTGTAGGTTGGGCATACTTGCCCAACAAAATTTTGTGTTAATATCAAATTATGAATTACCGCAGAGTATTTGTTCAAAACGGATATGTCCATATTATAATAACATCTTATGAAAGAACCCCTGTATTTATTGATAATATTGAAATACTAAGAACTGCATTTAGAAATGTTCAAAAACTGTATAAATTTGAAATTGTTTCAATTTGTATTTTACCAGATCATATTCATTTAATTTTGCATCCCGAAAATATTAATACTTATCCTAAAATAATATCTTCTGTAAAATATTACTTTTCAAGAAATGTTGGGCAAGTATGCCCAACCGACCATTTGAAAATCGGATATAAAAACAAAAGAGAAAAGGGGATTTTTCAAAGACGTTACTGGGAACATACAATTAAAAATGAAGAAGAATTAAACAATCAAATTAATTACATTCACTACAACCCCGTTAAACACGGGCTGGTTAACAAGGTAAAAGACTGGCCGTATTCGTCTTTTCATAAATTTGTAAAGCAAGGTTTATATGAAAATGACTGGGGCAGTGCAAAAGATATTGAAAATATTAAAGATATAGATTTTGAATAGTCTGTTTGTGCTAAGTATGACTCAGTATTGAAAGTGTCAGGCGGAATTTGCTATAATATCTAACGTTTGTAGTATTCACATAACCCGAAAATCATGTTACTATCAATAATAAGGAGATTTCTATGCCGTTTGAGTTTGAAAAGCTTGATATTGAAGATTTAATTCTCGTTAAACCAAAAGTTTTTGGTGATGAACGCGGATTTTTTATGGAGTCTTACAAAAAGTCAGACTTTGTTAAAAACGGCATCACAATTGAGTTCAATCAGGATAACCATTCAAAGTCATCGTCAAGAGTTCTTCGCGGGCTCCATTATCAGGCTGAACCGTACCAGCAGGCAAAACTTGTCCGCTGTGTAAAAGGCAGAATTTATGACGTTGCTGTTGATTTAAGAAAAAATTCTCCGACATTTAAAAAATGGGTCAGAGTTGAATTGTCAGAAGAAAACAAATTTATGCTCTATATTCCGGAAGGTTTTGCGCACGGATTTGTTGTATTATCTAATGAGGCAGAACTTTTCTACAAAGCATCAGGTGAATATGCTCCGGAGTATGACCGCGGCGTTCTCTGGAATGACCGAGAAATCAATGTTGACTGGGGTATAGATTTTGACCCGGTTTTGAGCCCTAAGGACAAAAAACTGCCGACTTTGAAAAATATTAACACTGATGAACTTATCTATTACAGAAATCAGCTGGATTTTTCAAATGCTGACAGACAGGAGGTCTTAAAATGAAATTATTAGTGACCGGCGGCGCCGGATTTATCGGGAGCTGTTTTATACGCTATATGCTCGGGAAATATCCTGATTACAAAATAATTAATCTGGACGCATTGACTTACGCCGGCAATCTTGAAAGCCTCGACGATATCAAAGACAATCCAAATTATCGTTTTGTCCGCGGTAATATTTGCAACTTTGAACTTGTATCAATGATTATGGAAAACGTAGATGCGGTCATAAACTTTGCCGCAGAATCACATGTTGATCGTTCAATCACTGGTCCTGAAATTTTTGTGGAAACTAATATCAAAGGTACTTTAAATCTCCTGCAGTGTGCAAAACAATCGAATGTTCCAAGATATATCCAAATTTCAACAGACGAAGTATACGGCACACTCGGAGAAACAGGATATTTTACAGAAGATACTCCGCTTGCTCCAAACTCGCCGTATTCAGCTTCAAAAGCAAGCGCGGATTTGTTGGTGCGTTCATACTTTGAAACCTACAAAATGCCTGTTATCATAACCCGATGTTCAAACAATTACGGGCCGTATCAATATCCCGAAAAGCTTATTCCGTTCTTTATTTCACTTCTGCTTCGAGGAGAAAAAGTTCCTGTGTATGGTGATGGGCTTAATGTAAGGGATTGGCTGTATGTTTACGATCACTGTTCCGCGATTGATGCGGTTCTCCATAATGGCAGAGTCGGCGAGGTTTATAATATAGGCGGAAACAATGAAAAATCCAACCTCGAAATTACACGCCTCATACTGAATGCTCTGGATAAAGGAGAAGATTCAATCCGGTTTGTAGATGATCGCCCGGGACACGACAGACGCTATGCTATGTGCAGTGACAAAATCCAAAACGAACTCGGCTGGCACCCGTCTGTTACATTTGAAGAAGGCTTGAACAACACAATTGACTGGTATCTTCACAATCAAGAGTGGCTTGGAAATATGGAAATTAAAAAAGAGTATTTTGACTATTTTGTAAGTTAAAGGAGATATAATGAAAATTCTGTTAACAGGTGCAAGCGGTATGCTGGGGCAGGATTTGTCCCCGGTGCTGGAAGATGTCGGAGCGTTTGTAATCGAGACCTCTTCCGACAATATGGATATAACTGATGTCGCGCAGGTAAAAAATGTTTTGAACTGCACTCACCCTGATATGGTTATCCACTGCGCGGCTTACACCAATGTTGATAAAGCTGAAGAAGAACCTGAAAAAGCTGAGCTAATAAATGTAAAAGGTACTGAAAATATCGCAAAAGTGTCTGCTGAACTTGATATACCGGTTGTATATATCTCTACTGATTATGTTTTTGACGGCAGCAAAAACATTCCCTACACGCCTGAAGATGCCGCAAACCCTTTGAATGTTTACGGCAAAACAAAACTAGCCGGCGAAGAAATGATTAAAAAATACTGCAAAAAATATTATATAGTACGTACAAGCTGGCTTTACGGACATTATGGCAAGAATTTTGTCGAAACAATGATTTCAATGGCTGATAAACCTGAGCTAAAAGTCGTTGACGACCAAATCGGATGCCCTACCTGGACGGTGGAACTGGCGAACGGAATTCTGAAACTCCTGTCCAAACCTTACGGTACATATCACATTTGCGGGGGCGGTCAGACAAGCTGGTATGGATTTGCTAAAGAAATTTTTAAAAACATGAATTTGGATGTAAATCTCATTCCATGTTCAAGTTCGGAATTTCCGCGACCTGCCAAACGCCCCGCATACAGTGCTATGGATAATCAAAAACTGTGCAGAAACTGGGAAGCGGCGCTTAGAGATTATATAGAACTAAGAAATTTTGAAATTGCGGAGGATGCAGAATGAAAGGAATAGTTCTGGCAGGAGGTGCCGGCACGCGGCTTCATCCGAGCACAATCGCAATATCAAAGCAGCTGTTGCCGATATACGACAAACCTATGGTTTATTATCCGATATCGGTGCTTATGCTCGCCGGAATTCGAGAAATCCTTGTTATCACAACCCCTGATGATTTGCAGGACTTTGAAAACCTTCTTGGTGACGGCTCAGCGTTCGGGGTTAATTTTTCATATAAAGCGCAGCCAAGTCCTGACGGGCTTGCACAAGCATTTATCCTTGCTGAAGATTTTATCGAAAATGATGATGTTGTCCTTATCCTTGGGGATAATATCTTCTATGGACCGGGATTTTCCGGATTGCTGAAAAAAATTGTTAGATCAACGACAAACGGAGGTGCTACAATTTTAGGGTATCAGGTTAAAGATCCGCAAAGATTTGGTGTCGTTGAATTTGATAATAACGGCAAAGCGGTATCTATTGAAGAAAAACCGCTTGTTCCAAAGTCAAATTATGCAGTAACAGGGCTTTATTTTTATGACAACAGAGTCGTTGATTATGCCAAATCTCTCAAACCGTCTGCAAGAGGCGAGTTTGAAATAACTGACTTAAACAATATTTATCTGAAAAACGGAGAGCTGAACGTTGAACTTCTCGGTCGCGGTTTTGCATGGCTGGATACAGGAACGCCTAATTCACTTCTTCAGGCTAGCCAATATGTACATACAATAGAAGAAAATCAAGGGATTAAAATCGCCTGCCTTGAGGAAGTTGCTTACAGAATGGGATTTCTTTCAAAAGAAACGCTGCTTGAAAATATTTCCAAATATAAAAACAACGAATATTACAATTACATTATAAAAATTCTCAATAACTAAAAACGGCTCCTTTTTTTCAAAGGAACCGTTTTTAAAAATATTTTTGCTTTACTTATTTGATAGAATCAAATAAAACGGTGAAAGCTTCCGGATCTTTAACTGCCATATCAGCGAGCATTTTTCTGTTAACGATAACATTAGCTTTTTTGCAAGCGTTAACAAATCTTGAATAGCTCATGCCGCGTTCTCTGACAGCAGCGTTAATTCTTACAATCCAGAGGCGTCTCATATTACGTTTTGTAGTGCGTCTGTCTCTGTAAGCATATTTAAGAGCTTTCATAACAGCTATATTAGCGACTTTAAAGATTCTGCTTCTTGCACCGATAAAGCCTTTAGCAAGTTTTAATATTTTTTTATGTCTTTTGCGACTTACATTACCACGTTTTACTCTCATTGTCTGCTCCTATCTTGAATACTTCTTGTATGGTAACTCTTTAGATACCAGTTTTACATGTGTCTCAGATACATCAACCATCTTGAAAATTCTGCGTTTTCTTGCGGATGATTTGTGTTGGAGCAAGTGGCCTATACCAGCTTGTCTTTTTTGAATTTTACCGGTTGCAGTTATTTTATAACGTTTTGCAGCCGATTTGTGTGTTTTCATTTTTGGCATTTTCTTCTCCTTTTGTTGGTTAAGTGTAACTAAAAAATTTTAGGCATACCAAAGCGCTAAAACTTTCGGCAAATATAATTGTAGTACATAAAAGAAAATATGCAAGCGTGTTTGGAGTTTTAAGTGATTTAAACAGTATAATTCTACAAAAAACTTAACAAAGGCCAGAAAAAGATTAAAGAAAAGCGAAGAAATAGCCGAAAAGAATAATATAGGAGAC
>CALUQN010000019.1 GCA_944322945.1 Candidatus Gastranaerophilales bacterium | reverse complement strand
GACAATAAGTAGGTCAGGCAATGCCTGACCTACATAAACTTTGTACCCTCCCCAGGTCGGGGAGGGCTAGGGTGGGGTGCAAACGTTACGTTTACTGTCATCCTGAAAGCGTAGAAAATCCGTTTTTCAAAAAACGTGATTTTCGAGCTGTTCAGGATCTTGCCGTGCGGAAAATCTTGCCAGCTCTTCACAAGCTAAGACCCTGAAATAAATTCAGGGTGACAGACCCCCTCTCCTGTTAATTATTGACACCCCCTCACCCGAATCCGTAGCTCACTAGCGTTTCGCGCGGCTTCTCCCTCTCCCCATAGGGGCGAGGGAAAGAGGTAGAGCGGATTAAGTCGCTTTGAAGACGATAGGACGATTTCACCCTCTCCCGATTTGGAGAGCGGATTTGCGGACGGACGATAGTCCGGGTAGCGAACGGAACGAGACTGCTAAGCCTGCAGGGCTTACAGGTGAGTCTCCGTGAGCGTGAAGCAAATTCAAGACAGGCTAGGTGGGGGGTGGCAGCGCAAGCTACCGAACTCGACGCATATAAAACCCTCACCCCTGCCCCCTCTCCCAAAGGTAGAGGGGATGGCGTCATGACTGGGGCGGCTGCTGACCTTTCTACTCCGACATTGGGCGATGATAGCGCTTATACCCTCACAAAAGTCGACACGGCTGGCGAAAACACTATTACAAAGTTTGAATACAACTCCTCAACAGGCGAATTTACGCCTGTGTATTACCGTGTGGACTTGAAACAAACAGAATACGGCAGTAAGACTGGTGATACATCTTTAACTTACGGCTGGCAGGAAAATCAAGATACAGGCACCGAACTTGTAGAAAACCCTTCTTCTTCAATTGGTCAGGAAATTACATACAAATACGACTCAACGGCAGGCGACACCTATACAAACAAAACTGATAGTGCAATTTCAAACAGCACAAATCGCGATGCTATTACAGGAAATTTTATAAAGAATGAAGCTGACAGGTACCGAGTTGGAGGCGGAGAAAAAGGCGGAGGGGCAGGCGTTTATAACACAGGTAATATAAACTACCAGGAAAGCAACTTACAAGATGCAATTATTGGAGATTTTATAGGTAATACAACTACCGGTGGGGGCTATCGAGGTAATATTTATGTGTATGGCGGGGCGATTTATAATAAAGGTCAAATAGGAAATATTGTTGGGAATTATATTAATAACAGTGTTTATAATGATTGCAGCGGATATGCTAATAGAATTGAGGTTAAATATTCTGACGGTGGGGCTATTTACAATAGTGGAACTATCGGAAATATTACCGGAAACTTTATAGGCAATAAAGCTTTATCTACTGATGTAGACTACTCAAGGGGCGGTGCCATTTCTAATAATGGTGGAACCATAGGAAATATTACAGGTAATTTCATCAGTAATATTGCATATAGTGACTGTGAATACGATAAACATGCTTATGGTGGTGCTATACATAATACCGGCACTATAGGAGACATTACAGGAGACTTTATTGACAACAGAGCGTTTACCACACGCGGAGGAACCGCTGGCGGTGCTATATACAACAATGGAAGAATCGGCAACTTAAAAGGTGATTTCATAGGAAACAACTTGACACATGCTGATGTGCAACTTAGAAACTTTTTACAAACTATGCGTGGCGGCGCTATTTATAACAGGAATACTCTTGGAAATATAGATGGCGACTTTATTAATAATGGTATCAATGCTTTAAATTCCGATGCCCGCGGTGGAGCTATCTACAATCAGGCTAAAATGGGTGACATTAACGGGTCTTTTTATAATAATTACGTGATTTCTGAAATGTATGACGCCGGTGGTGGTGCTATAGCTAATGAAGATACCAGTACAATAAAATCAATTAATGGAGATTTTGTAAATAATAACTTAACTGCTAACTGGGATGCCTTTGGCGGAGCTATACATAATTTAGGCGAGATAGATATTATAACCGGTAATTTTGTAAATAATAGTCTAAAATCAAATGGAACAAATAACTTTGCTTATGGAGGTGCCATTTCAAACGGTTATCCCAACGGTGTTTCAAGCTATCCTACCGGGGCACGTAAAATAAACACTGTAAATGCCGATTTTATAGGTAATCATGTAACCGGTTACTATGCTTATGGCGGTGCCATATCAAATTATGCAACTATCGGAACTATTAACGGTGACTTTACAGGTAACTATGTAATAGGAGAGAGCGCTGCAAGAGGCGGTGCTATATACAGAAGCGGACTCGGACCTACATCCGAAATTGCAAAAGATTCAATTATAACAGGCAATTTTACAAACAACTACACAAAAGGTAACAGTACAAGTTCAGGCGGGGCGATTTATAACACCTGGGATCTTGCCTCCTTAACCGGTAACTTTACAAACAACCATGCAGATGCGGTCAGTAAAGATGCAAACGGAGGAGCAATTTATAATACACATACAATTACCCTTATAGACGGCAATTATACCGGTAACTACGCAATTTCGGAAGCAGCTGGCGCAAATGGCGGGGCGATTTACAACGACAGCGGGACCCTTGGCACACTTACAGGTATTTTTCAAGGGAATTATGCCAAAGCCGATGGGAATACTGATGACGTCCACGCATACGGCGGAGCTATTTATAATACAGGCACAATCACAGATATTCAGGCTGATTTCAACGGCAATTATACGCATACCCTAAGCCGGGAATCTTTTGGCGGAGCTATTTACAATACAGGTAAAATCGGCATTATTACAGGAGATTTTACCGGCAACTACGTACAATCAGATAAACGTCAAGCCTACGGCGGGGCTATATATAACGCGTCAGGTGCTGAAATATCAGAAATCAACGGCAATTTTATTGAAAACAAAGCACTGGGTTACACCGGCAGCACTGGTTCTATAGGCTCCGCTATTGTAAATGAATCCGGAGCTGGTATTGGTTCTATTAACGGGAATTTTATAGGTAACCACGTTGATGCTAACGGTATTGGATATGGCGGTGCTATTACTATGTATGGCGGTGAAATAGATACTATTAACGGTGACTTTATCAACAACTATGCCACTGCCAATACCGGATATACTTATGGCGGAGCTATCGTCAATACAGGCACTATTAAAAATATTTACGGCGATTTCATCGGCAACTACGCCGAATCAAAAGAAGATATTGCCTATGGCGGTGCTATCTTAACCCAAACTGTTATGGAAAATATCAGCGGAAGTTTTATCAATAACCACGTAACCTCTGAAAAAAGCACTGCTCTCGGCGGTGCAATCTTCGCACAAGCCGATATCACCATTAACGCTGACAACAGACAAAATGTATTTTCAGGCAACTATACTTTGAGTCAAGGAGTAAAAGATGACAACGCTATTTATATGAGCGGTGACGATTTAACGTTATCTTTCAATATGAAAAACGGCGGAAGCGTTGTTATGGAAGATAACATCGACGGTACTGACGGCTACAAAGTAGATATCGCTGGCGACGACAAAGACTCAACTACTTTCTTTATGCTCAACGATATCAGAAACAGCATACTCACCGCGGGCAATACAACTTTAAACACCATAAACAACACTGTTCATGTCTATGACGTCAATAGCTTTGCTCTGACAGGCAATACAAACTTCGTCGCAGATGTAGACCTTGCAGCGAAAGAAATGGATAGGTTTACTGCCGGCAGCTATGGCGAGCATCAGGGAAATTTGAATGTTGTAGGAATGAATTTGTTGTCGGATGCTAGTATGGATGAAGATGTCACCGCTGTATACTTTGCTGAACCCGGCTTGAAAAACAATGTCGTGAACGGCACTGGTGAACTTCCTGACAGCTACCAAACCGCCTATACACCAATCTACAAATATAATGTAACCTACGACAACGAAAACGAGTACGACGGCAAAGGCGAGGGCGGCTACTTTGTTTTCACCAGAGGTGACAAAATTCCTGTGCTGCCTGACCCGGATGAACCGGACAAACCTGTTACTCCTGGCGGCGGAGGCGGCTCTACCGGCAACCCGTCTGACGCATTCAACCCTGCAGTCCTTGCAACACCGGTCGGAAACCTCGCAGCAGGTCAAGCCGCTGTCAATGAAGCATTCAAATACGTCTTTGAACACGCTGACGCGTTCACTCAATTACCGGCTATGGAGCGTTACGCTAAAATTAATGCCAACAAATATGCATTAAGTACTGATTTCAACGAAAATATGTCGTCATACGCCGACCAGCTTCAAAATAAAGCCGTCTGGTTCAGACCTTACACCACTTTTGAAACAATGAACATTAAAAACGGGCCTAAAGTTGATGCCATTACTTACGGTTCGCTTGTTGGCTTCGACGGTGATTTCAAAGAAATGAAAAATGGCTGGAGCAGAGTCTTCACTGGTTATGCAGGTTATATGGGGTCTAGTTTGAATTACTCCGGCGTTGACACATCAATGAACGGCGGGTTGTTAGGCTTTACGGAAACCTTCTACAAAGGTAACTTCTGGACTGCAATTACCGCAAGTGCCGGTGCCTCTGTCGGTGAATCTCATACTATGTACGGCAAAGAAGATTATACATCACTTTTGGCAGGCGTCGGAAGTAAAACAGGTTACAACTTTGAATTCAAAGACGGTAAGTTCATTATCCAGCCGATTATGTTCTTGTCTTATACTTTCGTGAACACATTTGATTATAAGAACGCCGCCGGGGTTAACATTGAATCTGACCCTCTGCATACAATACAATTAAACCCGAGTGTAAGGTTTATCGCAAACCTCAAAGGCGGCTGGCAGCCATACGCAAGCGTTGGTATGGTTTGGAACTTAATGAACGAATCAAAAGTCACAGCCAACAACGTGAAACTTCCTGAAATGAGCGTTAAACCATACGTTGAATACGGGGTTGGTGTACAGCGAAACTGGGCGGATAAGTTCACCGCGTTCTTGCAGGCGATGATAAGAAACGGCGGCAGAAACGGTATTGCGCTGACCGGCGGCTTCCGATTCATGCTCGGCTCCGACGACGACAACGACAAACCGAAAGTTAAAAAAGAAATCAAGTCACTATAGCAAACATGATGTTTGCATCATTACTATTTCCACAAACTAAAATACCGCCTTTTGAAGATGTTCAAGAAATTTTGAAAGTCTTTTAACAGGCGGCTTTTAGTACGCCTGTAAGAGCTTTTCAATCTTAGTAGGAGAGGGGCAGGGGTGAGGTCTTACTGTCAGGCAGTGCCTGACCTACATGAACTCCACCCCATAGGGGCGAGGGAAAGAGGTAGAGCGGATTAAGTCGCTTTGAAGACGTTAAGACGTTAAGTCTTTTACATTAGTTCCGCTCTCCAGCATTGTGTGGGGGAGCGGATTTGCTGACGGAGGATTTATTAAGCGCTATGTAACATTTTGACATGCCCCAAATATTGTTGTTCAATAGAATTGAGACTGTTATCGGGTAGGAATATGTACATAAAACAACTAGAAATAGATAACTTTAAATCTTTTGCCAATAAATCTGAAATACCTTTATTGCAAGGATTTACCACCATATCAGGGCCGAACGGGTCAGGCAAAAGCAATATTATTGACAGTATACTTTTCGCGCTTGGACTTGCTAATGCAAGTGAACTCCGCGCGGAAAATCTTTCGCACTTTATATCTACCTACACCAAAAGAAATGATGCTTTCGTAAAAGTAACATTCGGCGACCCCAACTCTAACAGCGAGTTTTCTGTAGCCCGCAAAATCCGTAAATCGTCGCAGGGCTACGCAAGCACCTACTATCTGAACGATTCTGTCACAACACTTTCTAACATCCACGCTTTTCTGGAAAAATACAACGTTACAGCAAACAGCTTTAATGTAATGATGCAAGGTGATGTCCAGGGGATTACAAATTGTTCGCCTAAAAATAGAAGAAAATATATTGATGAAATTGCAGGAATTGCCGACTTTGACCGCCGGATTGAGCAGGCAACAAACGAATTGAACACAGTAGAACAGCGTGTTGAACGCTCCACTGTAATTTTAAATGAAGTAGAAACTCGGCTTGAACAGTTAAAAGAAGAACGCGAAGTTGCGCTCAAATATCAAAAACTAAGAGAAGAAAAAAACTCACTTGAAGGACAAATTAATACTGTCAGATTTTTTGATATAAAAAAATCACTTGAAAAAGCTCACGAAAATATTCTTGAATTTACAAAAAAGAAAAAAGAAGAAGAGGTCAAAAACAAAGATTTAGAAGAGCGGTTAAAGCTGATAACAGGGAAATACAACGAGATTTCCGAACTTGTCAAAGAAAAAGGCGAAGCTCAACAGATTGAACTCAAGAAAAAAGAAGAAACTATAAAAGGCGAAATTGAACGCAAAAAAAACGCCTCCGATTATGCCGACAAGCAAATACACGACGGCTTGCGCTCTATTGAAAACGCCAAAAACGGGATTGAAAACTTCAACAAAAAAATTGCCGATTTCAAACTCAAAATTACAATGAAAGATGATGAAATCAAGGTTATCGAAAGTTCAATCAAAGAAAAAAACAACGAGCTGAAAAAAATTCTTGAAGATATGACTGGTATGAACGCAACTGCTGACCAGCATATCGAAAAACGTAATAATCTAAGAAAACAACTTGAAGAATTACAAGATAAAGAAAACCTGCTTTTAAAAGAAAAATACCCGCTTGAAAGCGAGCTTAAATCATTAGAAAAAGAGCTTGAGCAGGCAAAAGCAAAACTTGTTGAGCTTGAAAACCTCAAGGCTAATTTCACAAACGACCAGGATCTGAAACAAAAGATGGTTGAGCAGCTTCAAAAAGAGCTTCAAGATTTCAAAATTATCCAGCAAAACACAATGCACGAACTGGATAAAACAAAAAACGAAATAAATGACTTGAACTATGATGCACAAATCGTTTACAGAAAAATAGCATCAATGGAAGTTAAGAAGCAGGCTGCAGAAGAGTCTTTCGGCAGGGCAATAGATACAGTTATGGGCGCAAAACTGAAAGGAGTTCATGCACCGCTTGTTCAGCTCGGAACTGTTGATAAAGAGTATTCAACAGCAATGGAAGTGGCTTTTGGCGGAAGAATGTCACATGTAGTTGTTGATGATGAACATGTTGCATCCGTTGCAATTGAACTTTTAAAATCATCAGGTGCGGGGCGCGCAACATTTATCCCATTGAATAAAGTACAAAAAGCCCCGACAAGACTAGCACTGCCAAAAGACAAAGGCGTTATTGATTTTGCAATAAATCTTGTTGATTTTGATGACACATACTTGAATGCCTTTTATTACGCGGTAGGCGACACCCTTGTTGTTGAAGACATGGAATGTGCAAAAAAACTCATCGGCAAATACAGAATGGTTACACTTTCCGGTGAACTGTTTGAAAAATCAGGTTCAATGACAGGCGGTTCAATGAGACGCTCAGGTCTAAGCTTCAGCCAGAATGATGACAACGAACTCAACACATACAAAGAGAAATTAAAAGACTTAGAAATCAAATTAAAAGACCTGAACAAGAAACAAAACGAGCTTGAAAATAAGCTTGACAAAGTTCGCTCGGGATATTCAGACGCAATGACAGAGTTTAACAAGTCAAAAGTTGAACTCGACAATATGAATAAAAATTACGAAAACAGCGAAAATATCCTCAAAGAACGTGCTGAGTTCATAAAAAATACCGAGCCTAAAATTGATGAATTAAACAAAAAACTTGACAAACTTGAAGATAAACACGTATCACTTATTGACGAGATGACACTTGTTCAGGAACAAATTGAAGAAGTAGAAAAATTAATCAATGAACAGGATTTAAAAGACTTAAAAGCCAAAACAGAAGGAATTGAGGCTGAAATCAAACGTCTGCAGGTCAATTTGATGAATGCAAACAATGACAAAAATGAACTAAACCGTCAGATTTCGTTCCATAATGACCTTATACAGACCAAAAGCGAAGAAATTGTTAACATTGAACACAACAATAAAAAACTCGAAAATGACAAGATAACTTACAAAGAAGAAACAGAGGTTTTGAATAAAAAACTAGAAGAGTTGAAAGTTCAAATTGAGGAAATAGAAGAAAAACTCGGCGAACTTTTAAAGCAGCGTGACGAAATTCATAATGACCTGATAGAGCTTGAAAAGCAAAAACACATAAGGATTTCCGACATTGAAAGAATTGCCGAACAGATAGAATCGTTCAAAGCCCGCCGCCGTGAACTTGAACCACAGCTTGACGAGGCGCGTACAGTTCTTACAAATTCCGGCATAGAAATCGAAAAACTTGAGCCGACAGAAATTTCTATTGAAGAGATTACCTCAAAAATTCAGAAACTAGAAAAGAAAATGGATGAACTTGGCGATGTTAATATGCGTGCACTAACATCTTATGATGAAGTATTAGCACGACAGACCGAGCTAAAACAGCAAATAGACACCCTCACTAAAGAACGCAAAGAAATCCTTGAGCGCATGAACGGATATGAGCAGCTAAAAAAAGAGACCTTCATGAAAACCTACAACAACATAAATGCAAACTTCAAAGAAGTATTCCACCAACTGTCCGAAGGCGAAGGTGAATTAATTCTGGAAAACCCGGAAGATCCTCTAAACGGAGGATTAACAATTGCAGCACAGCCGCGTGACAAAAAACTTCAAAGGTTAGAGAGTATGTCCGGAGGCGAAAAGTCATTAACCGCACTGGCATTTGTTTTTGCTATACAAAGATACATGCCGGCACCGTTCTATGCCTTTGATGAAGTCGACGCAAGTCTTGATACAATGAATGTTGAACGTATCGCCCAAATGGTGCAGAAACAGTCAAAAGATACGCAATTTATAGTTGTAAGTCACAGAAAACCTATGATAGAATCAGCTAATAGGACAATAGGTGTAACCCAGAAAGAAAAAGGTATTACAAGAGTAACCGGAATTAAACTGAGAGATTAATATAAATGGCAGAAAATGCAGTTTTAAATTATGAATATCTTGAAAATGAAAACGACGGGATAGGCGTGCTTGTTGAGATGGCAAAAGCCGGCAAGATAGATCCGTGGAACATTGATATTATTGATGTCACTGATAAATATCTGGCTAAAATCTGCGAGATGAAATCTCAGAACCTTCGCTTAACAGGGAGAACATTGTTGTTTGCATCTATTTTAATCAAGCTGCAATCAAATGTACTGGAAGGTATCACCGCCGAACAATTTGAAGACCGATATGACGAAGTTCAATATGATGACGACGGATTTGTGGCAGAATACGCAGAAGATGATTATATTCCGACAAATAATGTAATATCAATTGACGAAGTTTTGCAAAGACGCACCAGCGTCCGTCTGAACCGGAACAGAACAGTTACACTGAATGACTTGATCCGTCAATTGAAATTTTACGAAAAGATTGACCAAAAACAAGCATTGAAAAATGCTCAGGAACGTGCAAAACGCAGAGTACAATCTTATTCAAGATTCACACCTGATGACATTGTAAATATGGCTCACGAAGAATATATTGAAGAAGCCGTAATGACGCTCAAAGCAAATCTTGAACAAATTTTTCTGAAAGAAGATAAAGTTGATTTGAATTCCTTGACACTGCTTGGGATGGACAGAATAAGCGCCTACATTGCAATGCTGTTTCTGGCGGCAGAATCAGATTATAACCTGACGCAGGATGAATTTTACTCTGATGTGTATGTAATAAAAGACAATAAAACCGGGGAGATAGAAAATGGAACAGTTGAAATCGCGAATTGAAGCTGTTTTGTTTACAACAGCCCAGGCACTAAGTGTGCACGATATAGCGGAAATCCTTGAAGAAGACAATGACGAAGTAGTTGAAGAAGCACTTCTTGAACTTATTATGGACTATTCCTCCAGAGACGGGGCGCTTGAAATTGACGACGAAAACGGATATATTCTGCAGGTAAAAGAAGAACACATGGACATTGTTGAAAAATTATGTCCTGTTGAATTAAAACCTGCAGTACTGAGAACTTTATCTGTAATTGCATTAAAAGAACCTATACGCCAGACAGACCTCAAGGAATTAAGAGGCTCAAATGCCTATGAACATGTTCAGGAACTTGTTGAAAAAGGTTTGATATCAAAAACAAAAGATAAAAACGGCAGAAGCTACAACCTTAAAACAACACCTAAATTTGCTGAATATTTCAAACTCAAGGGTGATACGAGAGCTCTGGCGAAAATTTTAGAACTGGACAAAACCGCTCTAAAACAAAAAGAAGATGAAGAATAAACGTTTATATATTTTAACTTTAATACTTTTATTACTCATAATAATATTTTATTATGCGCCGGAATTTTTGTTGAACAAAGGGAAAGCAGCATTATTAAAAGGTGATTATCTCAGTGCATACAAGAACTTAAATCTTGCGATTACAATTAAACGCTACGATAAAGATATCAGATTTTACTACGTAAAAACTCTTACAAAGTTCAAAAGCAATATAAAAATTCAAAAAGCGATTTATAAATTCAGCGAAAGTATTCAGAATGACAGTGCAAAACTGCTGGCCGGCACAAAAGTTTATGATTGGAAGTATAATATATACCGTGCGTATGGAGAAAATTACATTGAGCACGTCTCATACGACAACAAAATTTTACGCTGGGACATAAACACTTTTCCGCTGAAAGTATACATAGAAAATACCTCCGATAAAAATTTGCCGAATTACTACATAAGCGAAATAAAAAGATGTTTTTCAAACTGGAAGAATGCCAGTGGATTTATAAATTTCACCTATGTACAAACCCCTAAAAATGCAGATATTGTTGTTAAATTCAGTGATTTTGACAACTCAAACTGTAAAGAAGGAGGGTGTAAATATGTTGTCGCTTACACAAATCCGATAGTAAAAGGCAGCCGCCTCAAACAAATGATTATAACGGTCTATGAAAGAGACCCCTATGGCAGATTTTTATCAACAAAAGAGCTCCACAACACCGTGCTACATGAAATCGGGCACGCTCTTGGAATTATGGGACACAGCGACAATCCGTCTGACCTGATGTATATGTCCACAAACCAACCGCAGATACAATCCTCAAGTTCCGGAAATTTTATATTCTTTACCTCTAATGACATAAATACATTAAAACTACTGTATAAGCTTTTACCGGATATAACAAATGTACCGCTTTCACAAGTTAACAATAAAGGATTATTCTACCCGCCGGTACTTCTTGGTAATGAGCGCACTGTTAATATGCGTAAACTAATAGACGCCCAAAATTACGTCAAAAAAGCGCCCAACATATCAGGCGGTTATATTGACCTTGGTATAGCATTTGCAGAATTAGGCAAGATTGAAGAAGCAAAGAAATCATTTAATAAAGCACTGGCGCTTGCTGCAACTGAAAATGAAAAAGCTCTTGCTTATTACAATCTTGCAGTTGTGTCAATGAGCAATAAAAAGTATAAAGACGCAATTAAATACGCAGAAATCTCCAAAACCATCATGCCTTCAGAAGAAATAAATGATCTAATAAATTCAATCCGTCAATATTTGAGTCTTAGCATGTATAATCCTCAGTTAAAATAAAAACAGGAACTTATATATAGTAAAAATCACAGATACTATATAAATTTCCACAAAATACACTGGCAAAAAATTTTATTTAGGAGTTTTAAAGAACCTCAAAAGGAGTTTTTTGCATGCAAACAGGTCTTTCTACATATAACAACACCAATTTTTGCGGAGTAATACCGGTAAAAGTACACATTGACGGAAAAGAAGCCGTAGATAGCATAAATATTCAAAAAGGATGCAGGAAACTTATTGAAACCCTGGCAGGGCCTATAGAGCAGGATACGGAAAAGCAAAGGATAGCAAAGATTTTTGCGCATTACGACAAAGATTATAATTACCACAGGGCACAAAAAGGCTATAAATGCACAGTCAAAGAATACGGTCGAGCAGTAAAAAAGACAGCATCCGACTTTTTCAGATTTCTAAGCCTGCACAACAAACATTTTATAGTAACCGGTAAAATGGCTGAAGAAGTTGCAGAACGAGGCAAACGACTCGGAAAAGCAAAGGGGCTTGCGAATGAAGCCAATATTTCCGACAGCTATGAAGTTATGGCAGCAAAACGAATTTACGGAGAATATATTTACAAAATAATCAATAACCGCGGGCTTCGAGTTCGCGAAGGCTACGACCACGTAACAAAACAAAATACCGGCGATGAGAGTATTTTGAACATTTTTCTAAAAAGCAACGGCAAATACGGCAAAAGCACATTCAAACTAACTCTTGATAACATCGTTTTCAGCGTACCTAAGAAAAAATGATTTACAAACGCTTTACAAACCCTTTAAAATAAAGTTTGTTTAAGTTATATTTTACAGGTTGGCAAAATTCAAGATTGGAGATATGAAATAATGTATAATGTAGTGATAATCGGAGCAGGACCTGCTGGTATTTTTGCGGCACTGGAGATAACAAAACTGAGACCAGATTGGAAAGTCGCACTTGTTGAAAAAGGGCAGAAAATTGAAAACAGAAAATGCCTTTTGAGAGAAGGTTATGCCAAATGTCCTTCCTGCAAAAAATGCGGTCTGCTATGCGGCTGGGGGGGCGCCGGCGCATTTTCTGACGGAAAACTCACACTTACTCCGGATGTCGGCGGACACCTTGTAGATTACATGTCCAGAGAAAAGGTGGAAGAACTCATTGACTATTCCGACAAATTATACCTGAAATTCGGTGCAACTGATGAAGTTTTCGGAACTGACATGAAAACTTTCCGAGAAATTGAAAGACAGGCTGTCCTCGCTGAACTCAAACTTGTACATTCACCTGTAAGACACCTCGGTACAGAAAGAAGCCTTGACGTTTTAAAGAACATGCAGGATTATCTGGATGAGAGAATAACAATTTTAAACAATGTTTCAGCCCAATCTTTAATTGTGGAATGCGAACAGGTAAAAGGTATTGTGCTTGATAACGGTGAAACAATTTCAGCAGAATACACAATAATTGCACCGGGCAGAGAAGGTGCAGACTGGCTCACAAAAGAATTTGCCAAAAACAAAATCGGTATGGTCAACAACGCAGTTGATATCGGTGTCCGCGTAGAACTTCCGGCGCCGGTGTTTGAACCGCTAACCGACAAACTTTATGAATCCAAATTAATCTACCACTCACCGACCTTCGGGGATGAAGTCAGAACCTTCTGCATGAACCCGAACGGCGAAGTTGTTCAGGAAAATTACAACGGGATTTCTACAGTAAACGGGCACAGCTACGCAGAAAAAACAACAAATAACACAAACTTTGCACTTCTTGTCAGCAAAAAATTCACAGAACCGTTTAAAGAACCAATCCAGTACGGTCAGCATATTGCAAGCCTTGCAAATATGCTTGGCGGCGGCATTCTGGTTCAAAGATTCGGTGACCTTCTTGACGGAAGACGTTCAACACCGGAGAGAATTAAATCCAGCATAATTACACCAACCCTGACCTGTGCAACTCCGGGAGATTTAAGTCTTGTAATTCCGTACAGACAACTCACAAGTATTATCGAAATGCTCTACGCACTCGACAAACTTGCACCTGGAACAGCTTCAAGATATACTCTTCTTTACGGTATTGAAGTTAAATTCTACTCTGCAAGAGTAAAATTGACAGAAGAACTTGAGACAGAAGGCGTTAAAAACCTCTTTGCAATCGGTGACGGTGCTGGCGTTACAAGAGGACTCATCCAGGCTTCAGCATCCGGCGTCCACGTTGCAAGAACTATTTGCTCAAGATAATTTCCGGTGGTATAATTGGAATTATGAAAAATCAGAAAATCAGTCTGACAACACAAAACCGTTTAATAATTTTCGGTCTTGTACTGAGTACAGTCCTCATTGTAGCGATTGCAGTTTTTGCGATTTTTAATATCCAAAAAAAGCTTAACGAAGGCTACCAGAACTTTGGACAGGTAATATCAAAAACTCTTGCGATTGAATCCGTAGAAATCACAAAAGGACTTACCAAACAACAGGTTTATAACACCCTGAAAAGTCACACTGATTCTATCCTCAAAAGCCACGATGATATAGTCTTTATAGAATTTAAAGATTCAAACGGACGTATAATCTATTCCGGCAAAAATCCTAATTATAACGAACTAAAGCGTTCAAATATAACGGTGACGTCGCCGATGAATGAAGAAAAATCCGGCGTTTTCAAATACGCAGGCTCTGTCACTGTCGGGCTTTCCGGAAATATTATCACGCAAATATCTTCTACCACAAGAAATTCTCTGATGTTTGTGTTTACGGTTGCGTGGATAGTCTTTGCGTTTGTAATCCTTATAAACACATACCTGATTACCCGCGAACTGAGGATTTTGCAGGAAGGCGTCAAAAAAATTTCAACAAAAGAATTCGGCTACAAAATTGAAGGCAAAGACGTAAGCAGTGAAGTCAAAGAACTCTTTAATGCTTTTAACGATATGTCAACTCGGCTTCATATTTATGAGGAACAAAATGTTGAACAGCTTACTCTGGAGCGCAACAAACTAGAGGCGGTACTTTTAAGTATCGCAAACGGGGTTGTTGTATGCGACAACAATGACAACGTCGTTCTCGTTAATAATCACGCGCAAAAGCTGCTTGAAGTTGAAGAAAATCAAATTCTTAATACAAAAATTCAACAGTATATTGATACTGCAGGCAGCTACTGTTTTAAGGATAAAATCGAAGAATTTAAAGACACTCCGATTGATATAATGGAGAAAAAGCCGATTGAATTTAACATTGAAGTAGATAACAGAGTTATAAAATCGGTAATTTCCCCGATGTTTACGCGCAACAAAGATTACGTCGGCTATATTATCGTTCTGATTGATATAACAAAAGAAGCCGAGATGGATGAAATGAGAGCTCATTTTATATCAAATGTCTCGCACGAATTGAGAACTCCGGTCACGGTTTTAAGAAGTTACATTGATACACTCTACAATTACGGCAATGAATTTGATTATGAAACACAAAAAGAATTCATTGGCACAATAAATCAGGAAATCATACGTCTAAACAACATGGTGAACGATATCCTTGATTTTTCAAGACTTGAATCAAACATAGAAATGCAAAAATCGCCAAACGACCTTGCCGCAGTTGTGGAAAATGCAATTAATCAGGTTCAGGTTCTTGCAAACGAACATAATTTAAAAATCAATGTGACAAAAGACGCTGATATACCGGTAATTATGTTTAATTATGACAGCATAGAACGAGCTTTTACAAACCTTTTGTCAAATGCGATAAAGTATTCGCCTGACAATACAAATATTGATGTCAAACTTACGTCAGACAATGATAATGTAACAGTAACCGTAACTGATCAGGGCTGCGGAATTGCACCCGAACATTTGAAAAAAATCTTTGACAGATTTTACAGGGTAGAAAACGCAACCCACACAATAAAAGGCACAGGCATCGGGCTGCATCTGGTCAAAACAACAATAGAAAAACATCACGACGGTAAAGTGTTCGTCCAATCAGAAGTCGGTAAAGGTTCAACTTTCGGATTTTCGCTTCCGATAAATGTTACAAGCAAAGATAACCAATTAATTTAGGAATAAATTATGCTGCAAAAAGACAGTTTTGATGCGAATAAGGTATATAATGCTTATGAAGAGCAGGAAAATCCGGCTCCCCAAACGACCTGGCAGGACAAAATATTTTCGCTCTCCGGATTTTGCAATATATGTTTTATTATAATGGTTTGTATTTTAGGGTATTCATTTTTAGGAGATTTAAGCTTCAAGCTCAAACACGCATTTCCGCAAATGACAGAGGCTACTTACAAAGAAATTAACACTAATGAAGAGCCGGTACAAACTATGTTACAAAATGACGGTTTGAAACTTGAACGCGGTGAAAACGATTACACGGAATATGCCTACGACAAAATAGCCGAATACAGTCTTTCCGGCATGATAGTTGCAATAAATACTGACTTTTGGCTTCGCGGACTGATGCGGAACGATTTTGATAATGTTTCGTTGATGGATATAGGGATAGTCTGGGGCAAAATTGCAGACAAAGACTATGTAAAAAAACATCTTAAATTCAAATCGGAAAAAACAAGCACAGCGCGCTGGCTGCGCTACAGATACGAATGCCGCGGCAATGACTGCCTGGGGTTTGATTACATAAAATCCCACGTTGCGCACACACATCTGGTGCCGGCAAACGATAATATAATGAGCGCACTGCTTACACTGAAAAAATACGACAAAGTAAAACTTGACGGCTATCTGGTCGACCTTTATTTTTCAAAAGGAGGCAAAGCTATAACAAGTATTTCAAGGACAGATAATAATGCCGGCTCAAGAGGACGCAACAACGGAGGCGGAGCGTGTGAGATTATGCTTGTAAAACAGGTTCAGATTGAAGAAAGGATTTACAGATAATGCAGTGGACAACATACCTGACATTATTTTTAATGATAGCAGCCGGCTCGTTATTCATAGGCTGGGATGATATGCAGTTTTACAACAGCATAAAACCGCCGGTTGCAGCATTTGAAACAGAATTACCAATAAGTTATGAAGCGCCGTATCAAGATGCTCTAACAGTGCGGGGAGCCGCGCCGTTTTCCGTATATGACGGCGAACGGGAGGCTGTTTTAATACCGCGTGCAGCTTATGAAATTTCCGGTCTCTTTATCGGACGCAACACAAACTTTGGTATAAGAAAATTCAACGGTATTTTTGACAGAATTTCGCCTGTGGATATAGGCATCGCGTGGGGGCGAAACGCTGACAAAGAATTTATTGCTAAGAATTACTCAATAGCAATGGAAAAAGATTTTACAGATGGCGGGAGATTTTTGTATATAGATTCAAAACGCGGCAATCCCGAAGATGTTTACAAACTTGAATATTCCAATACTCACGTAATACCGGCTGACAAAAATATTTTGAATGCGCTGATGAATGCACAAATATATGACGAAATTCAGATGACAGGAATGCTTGTTGATGTTGAATTTAACGGTAAATTAATCGCAGAAACGAGCTTATCACGCTATGATGAAGGCGACGGAGCGTGTGAAATTATGTATGTTTCAGAAGTTCTGATAAACAATAAAATTTACAGGTAAATTTGACTAAAAACTACTAACTGAAAAGAGCATTAATCTTATCCACAATATCCTGCGGATCAATTTCGTTAGTAACTTTATTTATATCCTGTGCAATCTGATAAAGCTTTGCTGCTTCAATTTTATCACCTGTGATTGTTATGGCTCTTGCCAGATTAAAATGAGCCAGAGCGTAATTCGGATTGCACTCAATTGATTTTTTGAAAAGTTCAATAGCTTTTTGAACACGTCCCAAATCATCAAGATAAATTACCCCGAGATTGTTGTATGCAATGTCGTAATCCTGCTGAAATTCAATAGCGAGTTCATATTCCTTGATAGCTTCATCAATATCGCCTTTGCCCCAGTAGAGGAACCCGAGATTGCAGTGAATTTTTGCGTTTGTCGGATCTAAATCCAGCGCGTTTCTGTAAACCGCAAGCGCGTTAGGAAAATCTTCTTTGTCATAAAAAGCACTTCCGAGGTTAACATAAATATCAATATCTTCAGGAGTAAGCAAATACGCACTCTGGTAAGAACTTATAGCAGCATCAAGGTCATTTTTAGTTTCCTGATAAACAAACCCTAAAATTTGATTAATAACGCTGGTGCGCTGCCTGTTCGGATTCAGAGTAATCGCAGTTTGGAAATGAGATACGGCGCCCTGAATATCACCTTTTATATAAAGGATATTCGCAAGGTTAGAATGATACTCGGAAACTGTCGGCATAATCTGAATAAGCTTTTGATAAACATCAATAGCCGCATCATAATCCCCCTGCTCCTCATAAACCTTGCAAAGGTTTTGGTAAGCCTGAATATTCAAACAATCCAGCCAAATCGCCATTTTATACTCGGTAATTGCATCGTCATACATCCCGACCGAACGGTACATGTCACCGAGCACACCGTAAAGCGGAACAAAGCCCGGATTTTTTTCAATAGCCTGAATATAAGTTTCAATAGCATCGTTTACACTCTTGAACTGCAAGAGATACAAACCTTTAAACATAACCGGGAAAAATCTGACGAAATTTGAGCAGGCACTTGCTACATTGCCGCGTGCTTCTTTGTCAAACGGCAGTGTCAACAATGACAGTGCATATTCGCCCCAGGCTTTGAGTGTTGTCTTAAACGATTGAAAAGAAGAAATTCTGTAAAGATTGTACAAAAGATAGTGCGCTGAAGAACTCGTAAACGGTGCGTACTTAACAGCTTTTTTAGCATTGATTGAAGCTTCCAGAAATCGTGATTTTTTAGTATAAGTTTCAGCGAGAAGATAATAACCTTTGGCAAGCTTTGGATTTTTAGAAAGCGCCATATCAAGGTAATTCACAGCCTTGTCCAAATCACCTTTATAATACTGCGCACGGCCTATTTTATAAAAGATTTCGGCAGAATCAATATAAGATTCAAGCGCTCTTTGATATTCCGTGATAGCCTCGTCAATATACTGGCAGGAATTGGAAATATCAAGGTGCCATGCCAGATACAAATCACCGAGTCTTACGTGCAAATCTGCATTTGTAGGATCATCCTGCAAACCAACCTGACAAAGCTCTATTGCCGACTTAACATTACCCGTTTTGTATTCTTTATTAATCTTCTTTTCTAAATCTTTAGTTATATTCATAATTTATATTATAAATCTTGACAGATATGATTTAATACTACATACTAGACATTGTAAATAATATTGTACAAAAAAGCAAGTTATTTAACAATACTTAGGGATAGAACATAAGCAGGAGAAACCATGAAAGAAAACAAAATCTATTTTGTTGATGTAACAAACCGTGACGGGGTACAGACCTCCAGACTTGGTCTGGCAAAGCTTGAAAAAACAATCATAAATTTGATGCTCGACAGCATGGGCATAACCCAATCAGAATTTGGTTTTCCTACAACTACCCACGAAATAAATTATCTTAACGGGAATTTAAAACTCGTAGAAAGAGGCGCAATCACAACGACAAAACTGTCAGGCTGGATGAGAGCAATCGCAAGCGATGTTGAACTGTCCTTCACAAATGTTCCGAACCTAAAACACTGCAATCTTTCGCAATCTACATCGGAACAGATGATAAACGGCAAATATTTAGGAAAGAAAACTCCGCAAGATATCATAAATATGACCTGCGAAGCCGTTGAATGCGCCGTATCAAAAGGTGCGCAGACAATAGGCGTTAATGCTGAAGATGCCTCACGAAGCGACATTGAATTTCTTGTTAAATATGCACTGGAAGCAAAAAAATGCGGCGCACAAAGATTCAGATACTGTGACACACTTGGTTATGAAGACCCGGCAACAGCCTACAAAAGAATAAACGAAATTGCAAAAAGAACGCAAATGCCGATTGAAGTTCACTATCATAATGACTTAGGAATGGCAACAGCATGTTCCGTAATGGGTGCAAAAGGCGCAATAGATGCCGGAGTTGATGCCTATATAAATACAGCAATCAACGGTATGGGCGAACGTGCAGGCAATGCGGATCTGGTATCCTGCCTGCTTGCAGTTTTGAAATCAGCCGGCTTTAAAAATAATTACCTGATTGACCCGAATATTGATCTGAGCAAAACCTGGAAACTTGCAAAATACACATCTTACGCGTTTGGCGTTCCAATTCCGATAAACCAGCCGGCAGTCGGCGACAACGCTTTTGCTCACGAATCAGGAATCCACGCTGACGGAGCTCTCAAAGACAGAAGAAATTATGAACTCTATGACTTTGAAGAACTCGGACGCGGCGAACCTGAAATCATTGAAACAGGCAGAATGATTACAACAGGCGAATACGGCGGCATTAAAGGCTTCAGAAACGTATACAACAATCTGGAAATTGAATTTAAAGACGACCACGAAGCAAGAACTATTCTGGAACTTGTAAGATACGCAAACGTTCATACACAAAAACCGCTGACAACTGATGAGTTAAAATTCATCTACCACTACCCTGATATTGCGGCACAAATTATGACAGTAACCCCGCACTACGCGCATCAGGGCGCAATGAAAGAACGTGTAGAAAAAAGCGAAGCACAAAAAATTATCTAAAACCATGAGCATAGAAAAAGTAAAAGAATATTTTAAACAATACGGAAGAGACAACGATATAATTGAACCGGAACAATCCAGCGCAACAGTGGAACTTGCAGCACAAGCTCTCGGAGTTGAACCGGCAAGAATAGCCAAAACTTTGTCATTCAAAACCGCTGAGTCATGTATACTTGTTGTCACAGCGGGTGATGCTAAAATTGATAACAAAAAATTCAAGACAAAATTTGCACTGAAAGCCAAAATGCTTACACCGGAAGAAGTTATCCGCTATATCGGTCACGAAATTGGCGGCGTCTGTCCGTTTGCGATAAAAGACCCCAATGTAAAAGTCTATTGCGATATCTCACTCAAACGTTTTCAAACAATATTTCCGGCCTGCGGCAGCTCAAATTCCGCTATTGAACTCACCTGTAAAGAACTGGAAAAATTTTCACACTGTTCTGAGTGGGTCGACGTTTGCAAATTACCTGATACTCAAAATTAATTGTAACGATTTGTAACAATTATTAAACTTTTTAAGCAAATATGCCGATATAAAGAGTAAGGGTAAAACAAAAAAGGGCAACTATGGGAATGGCAGCATCGCAAGCCAGATTTCTTGGTCTGACTGCGCGTAAGACAAATGTTGAATACGAAGGACAACAGATTAACCAGCAAAGAACAACGCTGGCTAATCAATCTGCCAACTATTATAACCAATTACTGGGGATGAGCGTACCTGTGCCGCCGTCTGTTGCCGATTATACAAAAACAGTTTACTCTTTTAATGATGGTGCCCTTACCAACACTATTACCTCACTTATGGCAGAAGGAAACGGTAGTTATCGTGTAAGCTATCTGTCCAGCTGGACAGATGATTTTGCAGTTGCAAGCGGCGGAAGTACAAGTATCGTAAATTCAAACCCTGACGGCTACTTTGTCGGCGCACAAAAACTGAAAGAACTTGGCGAGACCTTTGAACTTGCGCAAGTAGCACATAAAATTGAAGGCGGAGGAAAACCCGGCGGTTACAGACTGGATGCAAACATGGTCTACACTGACGATAACGGGAACAGTGTTCAACTGGTTGAAGCAACCTATGACAGAATTTGCTCTGTCATAGGCAAAGAACCGCAGCTTGCAGATTACACAACCCAAGGTCTTGTTGTTAATTATAAAAATACACAATGCTACGCAAGTGTATCCGGAACAACAAAAGAAGGTATCGGACACCTTGAACACAACCTTTGCCGCCTGATTTGGGGTGACGGCTCACAAGCATCCGTCACATCATCAAGCGGTATTACTGTCACAAACCTTGGAATAGCAAGCGGAAACAAAAGTACTATCTCTCTTACAAACGCTGGATGGAGAAAGGATGGTTCTGACTCAACTTCTCTGCAATTAAAAGAAAGACTTGAAACAATTTACCCTGATATATATCAACAACTTGTTGATATATATGTTGATGCGATACTTTATCTTGACAAGAACAAATCAAATGTAGGCGGTATGGATATTGAAAGTTCATACTACACCATCACCCCTAACCCTGGTCCTTCTGACACACAAGCTGAACTGTTTTCCAGATGGGGAGATTTCTGGGATGAAGTATCTAACCTTAGCCCTGAAAAAATTTATGAAGAAGCGCACAAAGAATGGCAGGAAAAATATGACCAATATGCAAACTGCTACCTCAATGCTGGAGACTACTCCGACAAATACTATCTCACAACCGAATTTTTCTACGATGGTGAAGATGAATACCTCAAGAGCCTGTCAAGTGAACAACTTGCACAATTATATGACCTTGAAAAACATTATCAAAGACTTCTTAACGAAACTTACGGCGAACCTCAGGAAGGCTGGTACGTAAGATACGTGGAAAATACGACCTCCGGTGAATTTGAACCGATATTCTATAACGGCAACGACATGGTTAACGGTATTGCTGATGAAAATGGTAATATCCGCTCAAATGTAAGAACTTATAAAGTAGGCAATCAAAAGAAACAAGAAGAAGTTAAAAATGTAGAGGCAAAATTAGAACAAGATTCAACAGGCAGATACATAAGCCTGACACTCTACGATGAATTCGGTAACCCATGCACATACACCCTTGAAACTGAAACAGTAACAGATCAAGCAAAATACGACGACGCTATGAATCAGTACGAGTACGACAAATATCTGTATGACCAGGCAATACAAGAAATCAACGCAAAAATTGAAATCACACAGGCTGAAGATAAAAACCTTGAATTAAGACTTAAACAGCTTGATACAGAACAAAACGCAATCCAGACAGAAATGGATGCTGTATCAAAAGTTATTGAAAAGAATACAGAATCAACATTCAAAACATTCGGCTAATAAACAGTATTTTTATGCTATGATTGTAGAAAAAGGGGGCAGTCATGGGACAAACTTTAGCAGAAAAAATAATATCAAAACACGCGGGCAAAGACGTAAAAGCCGGCGAACTTGTCATTGCAAAAGTTGATGTATGCGCAGTGCAAGACGGTACAGGACCTTTGACTGTTCAGGAATTTAAAAAACTCGGAAAAGAAAAATTAAACAATCCTGAAAGAACAATTTTGTTTATAGACCACGCATCTCCAAGTCCGAGAAAAGAGCTTTCAAACACCCACACAGTACTCAGGGAATTTTCAAAAGAATACGGCGCTGTGTTATCTGATGTTGGTGCAGGAGTATGCCACCAGCGGCTTGTTGAAACATTTGTGAATCCTGGTGAAATCTTAGTTGGCGCAGATTCGCACACATGTACATCAGGGGCGCTCGGAGCTTTTGCAACAGGCATGGGGTCTACTGATATCGCAGTTGCAATGGCGCTTGGAAAAACCTGGCTGAAAGTTCCTGCTACATACAAGATTGAAGTCTCCGGGGAATTCAAGCCAGGGATTTGTTCAAAAGATTTGATGCTGCACCTTATCGGGATGATAGGTGCTGACGGTGCTACTTATAAGGCACTTGAATTCACTGGCGACACAATAGACAATATGCCAATGTCAGAAAGATTTACATTAGCGAATATGGCTGTTGAAGCAGGTGCAAAAGCAGGATTATTTGTTGCTGATGAAAAGACAAAAGAATTTTTAAAATCCAGAGGAAGAGAAGACAAATTTACAAGAATAAAACCTGATGCCGATGCTGTTTACGAACGCGTAATCAAAATTAATGCTGCTGACATCAAACACACTGTTTCCTGCCCTCACACTGTTGATAACACTAAAACAGTTGACGAACTCGGACACATAAAAGTTGACCAGGTGTTTGTCGGAACATGTACAAACGGCAGAATTGAAGATTTACGCGTTGTCGCTGAAATATTAAAAGGCAAAAAAATTAATCCTGACGTCAGAATGCTAATCTGCCCGGCATCAAAAGATGTTTACTTACAGGCGCTTGATGAAGGATTAATCACAGAATTTGTAGAAGCAAACGCAACAATATTGCCGCCCGGCTGCGGGCCATGCGTCGGAGTACATGCCGGCACACTTGCAGACGGAGAAGTTTGCCTTGCAACCCAGAACAGAAACTTTCAGGGAAGAATGGGAAATACAAAAGGTGAAATTTACCTGGCATCCCCCTACGTTGCGGCATACACAGCACTGAACGGATATATATCAGCAGAGTAACCCCGATTATTATTCATAAAGAAAAAATATAATCTGTTGGATATATAGCAAAGACCGAACAACTCTGCGCAAAATTTACTTACCATAGTATCAGGAGATATTATGGCAAGCAGCAAATTGCAGTACAAAAAAATGGCGCCCGAAGAACTCATTGTGCTTTCACAAAAAAATGACCTGAAAGCACTTGAAGAGCTGCTTCGCCGTGAGCAAAAAAATATTTTTACTACGTTCAGCTACCTGAGTAAAAAACGTGAAAATGTCGCTGACCTGACTCAGGAAGCACTTTTGAGAATTGCAAAGAATATACACACACTTAAAAACCCAAAAACATTCAAAAGCTGGACAAATCAAATTGTGACAAATCTTTTTTACGATGAACTGAGAAAAAGTTCCAAACGGCCGGAAATAATTTCGATTGATGAAAATATCGAACAAGACGGAATGACAAATCCGATTAGAACACAAATTCCCGATAAAAAATGCAAACCGCACGAAAAATGTATGTCATCCGAGCTTGAAAATATAATCAAAAATGAAATACAAAATTTGCCGGAGCCATTCCGGATTGCGATTTTGCTTAGAGAATTTCAAGGCCTGAGTTATGAAGAAATAGCAATCGCGACGAACTCCAGCATAGGAACGGTAAAATCAAGAATTGCAAGAGCCAGGGGTAAACTTCAGGAAGAACTAAAACCATATATTTAAAGGAGAAAATATGCACCACGAACTTACGTGTAATCAGGTGAACGCTCTTTTGAGCTTTTATCTTGACAACAGATTAAACGAAACACTGAAACAATATGTAGCAAAACATCTTGAAAAATGTCCTAAATGCAAAAAGAAATACGAAGAATTATGCAAAATGCTGAATAAAAAATTTCAGCCGCCTGCAGAGGCTGTCGAACCGGAAACAAAAGAACAGTATTTGACAAGACAGTACACGGACTTTCGCCGCAACCTCTCCGCATACATTGACAACGAGCTTGATGATGACGAAAATATCAAAATCAAAAAAATTACAATATCAAATCCGCTGGCAAGGCAAGACTTAGAAAAAATCTACACATACAAAAAGCTTATACACAGCGCGTTTGAAAAAACTCGTAACGATTTCAAAGATGATTACACCAAATCCGTGATAGAAAATATAAGCAGACAGTCACTCAAAAAAAAGCCGCAAAGCAGTAATGAATTTTTAGTACTGATAAGTGCATTCAGTGTCACAATATTTTTTCTTATAATGAGTTTGCTATGGTTCACGGTAGAAACAGGACTTATCAAATTTTCATTCCGTTTTTAGAACAGTTAATAGCTGCACAGCGCTGGAAAGTTTCCAGTGAAATACCACGCTGAGGAACGAATGCCGATTGTTCTGCGGCTTCCATTCTTGCAATTGCCTGCTGCTGTTTGTGTGCAGCAAACTTGTTACGCAAAATCGGGGTTACAAGGTTACAAGAAATAATCGAACCAATCGTACTTGCTGCAATGGCATTACCTGAGGCAATCGCTTTGTAAGAGGATTTGATTTCATCAAAATTTGCCAGATCTTTGATATTAAAATCGTAAGAGCCGATATGTTTTTTCAAATTGTATTTTTTGAGGAACGCGTCAATAGCAGGTGTTCTCCACTTTCCGGTAGAGACCATTTTATTTGCAAGTTTTGTAAACGAGTTCGTAAAGATATAGAACGAGCAGATATTAATACCGGCATCAGCAATTTCCTGCGGGATAAGAAAAGTTTTCTGTTTTTTAGGTATCTTATCATTGAGCACAACAGCCATGACTTGGGCGAGTGAGGACAAAATCCAGCCTAATGTACCTGTATGCAGAAGCATTTTACCGGGATCTTCGCCAAAGCTGCGCATCAATGAATTTTTAATATCCATAAAGAAGTCAGAAGCATACTTAGTCAGAGGTTTTATCATTGCCACCTCCTAACTTAGCAAACTTATTTGTTAAAAACCGGGTAAGAGGCAGGTCTATAGCGAAGTTTGTACCCAACATAACAATAAGTGCAAGTACGTTGCCTAATCCATTTTTATAATTTTGATACTCATCAGAATCGGGCAGAGCTTTTGTTACAGGCGAAAAGAAAGTATTAAGCCGCGTAAGCTTAACAGGTTTTCCGTCTTTGCCGAGCGAGGTAGGCAGTTTGGAGAAAGCATCAACGGATTTGATAAGTGCTTTACGTATAGCAAAACCTGTCAGAGTTCCTGCAATAACTTTAGCAGCAGTACGCGCCATAGATATATGTCGAGTTTCATCGTCGACACGGTGGTTCATTGCGTCGATACCGACTTGCATAAAAATAGCAGTCATCCCTAAAATAAGACGGTTTTCTGCAGGTGTTACGTATTTGCCAATTTTTTGAAAAGTATCAATAGCTCTCTTTGAGGTAAAAATATGCGAGGGCATAACATTTAGTATAGACTGCCCGACAGTTCTTGAAAACCTCTTAGCAGCCCTGCCAATCGGGGTGGATGAAATTGGTCGTCTGTAAATTCGCATAAGTTACTACCTGCCCATGCATATAAACCGCATAAAGGCAATTTATTGCTTTGATACGAAAAAAAATTAAGAAAAATTTACAATAGAATCTTTTTATTAGATGCTTCGCTGACGCTCTGTATGACGCTGTTTTAATTTTTAGGTGGAATTGCGCTATATCACCTCAAAAACTAAAGCTTTGCACCTTTAGGCACAACAGTAACTCCATTTGGAGAAACGTGAAATCCTCGTTTTAAATCTTCTTCCTTGTCATAGCCGATACGTGTATGAGGCGGGATATAAACATTCTTATCAATAATTGCACGCTTAATCCTTGAATATCTGCCGACTTCAACATTTTCCATCAATATGCTTTCATACACTTGGGAATAACTGTTTACACGAACCTTTGGTGACAAAACACATTTAGAGATGCTTCCGCCTGATACAATGCACCCTTCTGACACCATAGAATTTGTAGCCATACCGACGCGGTCACCTTCCTGCCAGATAAACTTAGCCGGAGGATAGTTGTAGTTGAAAGTTCTGATAGGCCACTCTTTTGAATATAGATTAAGCTCAGGATTTGAATACAACAAGTCCATATTCGCCTGCCAGTAAGCGTCAATGCTTCCGACATCACGCCAGTAGCCGCGCTCTGCATCTGTGATACCCGGGAATTCATTTTCTGCAAAATTGTAAATATAAATTCTCTTTCCCTCTTCTAAAAGCATCGGAATAACATTTTTTCCGAAATCATGACTGGAAGATTGAATTTGTTCATCTTCATTCAATGCGTCAAGCAAGGTTTGTTTGTTAAAAATATAATTACCCATAGAAGCAAGGCACATATCAGGATTACCCGGTATAGACTTTGGCCTTGTTTTGGGTTTTTCTACGAAATTCACAAGCCGCCAGTTACTATCAACTTCAATAATTCCGAACTCTGAGGCATCCTCAATCGGAATAGGAATTGCCGAAATTGATAAATCAGCCTGATGAGCTTTGTGAAAATCAAGCATTTG
This sequence comes from Candidatus Gastranaerophilales bacterium, assembly GCA_944322945.1. Taxonomy (GTDB): domain Bacteria; phylum Cyanobacteriota; class Vampirovibrionia; order Gastranaerophilales; family Gastranaerophilaceae; genus CALUVN01. The sequence continues at coordinate 20,857 of CALUQN010000019.1, read as the reverse complement.
CGAGACATCCATCTTGTAAATATGGTCACCGCCAAATATACAAACATAATCAGGATCTTCATCAGTGATATGAAAAACATTCTGATAAATAGCGTCAGCAGTCCCCCTGTACCAATCACTCCCTGTCCTCATCTGTGCAGGAGCCAAATCAACATACTGATTTAAAAAAGGAGACAAAGCCCAGCCTCGGGTAATATGCTTGTTTAAGGAGTCAGATTTATACTGCGTTAAAACCTTAATCTTGAAAAATCCTGAATTTATAAAATTATTCAAAACAAAATCAATAATTCTGTATCTTCCGCCGAATGGTACAGCCGGCTTTGCCCTGTCTTTCGTTAACGGCAAAAGCCTTTTTCCCTCGCCGCCTGCAAGTATCATAACCAAAGCGTCATCTACAGACATTATTCTAACTCCTTATCCCTTATCCATTTAATAAAATAATTATATCACATGCCTGCAGTCAATATCAACATTGTTCCTATGAATCATATATAAATCTCGTTACTATCTATCACCGTAAAATATGAGTCTGAAAAATTCCTTACCGCACCGGTCTGTAAATTCTTTTAACTCTTCCGGCTTGAATGTAAATTTAAAACCTGCGAGATAAAATTCTTTTTGTGACCATATCAAATTTAATGCAAAAATTGCACTAAATTCAGCATTTTCGGCAACAAAAGCGGATTCTAATTTCTGGAGCAGCAGCTTAAACTTCTCACTTTTTTGCGGAGTAAAATTATCAAATAAGTCTGAATAATTTTCAAAAGGAATTAACTTTCCTCTGTAACGAAACAAAATAGGCGAAAAAATTTCACCATCAAGAAACTCTTCTACAAAATATTTATGTCCGGCATTTTCAGTTGTAAAAGATTTTTTCTCCGCATCATTTAACACAACTTTAACACTGTTATCAAGCCGTTCATCCAACTTTACAACCTGCGGGTAGTCAGGGCACTCGATAGGAAGAAGCCGAGGGCAAAGAATACCGTTATTTGCCGCAAACATTTTTGCACAAAAACGTGAAGTTTCTAACCTTAAAAAATTCTTTGTTACACCAATGCAATTAAAATCATGCTGCTTGCACAAGTCAACAAAACCGGCAGATAATTCGTTTCTGTCTAAACATAAAATCACGTCAGGATTATTCTCCAAAGCAACTTCAACCGCGTCAAAAGCATAATCTGCAACCGCACTTGATATAATTTTTTGAACGGGATTTTCAGCAATTACACAATATTTTAATGACATCTGCCGCAGCCTCCGCTGCATTCACATTTACTGTTCAATAAATCCTGAAAATCAAACACTCTATCTGAAAGTATTGAATCAATTACTATAGGATACAATTTTTGTTCAAGCGAATGAATTTCAGCCTCAAACTCGTCAAAATGAGTTAAATTACCGATTAAAACAGGATATTGAGCAATAATTTTTCCTCCGTCGAGTTCACTAGTCACTCTGTGTACTGTAACTCCGGAAACTTTTACACCTGCGTAAAAAGCTCTCTGGATAGCATCCTTACCCTTGAATGCAGGAAGAAGAGAGGGATGAATATTAATAAATTTTCCCAGATTTAAAACCTCAGGCGGCAGATGCTGGCTATAACCGGTCAAAACAATCAAATCAAAATTATGTGTACCAAAGTATGCCGCATTTTCTTCATAAGGCAAATACTGATGTTTTACGCTTAAATTTTTTGCACGAACAAGTAAATCCGAGTTCAAATTATCAGAAAGGCAGACTATTTCGACATCTTTACCTGTAAAATAATTTACAATCGCTTCAAAAATTCCACCATCACCAGAACCAAGTATCGCAATCTTTTTCATAAGTTAACTCCCAATCATTTCTACCTAGCATAATTTTATTATAAAATTCATTTCAAAAAAAATTTATTTAGAAGTCTTAATATTTGAAAAATTATTTATAAAAAAGACCGTACATCACAGGTACGGTCTTTTTATATTTTGAATCAATATTTAACCTAGCCGCAAAGAGCCAGCAAAATACCAGCAGCAACGGCTGAACCGATAACGCCTGACACGTTCGGTCCCATAGCGTGCATCAAGAGGTAATTTTGGTCATTAGCTTCCAAACCGACCTTGTTAGAAACACGCGCTGCCATCGGCACAGCAGATACACCGGCTGAACCGATAAGCGGATTGATTTTTTCTTTTGTAAAGAGGTTCATAAATTTTGCGAACAACACGCCTGCTGCCGTAGCAATAGAGAACGCGCAAATACCCAAAATCAAAATGAACAATGTTTGAACAGTCAGGAATTGGTGTGCTGAAAGTTTTGAACCAACAGACAAACCTAACAGAATAGTTACAATGTTGATAAATTCATTCTGCAAAGTTTTTGATAATCTTTCAACAACACCTGATTCTTTACAAAGATTACCAAACGCCAGAGCACCGATAAGCGGGCAGGCATCAGGCAGGAAGATAACACAAAGTAAAAGTACAACTATCGGAAAAACAATTTTTTCACGTTTAGTAACCACTCTCAACTGGGTCATCTGTATTTTTCTTTCTTCCTCTGTTGTAAAGAATTTCATAATAGGCGGCTGAATAACAGGTACCAGCGCCATATATGAATAAGCCGCAACAGCAATAGCACCGAGAAGTTCCGGAGCTAATCTGGTTGTAACGAAAATTGAAGTAGGACCGTCAGCTCCACCGATAATACCGATAGAAGCAGCCTGTTTCATAGTAAAGCCTACTTCCGGCCATATTGCAGTAATAACAAGAGCTAGAAGCAATGCCCCGAAAATACCGAATTGTGCTGCACCGCCGAGCAATGCTGTTTTAGGGTTCGCAATTAACGGTCCGAAGTCGGTCATAGCACCAACCCCCATAAAAATAAACAGAGGGAACAAACCTGATTGAATACCTGCTGCGTAAACTATCCCTAAAAGTCCGTTCGGACCTGCAATATCGCATATAGGAATATTGGCAAGCAATCCGCCAAATGCAATCGGCACAAGCAACAGAGGTTCATATTCTTTTTTAATTCCAAGCCACAACAGGAACAGGCACACAACAATCATAATTGGTGCACCGTATGTTTGGAGAAATCCCTCAACACCTGTCGCCGTAACGTTATGGTTAACAATGTTGGCCATACCCGTTGAATTCCAAAGTGTCATTAAACTATCTTGTATATTCATATTTCGTATCCTTTATCAAAAATTAACCGACAGTAACTAAAACCTGTCCTGTTTGTACCTGATTTCCAACTTCAATTTCAACGGAACTGATTGTACCTGAAACAGGTGATTTAATTTCAGTTTCCATTTTCATTGCTTCAATAACAGCAATAACATCACCGGCGGAAATCACATCGCCTTCTTCAACAAGAACTTTCAATACAGTTCCAGGCAAAGCAGCTTTTACAGGAGTGCCTGCACCGTCTGAAGAACCGGCTGACGGTGCTTCAATACCGGATTTAATATCAAAGTCATACAATTTGCCGTTAACAGTAGCTTTTTTACCTTCAAGAGCAACTGCATATTTTTTACCGTTGACTGATACTGTATAACCGTTTGCGGAAGCCTGAACTTTAGGTTCGCAATTCGGCTCATTTTTTCTGATACCGAGAGTTGCTTTTCCTTCAAGGAACAGAATACCTTTTTCTTTGCAAGCAGCTGCAATAAAGATATTTTCTTCTGTTTCTTCAAGATTAGCATCTTTAAGCATTTTCTTAGCGGCTTCAATACCTTTATCAGGATCTTTGTCGTTCAAGTCTACAACTTTTTCAGTTGTCGGTTGAAGATTTAATTGTTCAGAAGCAATTTTCACGATATCTGCATTCGGCTCGCAAGGTGTTTTGCCGAAATAACCGAGAACCATTTTGCCATAACCTTCAGCAATTTTTTTCCATTTGCCGAACATAACGTTATTAAATGCCTGTTGGAAATAGAATTGAGAAACAGGGGTAACAGAAGTACCGAAACCACCCTTTTCAACAACTTCTTTCATTGCGGCAACAATTTCAGGATATTTGCTCATCAAATTGTTATCGCGGAGCATTTGCGTATTAGCAGTCAAAGCGCCGCCAGGCAGAGGTGACTGGATAATCATCGGGTTAACAGCAAGAGCTTCCGGCGGGAGGAAGTAATCTTTCATACATTCTTTAAATACTTCTTCTGTTTCAAGAATTTTTTCGATATCAACACCGAGGTCGTAATCCGTACCCTTAACAGCATGCCACATAGAAACAATATCCGGTTGTGCAGTACCGCCTGAAACAGGTTTCATAGAAAGGTCAATACCGTCAGCACCGCCGTCGAGTGCAGCAAGATAAGCAGCAAGACCAGTACCTGCAGTTTCGTGAGAGTGGAATCTGATATGAGCATCTTCACCGAGAATTTCTCTTGTACGTTTGATAGTTTCATAAACTTTTCTCGGGTTTGAAGTACCGGAAGCATCTTTGAATGCCAGTGAGTCAAACGGGATACCCGCGTCAAGTATGCTTCTCAAAACTTTTTCATAAAAGTCAACATCATGAGCACCTGTGCAGCCAATCGGAAGTTCCATCATAGTAATAGTAACTTCATGTTTCAAGCCGTTATCTCTGATACACTGCCCTGAATAAATCAAGTTATTAACATCATTCAACGCATCAAAGTTTCTGACAGTTGTAACACCGTGTTTTTTGAAAAGTTTTGCGTGAAGATTGATGATATCACGCGGCTGTGAATCAAGCCCTACAACGTTTACACCTCTTGCAAGACTTTGCAGGTTTATATCCGGACCGACAGCAGCTCTGATTTTGTCCATAGTTTCAAAAGCATTTTCGTTGCAGTAGAAAATCGGAGACTGAAATCTTGCTCCGCCAGCAACTTCAAAATGTTTAATACCGGCAGCAACAGCAGATTGCAATGCTGGTATAAAATCGTCTACAAGAACTCTGGCTCCATAGACAGATTGGAAACCGTCTCTGAATGACGTGTCCATAACTTTGATTAATTTTTTAGCCATAAAGTTTACCCTTTCTATAATATATCACCAATGGTAAGTACCAAAATTTTCCCCTTGGAATCCAAAACCAATTCGCCACGGTCTGTTAAAGTTTTTGCAATTCCTTTATTTTTTTTATTCAACGACTGCACACAAATTTCTTTATCTAAAAATGATGCATGCGAAATATATTTAGATTTTATAAATTCAAACCCTTTTTCCAAAAATTCATCATAATTTTCAAAAAAAGCATTGACAAGACGGGATTTAAACAGCTCGACATCAATATGTCTGCCGACTTCGAGATTTAGCGAAGTTGCAGGTTTATCAATAGTTTCCAGCGTAGCAAAATCAGAATTCAGATTCACACCAACACCCAAAACCAATCCGTTGAACGAACTGCCCTGCATGACAGTTTCACACAGGATACCGGAAATTTTTCTGGAGCCTATCAAAACGTCATTAGGCCATTTGATAGAAGGTTCCAGCCCGTAGCTTTCTAATATATCGCACAAGACCACAGACAGATATTGTGTAATGTTAGAAAATTTTTCATTGAATTTATCAGAGGGTTTCAAAATAAAAGAAAGAAACAAATTTTCACCGCCCAAATCAACCCAATTTCGTGCAAGGCGACCACGGCCGGAAGTTTGACGGGCAGCGTAAATAACGGTTCTGTCCGGCAGATCTTTTAAATTATTTTTACCGTAGAGATTGGTTGAATCAACTTCTTCTAAAAAAATTTCTCTCATTAGCTCCCTCATGTGCACAGAATAATTTTATAACAAACAAAAAAAATTTGCGATTTTTTTTAAGTTGAGTTAAAATAAGAACGTAAGGGAGAGAAAAAATATGGAACACTGGCTCTATACAACAGAAATCGCAGGACAGAGCATGACTTTTAACCTTGATACAATTTTTACAATGTGGTTTGCAATGGGAGTTTTGATATTGTTTGCAATATTTGCAACAAGAAATCTTTCTATTGTGCCGGGTAAGCTTCAAGCTTTTTGCGAAAGCGTTATGGGATTTTTCTGGTCAACCATGGATACAATGATGCCGCAAAAAAATAAACAGCATGTCCCGCTTGTTGCATCGTTATTTTTGTTTATAGTATTTGCCAATTTAATGGGGCAGCTTCCGCTTAGATTGTTTCACCTTAAATCAGGCGAGCTTGCATCTCCTACAAATGATATTAACCTGACAGCAGCAATGGCGGTCATTGTTTTAGTATATTATGTCGGCGCAGGGATAATGAAAAAAGGTCCAAAATTTTTCCTGCACGAATTAAGTTTTACCGGAATTGTCATGGCGCTTGTAGAGCTTTTAGAAATGGTGACAAGACCATTAAGCTTGGCAATCCGTCTTTTTGCAAACATATTTGCAGGCGAAATTTTAGTCACAATAGCACTTGGAGCCTGCGCATATTTTGCACCGCTTCCGATTATGCTTTTTGAAATACTTGTTGCGTTCATCCAGGCAACAGTATTTATGATGCTGACAATAGCATATATTTCATCAGCAACAGGAGAAGAACATTAATATAAAATTTTGTTAATAAAGAAGGAGAAAAAATTATGGAACAACAATTAGCACAATTCGCACACTTAGGCGCTGGTATCGCAATCGGTTTTGGTGCAACCGGTGCAGGTCTTGGTATCGGTCTTGCTACAAAAGGTTTGATGGATGCAGTTTCAAGACAGCCGGAAGTTGCCGGTAAAGCATTCGGTTTCTTCCTTTTGGGTGCAGCACTTTCAGAAGCTTGCGCATTGTATGCTTTTGTCATCGCATTTATGCTGATGGGTAAATAATTTCACGGAGTAAAAATTATATGGAATTTAATGCAACATTTTTAGTTTCAGTTATAAGCTTTTTATGCTTTACGGTTATCATGCAAAAAATTCTGTACGAGCCTGTAACAAAAATTGTTGAGGAACGCGAACAGCTCATCGGTGATAACTATGGCACTGCAAAAACAGCTTCTGACAAAGCTGCCTTTATATATAAAGACAGAGATGAAAAAATTTCCGGAGCAACTGCCGATGCCAAGAAAATTGCCGCTGAAAAAATTGCTAAAGCCAACGATGAAGCTAAAATTAAAACAACTGAAGCAAAACAAAATTCCATAGCAAAAATTAACTCTGCAAAAGCAGATATTCAGGCTAAATCTGAAGAAATTAATCGTGAAATTAACAACCGTATCAATGATATTGCAGAAAATATTTCAGCAAAAGTTCTGGGAGAAGTCTAATGAACGTATGGAATGTAATATTAGAATCCAATACATTTAATTTTATAGTTCTTGCTATCATAATAATTTATCTTATGAAAAAATTAAGAGCGGGAGCAGCTTTAGAAAACCTCAAAAATGCTATAATTAAACGCATAGATGATTCTAAAGCCGAGAAAGAGAAAGCTCTCTCAGAACTTAAAAATGCTGAAAAAGCCGTAGAAAATCTTGATACTGAAATTAAAGAACGATACAATCTGGCAGAACAAAACGCTGACGGCGTAATACAACAAACCGTTATGAACGCTGAAAATCAGGTTTCACATATTCTTCAAAATGCAGAAAATGCCATTGAAAATGAAGAGAAACAAATTTCTGCCCAAATTTTAAAATCTACAGCAGAAAAAGCACTTTCAACTGCAAAAGATATTATTGCCGCCAGATTAAAAGACCATCCGGAGCTTCACGAAAAATACATCAATGAAGCTATTGAAGATATTGACAGGGTAAAATTATAATGACAAATTCAACTTCATCCAAAAATTATGCAAAAGCACTGGCAGACATCGCACAAGATAATGTCATGAGCTACAACGATATCAAAAAAAATCTGGATATTGTTTCTGAAATACTCACAAGTTCAGATGAATTAAAAAACGTGCTCGAAAATACTACGATATCGAATGCAATAAAAATTGATATAATTAATGAAGTTTTTAAAAACCAAATTAACGAAAAAATTATCAATTTTCTGAAAATTCTTGTTGACAAATCTAAATTTAATGAATTTTCTGAAATAAAAAAAGATTATGAAAAAATACTTGATGACGTAAATAATATTAAACGCGTGGAAGTCATCTCAGCTGTTCCGCTGACAGAGGAACACAAGTCAAGAATTACGGAAAAACTTCAAAATAAATTACACAAAGAAGTAATTCCGAACTGGATAGAACAGCCTGAAATTATGGGCGGTCTGGTTATAAAAATTGAAGATGACGTAATTGATTCAAGTATAAAAAAGAAATTAGAAAATTTGGAAATAACAATATAAAGGGGACATTATGGCACTAATCACACCTGACGAAATTAGTTCGATAATAAAGAGCAAAATCGAAAATTATGATATTCAAACAGAAGTATCAAACACCGGCAGAGTAATTGAACTTGGTGACGGTATTGCGAGAATCTACGGATTAAGAAACGTAATGGCAAACGAGCTTGTTGTATTTGAAGACGGAAAAAACACCCTCGGTATTACATTGAACCTTGATGAAGACAACGTAGGTGTTGTAATTCTTGGTGAATACACCCAAATTAAAGAAGGAATGACCGTCAAAACAACAGGTCGTATCGCATCAGTTCCGGTTGGAGACAACCTTATAGGTAGAATTATCGACCCAACAGGCAAACCTATCGACGGCAAAGGTGAAATTGAATACACAAAAACCAGACCAATTGAAAGAGTTGCGCCGGGGATTGTTGCAAGAAAATCAGTTCACGAGCCGCTTCAAACAGGTTTGACAGCTATTGATGCGTTGACCCCTATCGGACGCGGACAACGCGAACTTATTATCGGCGACCGTCAGACCGGTAAAACAGCCATTGCAATAGACACAATCATTAACCAAAAAAATACAGATGTAATTTGTATTTACGTTGCAATCGGACAAAAAGCTTCAACAGTTGCTCAAATTGCAAAGACATTAGAAGACCACAACGCAATGGATTATACAATCATAGTTTCCGCAACTGCTAACGAATCTGCACCTTTACAATATATCGCACCGTTTGCTGGTGTCGCAATCGGTGAAGAATTTATGGAACAAGGTAAATCAGTCCTGATTGTTTACGACGACTTGAGCAAACACGCACAAGCTTACCGTGCAATGAGTTTGCTATTGAAAAGACCTCCGGGACGTGAAGCATATCCAGGTGATGTATTCTACTTGCATTCAAGACTTCTTGAACGTGCCGTTAAATTGAATGATAACCTTGGCGGCGGCAGTATCACAGCTCTGCCTATCATTGAAACTCAAGCCGGTGACGTATCTGCGTACATTCCGACAAACGTAATTTCAATTACAGACGGTCAAATATTCCTGGAATCAAACCTGTTTAACTCAGGCGTCCGTCCGGCAATCAACGCAGGTATTTCCGTATCACGTGTCGGCGGTGCGGCTCAAACTAAAGCAATTAAACAGGTTGCAGGCAAATTAAGACTTGACCTTGCACAGTTTAGAGAATTGGAAGCATTCGCTCAGTTTGCATCAGACCTTGATGCGGCAACAAAGAATCAGCTTCTCAGAGGACAAAAACTTACTGAAGTGTTGAAACAGCCTCAATACAATCCGCTCTCCGTTGCAGAACAGGTTTCTATCCTTTTTGCAGCAAACGAAGGATTGCTGGATGATATTGACAATGCAATGATTCCTAAATTCAAAAAAGAATGGTTCCTGCACCTCAATTCTAATCTGAAAGAACTCTCTGACAGATTAAACGCAGGCAGCGCACTTTCTGATGAAGACAAAAAACAACTCAAAGAAAGCATCGAAAACTTCAAAAAAACATTCTAAATAACAGGAAACAATTATGACGAACTTAAAAGACATAAAAAACAGAATACAAAGCGTACAGAGCACAAAGAAGATTACCCGTGCTATGAAAATGGTTGCGGCTGCAAAAGTTAAAAAAGCCGAAAACACTGTAAAAGCCTCCAGACCTTTTACGCACGAGCTCAACACAATGTTCAGAAGGCTTTTGAATTCTGTAGGAAGTTATTCAAGCGAAACTTTAAAAGTAAAGCAGAATATTGATAACTATCCAGAACTGCTGCAAATCAGAGCGGATGTTAAAAATGTCGGCTTGCTGGTAATCACTTCAAACAAAGGGTTGGCAGGCGCATATAACGCGAATGTAATCAGAAAAACCCAGAAGAAAATTGAAGAATACAATGCGGCTGGCATTAAAACAACTCTGTTTATAGTTGGTCAAAAAGGAATTTCCGCGTTCAAGAAGAGAAGCAAAGCTCTCGGCTGTGAAATAGCCGCGACTTATGCCGGTGTAGCAAACAACCCGACAGGCGAAGGCGCCAAAATCATTGCTGAAGATATGGCTGATTATTATGTTGATGATAAAATTGATAAAATCGAAATTATCACAACCCGTTTTAAAAATATGATGAGTTATTATGTTGAAGAATGGGAAGTTCTACCGCTGCAAGGAGAAGTAACAGAGGCGGCAACAACCGCAGAACATAAAGTTGATCCGTTGATGGAATTTACGCCTGATATGCATCATATTTTACAAAAAGTTGTCCCGATGTATATTACAAACATCATTTATCAGTCCTTGCTGGAAGCACAGGCGAGCGAACTGGCGTCAAGAATGACTTCAATGTCTGCGGCTAATAACAATGCTGAAAAAATGATTCAGGAACTTACAATCCAGTACAACAAAACACGTCAGATGGCAATTACAAACGAAATTGTCGAAGTTGTATCCGGCGCAAATGCTCTGTCATAAATGTATCAGGAACTTTTATAGCAAATTAAGCTTGAACGTTAATAAGTGTAAGTCTATGTTATTCAATGTTTGCTTGTTAATATATTTGCTATATAATAAATCTGCATGGAACACGGTTACAAATATTATGTAAAAGAACTTTTGAACATTGCCCTGCCTATTATATTGGGAAACCTTGGTTTTATCCTGATAGGAGCCGGGGATGTATTGATAGCCGGCAGGCATTCGACTGATACACTTGCCGCAATCAGTATTGCAACGGCAATTTCAAATTGTATTATGACATTCGGGATAGGACTTATTGCAAGCGTGTCACCCATTTTATCGAACTATCGCGGAGAGAAAAAGTCTGCTAAAAAGTATTTTTTCCCGACAATACGTTTTGCAATGGTGCTTGCAGTAATCACTATGGTAATTGTATTAGCTTGTGTTCCGGTGATTGACTATTTGCATTTTGACGCAAAACTTGTGCCGGATATCAAAGATTATATGGTGATAACTGCATTTTCTACCTTCGGAGCGTATTTGCACGCGGCATTAAAAGAATATTTGCAGGCTTTTGAGGTTGTTTTATTCCCGAATTTGGTAACGGTATTTTGTGTATTTTTGAATATAGCTTTAAATATACTGCTGGTATTCGGTTTTGGTCCTATACCGGCACTGGGCGCAATAGGACTTGCTATTGCCAGTTTTACAGTCCGCTATGTAATGGGATTTGCCTTACTGATTTACTGTTTCAGCGTAATGAAGTTCAGAGAATACGAAAACAAAGATTATTACAAAAGCTTGTTGAAAGTAGGGCTGCCTATATCATTGGCAGTACTGGTAGAATTTGTTGCGTTCAATATTACGGCAATTTTGATGGGAAGGATTTCCGGAGTATATGCAGCCGCGCAAAACCTTGTTTGCACTTTGACTACAATATCATTTATGGTACCGCTTGCAATATCAAACGCTATTGCTGTAAAAGTAGGGTTTGCAAATGGTGCATGCAATTATTTTGACCTCAAAAAATATGCAAAAATCGGTACATTCCTGTGTGTTGCATTTATGACTTTCAGCGCGGTAATTTTCGCGTCATTCCCTGATGTACTGGTCGGATTTTTCACAAAAGACCCTGCATTAATCAAGATAGGCATTCCTGTTTTGTATGTAATGGCAGTATTCCAAATTTTTGACGGGCTGCAGGTGGCACTTGCCGGTATATTTAAAGGAATAAAGAAAACAAAGATTGTTTTAATCTCAAATTTTGTAGGGTACTGGCTGATATCAATACCTGCAGGCTCTCTCTTAGCTTTCCATTTCGGATATAACCTAATCGGGTTCTGGTACGGACTTTTATCAGCGGCAATAATCCTGTGTTGTATGATGATTTTGATGCTGAGAGTTTATTTTAAAAGAATGACTTCAAACTAGCAAAAATTTATATTCAGCCGTTTTAAAACGGCTATGAAAATTACACTCGCAGCAAACAATTTTTATAATAATATACCAAGACCCCATCAAAAATATATGCTCTCACCCGTGAGTTTTGGCGACTATGAGTGTGGATTTGAACCTGAAAACAACACACAGAAAGAAAAAAAATATGGAAACAGGCTGACAGATTTTTGTAATTCTTTATTTAAAAGCAAAGAAAAAACTGAAATATATAATCTAAAAAAAGAAGTCTGTAATCTTGCTGATAAAAGAAACAAGAATTGTCCTGATGACGTGATTGATATAGAAGATGTGCTATCTGATATTTCTGATGATAACTCAAAGGAGGATTTGTCATTTTTAAAAGAAATTATTTACCTCAAAGGTAACAGTCAGCAGCCGACATCATCAGAAATTAACTGTCTGCTTGACTTGTCGGAAAAAGAAAGAGAGCGCCTTGTTAAGTATAAACTTTTGTATGATGTGGAAGGAAGAAAAAAACAATTACATTTGCTTGACGCGGCTGAGCTTTCACACCTCGACGATTATATTCTTGAACGCATACAAAAGATGAATCTTCTCGGCAAAATTGAGGGAAGAAAATCAGATTTGACTCTTGCTGACGCCATTTATATTGCAAGATTTGATGATGAAATATGCCGGCAGATATTAGATGCCGGTATTCTCGCAGATATAGAAGGTCGTGAATATCCTCTGACAGGTGAGGAAGTTACAAATTTTTATTCAGTTTTGCCTTCTCCGAAACACGGGAAAAAGAATAGTAAACAGAGTGAAGATTTAATATTAATGTTTCACAAAGCAAAAGAAAGAGGATTGCTTTCTGATAAGTTCGGAAGTAATACATATCTTAATATGTCGCGAGCTGCTTCGCTTGCGAAAATACCAAAATCGGAGTTTGAAAATATTAAAAATTCAGGTATTTTAAAATTTCATCCTAATTTAATGCATGAAAGCGTGGAATTTCTGGCATATAATTCAAACAACACGCAATTTTTAAAAAATGCTTCAACATTTTTGGATTTGTTTGAAGATACTACTGTTTTTGACCTTCAAAACATTTCTGAGCTGAATGAGGATGATTTTACTAATTTTGTGAATTTTACAAAAAAATATCACTTAAACAGTAAATTTTCACCTGCGGTTTGTATTGCTGGTTCCCAAACCCGCGATGAAAGTATGGGAGACGCTTTGAATAAAGTTTATGATGCTGCTTTTGCACATCGGGAGCAGCTTGGAAATACAGGCGAAGTTCTTTCTGATTTTGATATAAAAAATTTAATAAATTTTGACCGGGTCGTTAGTGCTATATATTTACTCGGAACAAACACCTTTATACATTCTTTTTCTTTGAAGTATGCAGGGGTTGCTTATTTATTTAAAGAGCTGTGGTCTTATGACCAGATTTCACCAAAATCAGAAAGGAATGAACTTAGAGCAAGACTTTCAGCAAAGAGTATTCCTCCTGAAGATAAAATCCAGCGATTACGCACAATTATTTCTTTAGAAGATGCTGAAGCCCGTAAAATGCTGATTGATAAAATCCGTCCGAATGTTCCGGCGCAAGAAATGGTTGATAAAGCAAAATCAATCTGGGCCGAACACGGCAAAACTTTTGACGAAAAATACGAAACTTTCTGCCGCACCTTTGATTTAGATACAGAAAATCCGAAAATCAAAACATTCTTTGATACCCGTGCCACATATAATGCGAAAGGTTACAAAATCCTGAATAACATTAGTTCAAAGGATATTGCACAGCTTCTTGCAGTTGAAGTCATAAAACCGTATAATGATTCAGAATGGAATAAAGCCGTAAATAACCTTGTAAAACAAAAGTTTAAACTTCCGGATAATGAAGAATTTTTCAAAAAGGTTGATTTTTCAAAAAGCAAATATCTCTCAACACTTCTCAGCTGCTCCGGAGATACCGCAGAAAATATAAATTCACTTTTCTATCAAATACAAAGATTTCCTGATAAAACAATAAAAGTTGCTCTCGACATACTGCCACAAAACAAAGAAACGCGGAGGCTGTTTAAACAGTACGGATTAGACTATAATGTCTGGGTATCTCCGCCAGATAAAGCAGATGAAGTTTTTGTAAGATTAAAAACAGATACGGAAACCGCAAAACGGGCTGCAACTTCAAACCTTGAAAAAGATTTAACAGACCCGCTTATGGATGACCTGCCAGAAGAAGAAACCGAAAAAATTTTTAAAGCACTGAAAGAAATCGGCGTAACCGTAAAAGACTATGAACATTCCGAATATGACGGTACCGGACTTTTGGAAACTACAACAATTACAAAAAAATTGACAAGAAATGATAAAGCAATTGTATTTGATGATTTACCGGGAATAATTTCAGCAATAAAAAAAGTCATCAACGAAAACAAATTCTGGACAAACCCGAATGAAAATGAAAAAATTGATGCCGCAAGAATAACTATGTATAACCATCTGATGAAACTCCGCGATACCGAAATCAAAACCGCAGCAAACCTGCAATTTGACAGAATATCTGATATCCACGTAAGAAAAGCTGATATGAATGATATTGCATATTCACTGTTTTTAGGAAATTATGCCTCCTGCTGTACTGCGATAGGTTCACCAATCGGGAATGACTTTGCAGCGCCGCGGTATATTATGGACAAGTTCATCTCAGCCATAGAAGTTCTTGACGACAAAAATCCAATCGGGAATACGATGTGCTATTTTGCAAACATTGACGGAAAATTAGCGCTTGTTCTTGATAATATAGAATTACAAACCAAATACCAGAATAATGACGGAATACGCGATGCCATTATAAAAGCAGCAGAAAATATTTGTAAATCAGTCGGCAAACCTGAGCTTCCAATCTACGCAGGCCCATACAGACATAAAGTTGATTTAAAAGAATATGAATTAAAAGAACGCCAGATGCAAATTATTGGAGATTCCGGAGGTAATCTGACTTATCTTGATTATCTCGGCAGCATTGCTGCTACACCTTACATCACATATACACACGAATTATACAAACTGAAATAAGACTATGAAAATAACACCTGTAAATTATTATTATACACAACAAAATACGTTCACATCAAAAAGAGCCGACCACGCGACACACACGCCACCGGCTCCACCGGTGAGTTACGATATGTTTGTTGCCGAAAATAAAAATACAGAGAATTTTCTGGATAAATTCAGACACATATTTGTCAAACAAAATCACACAGAAGAACAGGCTCTGAATTATTTAAACAGTATAGTTGCATACCGCAATATGCTAAAGCCTGACGAAAAATTACCGATTTTTGATGAATTGCCGAAATGTAAAGAAATGCAATCAAAACCGGAAGAATTTGACAATTACGTGAATAATCTGAAAGAGCTTATCTATGTACCTTCACGCAAACATCAATTTGATAAAGACGATTTTAAAGAGATATTTTTTGATCTGAAACCGGAAATTATAGATACCATTGTAAAAAATAATCTTCACAAAAAAATTAAAGACCGCAATAGTGAATTTTCAGCTAATGAATTGTGTAAGCTTGGTCAACTTGCAGAAAACAATTATCCACTGATGATGCAGCAGGGGCTATTTAAAGATATAAAAGGCAGAGAATACCCATTGGATTATGACGAGCTGGTTAGCTTATCTTCTGCAATATCAAAACACAAAGATAAAATAAGTAATAAAACATTTAATAATATAGAAAGAAGGCAGCTGCTTGTCTCAAAATTTAATTCCGAGAAATACCTGCCGATGGATTACGTCATGCAGCTTGCTCTATTGGATAACAAAGAATGGAAAAACATTAAAAACAACGGGGCTCTCAAATATCACTCATATTATTTACCGGAAACTATACCGCAATTAACAAGCCGCAGCGCAGATGATATCAAAAGAATTGCAGCTCTATATTCACTTCTTGATGATAACTGGCACACCCGAAAAGACTGCTCAAAATTATTTGGCATTACAGACAAACAGATAGTGACTGCGGAAAAATTTTTAGCTGACGGATACGAGTTTTCAACGGTACAGCAATTACTGTATTATTCCAGCTATACTCCGGATATCACTGATAAAATGAATAGAGCTTTGCAATATGCAGAAGATAAAAGAGATATCCTATTTAGAGACTATGATTATGTTTATGAAGATGAAATCCAGAATTTTTTCTCTCTTTACAAGCCCCAAATCATGGAGTTTTTAGATATTCTGGGCGAAAAACCTTTTAACTACCTGTGTTCGGAAGGTTATGACAATATGAGCGACTGCATTCAGGGGATAACTACTCCGCTGGATTCTGCGTTTTATACAGAAGAACAACGACTGAGATTAAAAGAAAAACTCAATGACAAGAGTTTCGCACCTGAAGATAAAATATTAAAGTATCGCCTTGTTATGGCAATGCCGACAGTTGCACTTAAAGATAAACTTATTGACACAATAAAGACTAATGCTCCGACCAAAGAGCAAATTACCACAGCAAAATCTATCTGGACTGATACCGAAAAGACATTTGATGAAAAAATGTCAAATTTTAACAAAGAGTTTCATACAGCTGACAACAAACGGGTTCAAGACTTCTTCGAAAAACGTGCTCTTGTTATAAACGGTCACAAAAACCTGATTATGGTTGATACAAAAGAGCTTGCCAGACTGATAATGAACGAAGTTAATAAGAAAAACAACGATGCTGCAATATATAACGCTATTTATAATATATTATTTAATGAGTATCTTCAAATATCACCGACAAGCACTCTGAAAGAAAAATTTGCGGTAAAAGATTCGCCATATCTCTCAAAATTGTTTTTAACAAATGAAAATACGACAAAAGGCATCTTTAATATGCTAAAATATATAGATTCCAAACCTGAAAAATCCGTAAAAGAAGCCTTTGACCTCCTGCCGCAGAATAAAGTAACAAAAGAATTATTTACAAAGTACGGCTTGGATTATGACCGCTGGACTACCCCTGATAAAAAACTCGTAATGAATATTAATACAGAACTTGACAGACAGCGGGCTGAAACTCAGCTGCTTCAAAATATCGAAGAAGATTTAACAAATGAAGAATTTAAAAAATTGCCGGAAGCTGAAAAACACAGACTCCTTGCAGCACTAGAGAAAAAGGGAATTTATCTGCATGATGAAGACGTTTTTGATATTGACGATGACAATGAAACAATCATAAAAATACCGGATACAAGGCTTTACAAAGATGGCAACCGGATAAAATTTGATGATGTAAAAACTATTCTTGATACTATCATCCCTATTATGGAAAAAAACGCGTTCTGGCATGAAAAGCTCAATAATAACGAACTGCGTAATGCTAGAGATAATTTTTATTTTCATATAACGCGCATGCGCCCTGATGAGATTGCAGCAGTTTCTAAAATGAACCTAAACAAAAATACAACGCTTACAGTCCGTCAGGCTGACATGAATAATATTGCACATTCGCTCTTTTTGGGGAACCACGCCGGCTGCTGTACTGCGCTGGGGTCATCAGGCGTCAACAACTATGCGGCACCGCGATATGTTATGGATAAATTCATCTCGGCTATAGAAATACTTGACGGAGAAAAACCTGTAGGTAACACTATGTGCTATTTTATAGAATTAAACGGCAAACCGGCACTTGTACTTGATAACATTGAGCTTCTCGGCAAATACCAGAATATAGATTCAATACGGGACGCAATAATTGAGTTTGCTTCTAAGTTGCGCTCGGCTTTAGGGCGTCCCGACGCAGAAATTTATGCAAGCCCGCTCAGACACAAAGTTGCTATGAGCAAATTCAATTCCTACCCTGTTTCGTTTACGATTTTAGGCTCGTCTAACGATGAAAAAACGTACATAGACTTTGCAGGAGAGACCGTCGTGTCGCCGGAATTAAGATATAATACTAATCTGTATAAATTAAAATAGCTTTTTTGCCGTTCTTGTGCTATTATTGCCATGAATGGAGGAAATTTAGATGAAGCATACAGAAGAGAAAACATTTGTAGCGATTAAACCTGATGCCGTAAAACGCGGTTTTATCGGTGAAATCATAGCCCGCTTTGAAAAAAAAGGCTATAAAATAGTTGGTATGAAAATGCTGCAAGTGGATGAAGAGCTAGCCTCAAAACATTATCAGGAGCATATTGGTAAACCATTTTACCCTAATTTAGTAAAATATATTACAAGCGGCCCGATAGTTGCAATGGTATTCCAGGGCTATAAAGCAGTTCAGGGTATTCGCCACCTTTTAGGTGCAACCGACCCCTGTGAAGCTGATGTTGGTTCTATCCGCGCTGATTACAGCCAATTAAAAGAATATAACGCAGTTCACGGTTCTGACAGTCTTGAAAGCGCAGAACGCGAAATTAATCTTTACTTCAAGCCGGAAGAACTTTGCCTCAATTATAAAAATATGATGGAAATTGTTACGGAAAGCATTGACGAATAATGAAAGACAACTGCTTTGATAACTTTGATTATCAGCTGATACATACCTGCAAGCAAACGGGAGCACGCGCAGGGCTTCTAAAGACTCCGCACGGAGAGATTAAGACACCTATATTTATGCCAGTGGGCACAAATTCTGCCGTAAAAACTCTGACAGGAGAGCAGGTTAGAAATACAGGCGCACAGATTATTTTAGCAAATTCTTACCACCTGTATTTGCGAGCAGGAACAAAACGTATCAGAAATTTTGGCGGAATCCACGGCTGGATGAACTGGGATAAACCTGTTCTCACAGATTCCGGCGGTTTTCAGGTGTTTTCACTTTCACACCTCAGAAAAATAACCGAAGACGGCGTTGAGTTTCGTGACCCGAAAGACGGGAAAAAACATTTTATATCGCCGGAAGTTTCCATGGAAATTCAACAGGATATCGGTGCCGACATAATTATGGCATTTGATGAATGTGCACCGTACCCCTGTGATTATGAAACGGCTAAAGCCGCAATGGAACGTACCCACAGATGGCTTGAAAGGTGCTTTAAAGCAAAAACAAACCCGAAACAAGCGCTCTTCCCGATAGTTCAGGGAGCATTTTTTGATGATTTAAGACGCGAAAGTGCATCCGTCATTTCTACATTTGAAGCGGCAGGGTACGCAATAGGCGGAGTCAGTGTAGGTGAGCCCGCAGACATCAAAAATCACTTTGTAGAACTGACAGCACCTCTTTTACCTGCAAACAAGCCGCGCTACCTTATGGGCGTCGGAACTCCTGAGGATTTGCTGGACGGTATAAAATTCGGAGTTGATATGTTTGACTGTGTACTGCCGACCCGTAATGCGCGCCACGGTTCTTTCTTCACCTGGCAAGGCAAAAAGAATATCAAAAATAAACAATACGAAGATGATGCGCTGCCGCTTGTGGAAGGCTGTGATTGCTATGCCTGCAAAAATCACTCCCGAGCATACATCCGCCACCTCTGGAGATGCCAGGAAGCAACCGCATCAACACTATTATCTATACATAATATACAATTTCTGGTTGAATTTTCCCAACGCTGCCGCGATGCCATACTGAATGACTGTTTTGGGGATTTCTACGCTGAACATTATAATAAATTGTTATAAAATTTA
Organism: Candidatus Gastranaerophilales bacterium; assembly: GCA_944322945.1. GTDB lineage: Bacteria > Cyanobacteriota > Vampirovibrionia > Gastranaerophilales > Gastranaerophilaceae > CALUVN01. The sequence continues at coordinate 1,107 of CALUQN010000019.1, read as the reverse complement.
TCAAGGCATTATTCTATGATGCCCCAAAAATCTTTTACTTTTTCTAAAGTTTCCGCATCAAAAGCTTCTTTTATATGTGTAATTTGTTCAGGTTTCTGACCGGAGGACAGCTTGTATTGTTCGCTAGGATTCCCGTTTTCTGATATATTTCTGTGTACTATCCAGGTATTATCTTTTGTCTTTACTCCTGTGTCGGTAAAGCTCTTGTTTTTAGACATAGAAGTAAGACTATATATACCGTCACTTTCTTTACGAATAATAGACTGCGTTCGCGTTGTTTCATCCTGCATGAGTGTTTTGAGCTTTGTCTCTACACCATCAACACCTGTTTGAATACGTGTGTATTTCTTAATAATTGACGGATTATGAATATCAAGACCTTTAGATAGAGTATACCAAGAAGAGAACTCACATTTTCCAAGTCTGAGAACTTTGTCCCCCACACCTTTATCATCACAAATAATTATCAATTTATCAAAATTTGCAGTATCACGGGTTGGCATTTCAATTTTTACTTTGTTATTTTTTAATTTTGTAATAGTTGGCTCAATGTCATCATAACCACAATTTATAGTCCTAAATTTAGTAATCGTGTCTTGAATATTTTGCGCAATCTCCTGTTCCAGCTTTTTTAAGCGATTAAGCTTGAATACTTTTACACAGCCGAAGGTTGCTATACCCAGGACAGCCAAACCGGCAAGTGATGCAAGTACAAGACTTTTAGCATCTTTTTTGTCTTTTTGTGGTGAGACCGGAAGCGCTGCTTCTGATTGTACATTTTTAACAGTTTTTAACTCGTTAGCCTGTCTTGCTGATAGTAAATTAGTTGATTGTATTGTTGACACACCTTCACCTTACATACTTGCCCGCACACATACTAATATAAATTTGCTCTTATACTATAGAAATACTTAACAAAAATACACCAAAAGACCGCTTTAATAAAAGCGCTCTTTTTATTGTCACTGTACGGATTTTAGCGTTTTTTATTCTTCCTTTTGTTACAATTTCTTAACATTATTTGTGGATTTATTAAAGTTTTTCATTAAATATGCCGATATAGGTAGTACAAGGGAACGAAATCGAAAGGAAACAAGCTATGGGAAT
>CALUQN010000018.1 GCA_944322945.1 Candidatus Gastranaerophilales bacterium | reverse complement strand
TCTCATTCTTCCTCCTTTTTTTATTATATTCGAAAACTTGCCTACTGACCGATTACGTTTTTAGGGGGACATTTCAAGTATGCCCAACCGACATACCTATAACTCTTTCGCCCAACAATGCACTTTGTACCCTCCCCAGGTCGGTGAGGGCAAGGGTGGGGAACAAATATTATGTTTGGCAAACGTAACGTTTGTATCAATAGGACTATTCAACTTTTAAAAAGTCGCCTTTTGAAAATGCTCAAGAGATTTTGAAATACTTTTAACAGGCGGCTTTTAGTACGCCCGTAAGAGTTTTTCAATCTTAGTAGGACAGGGGCAGGGGTGAGGTCTTACTGTCAGGCAATGCCTGACCTACAGTAACTCTAAAGACGATATGACGGTTTTACCCTCTCCCGATTTGGAGAGGGTGGCACGTAGTGCCGGGTGAGGGGACGGACATAATGGTTGCTGTCATCCTGAAAGCGTAGAAAATCCGTTTTTTTGAAAAACGTGATTTTCAAGCTGTTCAGGATCTTGCCGTGCGGAAAGCCAACGCAGGACTTTACGATGGCTGGACCTGTTGCTCCCCATCCCAGCCTGTCTTGAATTTGCTTCACGCTCGGAAAGTTTCGCTATTGAACCTGCGGTTCAACTTCGCTCAATTTCCTCGCTAACCGGACTAACTGCGTGTCGTCCCCTCTCACAAAACCAGACATTTAGTCAGGTTTTGTTCGGCAGAGTGCAAATTCGCTTCCCCAAGCCGGGGAAGGAGGTTTAACCAAGTTCAGGGTGACAGATTACTGTAAACCTCTATTCACTAGTCACTACTCACTATTCACTCAAAAAAAAGCTTCTTCACTGTCGCCCAGGGTGACAATTTGGGCTATTATTAGCAGAATTTGCTACATAAGTCCCTATAAAATTATGTTGATTTTCGGTTTTGTTTGTATTCTAATAATTGTACAGCATAATTTTATTATGCGAGTTCTGAAAGAAAGAAGACAATTAGAAATTGCCTAAAGAAATTACACTGGCTAAATATGCGGGTTTTTGCTACGGTGTCAAGCGAGCAGTCGAAACCGCTAAAAGATTAAAAGCAGAAAATTCCGACACACCTGTATCGGTGCTGGGGGAGCTTATTCATAACGCTGAAGTTATTAAAGAACTTGAAAGCCTTGGTATCAGGACTTTGACCGAATTGCCCGAAAACGGTTCAGGTATTTGTGTTATCAGAAGTCATGGCGAAAGTCCGGAAGTTATAGAAAAAATTAAACAAGCAGGCTTTACTCCGGTTGATTTGACGTGTCCTGATGTAAAAAAAGTTCAGCAAAAGGCGGTGGAACTAGCAAAAGAAGACTATTTCGTCGTAATAGTAGGCAAGTCAGAGCATCCTGAAGTTATTGCCATTCGTGCAAACGCTGCACTATGGACAGATAATGTTACGGTAGCAAGTACTGTTGAACAGCTTATTCCGCTTGCTGACAAGATAAAAGCCCATAAAAAGGTCGGTGTTGTTGTGCAAACAACTCAAAGACTTGAGACACTTAATAAAATTGTTGAATATCTTACTTCAATATCAAAAGAGCTTCATGTTGCCAATACGATTTGTGCAAGCACTTCCATGAGGCAGAAAGAAGCCCGCGAGCTTGCCGCAGTAAACGATTTGATGATTGTTGTCGGTTCTAAAAAAAGTGCCAATACAACGCATCTTGCGGAAATTTTAAAAGGGATTACAAAAACTATTCATATAGAAACTGATGCGGAGCTGGAATATTATTCTGATATTATCAATAAATCAGAAAAAATTGCAGTCACGGCAGGTGCTTCCACCCCGCAAATTATTATTGACAATGTCATCACTAAATTAAAAAAAGGAGAATAAATAAAATGACAGCAACATTATTAGAAAAACCGGCTATGGATGAATTTGAAAAATTACTTGAAGAATCTTTTTCAAAAAGCTATTCCGTGGCAGATGTAGTAGAAGGTACAGTAATTAAAAAAGAACAAGATGGCTATCTCATCAGTGTAAGAGGCGCTAAAACAGAAGCTTTTCTTCCTAATAAAGAACTTCCGGCAGGTGAAGAAACTCTCGACATCGGTGATGTAAGAGAATTTTACGTTCTTAAAGAAGAAAACGATGAAGACGGTATGCTTTTATCATTAAAAAGACTTGCATTTGCTCAAGCCTGGGCACAGCTCAACGATGCAAAACTTCAAGGTGATACAATTCTTGCAAAAGTTGTTTCTATCGTTAAAGGCGGCGTTCTTGTTGACGTTGCTGATCTCAAAGGCTTTATCCCGTCATCTCAGTTGAGAACCGGCACACCGTTTGAAGGTTTGATTGATCAAAAAGTTGAAGTTAAAGTTCTTGAAGCTGATCCTAAGAAAAATAAGCTCATTCTCTCTCAAAGATTGGCTGTTGCAGAACAAAGAGATCAAGTTGTTGATAATATTCTGGCAGATCTTAAAGAAGATATGGTTGTTAAAGGTGAAGTTGTAAGAATCGCTGATTTCGGAGCTTTTGTTGATATTAACGGAATTGACGGACTTCTTCCTATCTCAGAAATTTCCTGGCAGAGAATTAAACATCCGTCAGATGTTATTTCACTTGGTGAAACTATTGAAGTTAAAATCATCAAAATTGATACAGAATTAAAGAGAATTTCGCTTTCATTGAAAAGAATGGGTGAAGATCCTTGGCACCAGATTGAAGGACAATTTGAAGAAGGTCAGATTATTACAGGAACAGTAAATAAAGTAACAGGGTTTGGTGCATTCATCAATATATTCCCCGGCGTAGAAGCTTTGCTTCCGGTGTCTGAAATGGCAGAAGAAAACGTTAACCCGTTCAATCTGTTCAAAGTCGGCGACAGCGTTGAAGTTCTTATCAAAAAATTCACTCCGCAAGAACACAGAATTGCGCTCAGCATAAAAGATATTAACAAAGACGCTTAGAGTCTGTTAAAAAACACATAAAAAAGACGGGCGCGGTGTTTCAGCCGCCCCGTTTTTTTGTATATAATTCAAAAAAATTTTTATTCCTTGAAATAAGTTTTTAGACTGAGAGCAACTTCATTATTATTTCGGCACATTCTTTTAAGTTTAGCAATGGCTTTGTGCTCAATTTGCCGAACCCGTTCTCGTGAAATACCAAATTGGACCCCGATTTCTTCAAGAGTTTTTCTGGTACCGTCAGTGTCAAGCCCGTACCGGAGAATCAAGACGTCCCGCTCTTTTTGGGTTAATCTTGACAGCATTTTGGTGACATCTTCGGACAAACTTTCTATGGTGACGCGGTTTTCCGGCGGGATTGTAACATCGTCTACGATAAAATCTACAAGTTTGCAAGCTTCTTCACTGTCAACGATAGCAGGGGTTTCCATGCTGATTGTCAGCTGGGCGGATTTTATAATTTCTGTTATTTTGCTCACCGGAACTCCGAGCCGGTAGGCAATTTCCTGTTTTGAAGGCGGATGCCCTAATTCTGTTGTTAAATCTATCGTTGCGTGGCGGATTTTGCTCATATATTCAATCAGGTGGACCGGCAGGCGGATAATCCTTGCTTTGTCAGCAATCGCTCTGGTAATAGACTGTGATATCCACCACGTTGCGTAGGTGGAAAATCTGTAGCCTTTAGTGTAGTCATAACGATTTACTGCCTTCATCAAGCCAAGATTTCCCTCCTGTATCAAATCTAAAAAGGTCAGCCCTCGCCCGACGTATCTTTTGGCAATGCTTACAACAAGTCTGAGGTTTGCGTTCACAAGAATGTTTTTTGCAATTTCGTCTTTTTTTTCGTGAATTCTTTTAGCTATCGAATGTTCTTCTTCCTGTGTTAGCATCGGGATTTTGCCTATCTGCTGCATGTACAGGCGGACGCTGTCATCACTGGTTATTGATTGAAGAGTTTCCTGTACTTTCGGGTCAGATACGGATTCGAGTACTTCTGCAATTTCTTCATCGTACTCAAGTTTATGAAAATCTACATTTTCATCAGAAATTTCAGTGTCTAATAAACCTAATTCTTCAAATGCTTTTCTCATTTTTAAAATCTCCGTCTCTTCTGTTTTTTATTATAAATTAAATTTGGATGCAAATCTTATTTTTTACGTTACTTAACTTTTTTGTTATTGCAGATGCGCTGGCGCACAGTTTCAAATATTATTGCACTGAACGCGGTTGACACATTCAAAGAATTGAAGTTATTCATCATCGGAATTTTGACAGTAAAGTCAGCAAGTTTCATAATTGACTTAGATACTCCTGCGTGTTCAGCGCCCATTACAATCGCAAAATTCATATCATTGTAATTTACATCAAAATAATTATCAACTGCTGATGCATCAGCGGCAATTATCCACCAGTCGCTATTTTTTAATTTTTGGACAGCGTTGACCGGGCTATTGACTTTGATAATTTTAATGTGGTTTACAGCACCTGCGCTTGTTTTTTCAACGATGGAATTAACTTGAACATTCCGTCTGGAAGGAATAATTACAGCTTCAACACCTGCGCAGACGCAGGTTCTTATTATTGCTCCCAGGTTGTGAGAATCTTCCACACCGTCCAGTATGACGACGGAACTATTCCGGTGCGGTGTTTCCAAAAATTCATCCAGATCATAGTATTTTATCGGAGAGATTTGGGCGACAATTCCTTGATGATTATATTCGGCGTAAGGCTGGAATTTTTCTTTTGCTACAAACTGAAAAACAATCCCGTTTGCCTGTGCCAATTCTTTTATTTTGTTAAGTTTGCCGTCGCTGTGAATATTTTTTGCTATCAAAATTTTGTTGATTTCGCGTTCGCCGGAGATTAACGCTTCAAGAACCGAATTTTTACCGAAAATTATGTCATCCATTACTTTGAAACCTCAAGCATTTTGTCTATACAGGATAGCGCTTTTGCAGAAAGAGTTTTTTCTACGGTAATTTCATACTGTTCATTGTTAAGTGCGTCATAAATATCTTCAAGCCGTGTACATTTCATACTTTCGCACAGCAGGTTATCTTTTACGGGGATAAATTTTTTATTCGGGCAGTCTCTTTTCAGTCTGTCCAGAACTCCTTTTTCTGTCGCAATAATAAAAGCTTCGGCGCTGCTTTCTTTTGCGTATTTCATAATCCCTGTTGTGCTGCCGACGTAGTCTGATAATGCCGCAACTTCTTTTCTGCATTCAGGATGTGTGAGAATTTTAGCATCCGGATTCAGGTTTTTAACTTTCAAAACATCATCAGGCAGTACATTTCTATGAACAGGGCAGCAGCCGTCATAGGTAATGACTTCAATATTTTTGAGTTTTGCTTCAACCCATTTGCCAAGGTATTGATCCGGCAGGAAGAGTACTTTGTCAGAATTAAGGCTTTTAACTATTTGCAGAGCGTTAGAGCTTGTGCAGCAAATGTCGCATTCTGATTTAACTTCCGCAGTGGAATTTATGTAACATACTGTCGGGATGCCCGGATATTGAGCTTTGAAATTGCGCAGCTGTTCAAGGTTAATCATGTCAGCCATGGCACATCCGGCCTCTTTTCTGGGCAGCAATACTTTTTTGTCCGGCGACAAAATTTTGGCAGTTTGCGCCATAAAATATACGCCGGCAAATACAATTATATCTGCATCGGTTTGTGCAGCCATCCGGCTGAGGTACAAAGAATCACCGACAAAATCGGCGACCTCGTCGATTTCCGGATTTTGATAGCAATGCGCAAGTATTACGGCATTTTTTTCTTTTTTAAGCCTCTTTATCTTCTCAGTGATTTCAGCCATTCAGGTTGATTATCCTCCGTTTAGTGTAAATTTATGTTAAATTGAAGAACTTAACAGTATATATTGTATAATAAAAATAGGAAATAGTATAGGAAAACTAAAAATTTATTATGGTTGCGCAAAGTAATATTCTATCACAACTGGGAGTAAAAACCAAAGGTACAGTGTATATGTCCATAACGCCCGGCGTAGGGCTGGAGATGATACAGCTGGATAATACTACAAAAACAGTAGCCGCATACGCGTGCAGACCTTTAGATTATAACGAAACCTTACGCGAGCCTGCTGATTATGAGCAGTTTAAAACAGCAGCTCAGGAGCTGTTTGATGAACTGCACGTTGCCGCAAAAAGCAATGTTATACTTAATATGCCGATGGTAACTTTCGGTATTGCTGAAAGACCTCTGATTCTTAGTGATGATGCGGTTAAAGAATCTTTGGTGTCCGATGTCGAGCAGTCTTATGTTTTCAAGCGTCATGAACCTATAGTCGCCTGGACAGATTCTAATTCAAGTTTATCCAATGATATGAGAAAAATTCTCTATACAGCAATTCAAAAGTCTGTTGTAGATAACTTGTCGGCGGCTCTGGCAGAAATAGGCGCAACGCTTCAGGGTGTTGAGATGTCTTTGACCTCTCTTTTAAAAGCTCTGGATTATTCCGGTGCTACCGAAAACCAGATGAAAGACGGTATTACCTGGAATCTTATGCTAATCGGTTCAAGCGGATATTATATTATCTCAATGGTCGGCAAAAATATTGTCGATTATTATGAAGAGCCTCTGGCTATCAAAACTTTTGAGGGTGAAGAATTGTATAATGCTATTTGCTCTTCTGCAAATATTACCCTTATGAGTTATCCGGCAAATTATCTTTACATCGTTTCAGAAACTAACCTTGTGAGTGCCGAGCTCATTGCTAAAAAAATTAATACTGAAAGTACTGTTGACTTTTTGGATAACAACCAGTTTAAAAAACAGGAATTAGTTCCGGCAAGTTTGTCAGTTCTGCCTGATTATGTGCTGAAAATTTCTGCTAATATTATCGGGGTTGCAGCACCGAGAACAATGAATTACCCTGTAAAATTTGACTTTATTCAAAAGCAGGCAGTCTCCAGCGGCGATAGTGATGAACCGGTAAGAATATCTATCGGCGAAAATGAATTTGAAATATCTCCGACAACCGCAATGAAAATTTCCGGTATTGCATGTGCAATATTAGTTGTGCCGGTTCTGCTGCTTATGCTTATTCTTCCTAAAACTGCACAAAGCGCATCAGCAAGAGTTAAAGAAATAAATAAAAAAATTGAAACTATTGATACTGAAATTAAAAAATTCTCAGATGCCGGTAAAAATAATAAATTTAACGAAAAGCAAAGCATAAAAGATACTCTGGAAAATAATAAAATAAAACTAATGAGCTATTCCGCTCTCGGGGCTTCTGTTCCGAAAACTCTCTGGATAACCTATTTTTCCGCTCAAAACAACGGGCAAATAGATATTAAAGGGCAGGCGGAAAGCGTGGAAGACGTTTACGCATTTTTCAGAAATATGAAGGATTCGCTTTTGAATACAAATTTAAGACTCCATAAACTTGAACTTGTGTCAGGCAATGTTGACGACCTTGTAGAAAGCAGCATTTACACAGAAGGGTATGAATTCGAAATAACAAACCTTTCAGAAGAAGAATTGAATCTTATTTACGGAGATTCTTCCGGAGAAGAAGCTGAACAAGGTAATGCCGGTAACAAAAAAGCAAAAAAAGTTTCCGGCAAATCAAAACCGCCAAAGGATCTTCCGAAACAAAAGTCGTCACGCCGCGGAGGCAGCTACGCTAAAGAAGTAACCGGCAAATAGGAGATTAATTAGCTGATTATGAAGAATACAAAAACTTTAACGGTAACTATAATTGCTATAATTCTGCTGGTAATGGCAGGCATGATTTGTAAAACAGAACTTACCACTTTTGTAAGATCAACATATACACGTGTACAATTTGATTCCTCGCAGGGAAATAAACTTACGCCTCAAGGGTATGCCCCGGAAGTCGTCGGTCCGCTGCCGGAACAAGACAGCAGCGGTGCTGCACAGGGAGACAGTTAATTTATGGATGAGTACAAAATATATTTTGAAAAATTTAAAAACGCTATACTGTTGTTTATATTCGGCATAGTCTTATTTGTGTTTTTGCTCTCAAAACTGATGCCGTCTGTGCAGGCAATTTTCCGTGACAATAAAACCTACAAAACACAGGTTGAAAGCTATGAGGAAAAGCAGCGCACCCTTGAAACACTCAAGCAGCAGGCTGCTAAAAAAAGCAAAGAACAAAAAAATGATCCGGTTGCCAAAAAATTCTATAAACCGATAATTTCCGGTGCTGATACAGAAACAATCATTACCGACCAGCTGCAGGATGTAATTACAATATTAAGAGCAAATATGATTAAAGCCCGCTCAATTGATTACGAATATGACCCGGCAGACGATGCCTTTGTCGCAAATGCCGGTGATAAATATCACGTTTGCAGGTTGACCCTTGAACTCATATCAGATTACAAATCTTTTGAACGATTTATGCAGGATTTGTATAAACACGAGCATTTTCTTGATATGGAAAATATTGAAATTCTGCCGTATGAAAAAAATAAAAAAATATTGTTGATAAATATGAAATTAAAGCTTTATGCACAGAAATAAAAAAGCAGCCTCTAAAGGCTGCTTTTTAGTATTAATCTGAAACAAACTGCGAAAAATCTATTGCGAAAATTTTATTTTTGTTTTGGATACAAGTTGCACAAAAGTCTGTTTCCAGAATGTTTTTTTTAGAAAAGTCGGTTAAGTCTCCTCCGCATCGTCCTCTGTGGTCGTTAGCCAGAAAAGGGCAGGTATAAACACCTTTAGCCGTTAAAATTCTGCCGTTTTGGCAGTCTAGCTTGTCTGTTAAAATATGCTCAAAATCCGTCCGGATATCTTTGTTATTTTTGTCATAATACTTGTTAATTTTAAAGTTGCTTAGTTCTGCCGGAAATCCGATTTTATTCGCAATATTCATAAATTCATTAATCAGAACTTCCCGGCCTTCATTGTAGTAGTCGGTTATTGATATAATAGGATTAAAATCGTATTTAACAAGGTTTTTGATAGCTAAAACAGCCAGTCTGTATGCGCCGCGTCCGCGGATGTCATCGCATTTGACTTCATTGTAGTGATCAATACTTAATTGAAAGATTATTTCATAATTACTTTCCGACTGAACGCGTTTGAGAAATCGGGCTTTTTTCTCGTTTATAAAACTGCCGTTTGTGCAGATGCAGACATTAGAATATTTCAGACCCAGCCTTAAAATGGCGTTAAAGTCAGGGTGGGTCATTGGTTCCGCGCCGGTCAGATAAATACACTGAAGTTTATTCAACGGCGCGGAAGCTAATTCATCTTTGATAGTTTCAATCGGAATAAAATCTTTTACGTGTTTTGTAATAGGGAAATCAATGTAGCAATGTTTGCAGCGGTTATTGCAGTTTTTTGCAGTCAATTCGATGAAAAGGTTGTTAAGTTCATCGAGTTCGCAGACCGGGGCTTGCCAAATAGTACTAGTCGTCATAATCAACTCTCCTTTTGCAGAAATATTTATTGAATTTCAAATTTATTTTACAAGGAGAATTCGTATAAAAAATCCGACAACACGGCAATTACTTTTCGGTAAAATCGTCAGGCGTTTTGTCATCAAGCCAGCGGCTCATAATATAATGCTCATAACTTTGAGAGTAATTAAAAAGAGCTTTAGCGAGGACTCTTCCGCTGTCGGATTTTCCGACAATCAAAAAATCTCCGCACTCGTTTTCCGCTAGCATAAGTTCACGGTGGATGATTTTATCTATATGATTTTTAGGATTTTTATATATTACCAGCCGTATCCAGTCACAGAGAATTTTTGCTGCTGAAGTTTTTCCGTTTATAATTTCGTCTTTTCTTGACTGTAAGTATTTTGAAAATTCTGCCAGTATCATGTTATTCCTCAAACGGGGTAGTAGCTGTAAAACAAGTTATATCATGAATATCATTTTTCTCAAACTCTCTTATCATTTCTTCAAAAGTTGAACCTGTAGTGCAGATGTCGTCAATAATCAGTATTCTGCGGCGGCGGTCGAGTTTTGCCGGATTAACTTTAAAAGCATTTTTAAGATTAATTAATCTGTCTGCACGTTTGAGTTTATATTGCGGTTTTGTGTCTTTAATTCTTGAGATAAGTTCACTGTTCACCGGGCAGCCAGAGAGTTTGGAAAATTCTTGTGCAACGAGTTCCATGTGATTGTATTTGCGTTTTTTAAGCCTTGTCGGATAAATCGGAACTGGAACAATCTGATAATCCTCTGCGTCAGTCAATTGCTGCCAGTATTCATACATGAATTTTGCGAGGTAATAAGCGAGGTCTGACTGATTATGATATTTCAGCCCGCGTATAAGCTTTTGCAGATTTTGTGAATAAACACCGGCACAGTAAACATTTTTGGCTGAAACAATTCTATTGACCGCCGGATTAAGGTGTTCCAGTGCACTGTAACATTTTGAGCACATTTTTACGCACTCGGTTGAACTTTTACAAAAATAGCATTTCTTTTTATAAATCCAATCCAGTAAACCGATTAAGAAGTTTTTCATAAGCATAAGACATCAGCCCGGTTTATTCTATAGCTTCCTGTATGGAAATAGAATCAATGCCTTCAAGTTTTTGGAGTTTTTTGTACATATCCTGAATAGGTTTTCTTGCATTTACATCAATAATTGCAGAAATTTTAGAGATGTTTTCATCGTTTTTGCTTAGTTTTTTGGAGATTTCGCGCAGATGGGGATAATGTTCAACCATATAATCATAAATTTCATTAGACTTGTCATTGATGCAAGCGATATTAACTTTGAGGCGTTTTTGGTTTTTAGTGCTTGATACAAGAACATTTTTTTCAAAAAATCTGACAGACACAAGGATAAGAATTGCAATAACCGTTGACATAACAGCAATGCCGTATAACCCTGCACCGCAAGCCATACCGATACTTGCCGACATCCATAGCGTTGCCGCTGTTGTAAGCCCGAAAACAGTTGCGCCGTGTCTCAAAACCGTACCGCCGCCGATAAAACCGATACCGGTAACAACCTGAGCCGCCACACGTGCTGTATCGCGGGTTCCGTATTCATCACCAGTGACAGAAACCATCGGGAAACCGTAAATTGATATAAGTGTAAATACACACGCGCCCAAACATACAAGGATATTCGTTCTGAGTCCTGCATATTTATTTGTCATCTCTCTTTCAAGTCCGACAGCAAACCCCAGCACAACCGCTGATACTATACGTAAAATTACGCTCCAGTTAAAAAAATCCGTTAAAACTTCCATCATCTTGCCTTACTTTTCGGGTCTAATACATCTCTTATTGTATCACCAATAAGGTTAAAAGCCAGCACCGCAACAAAAATTAAAAATCCCGGCGTTAAAAGCCACGGTCTATAGAGAATATTAGTGTATTCCTGAGCTTCTTTTAGCATATTTCCCCAGCTGGCATCAGGCTGCTGAATTCCAAGCCCGAGAAAACTCAAGCCTGATTCCGAGAGAATATACCCGGGAACAGAAAGAGTCATTGCAACTATCACATAGCTTGTTGTCTGAGGCAGAATGTGTTTTACAATAATCCCCAGCCGGGAAGCCCCGATTGAGCGCGCAGCCTGTACATATTCCTGATTTTTAATAGAAAGCACCATCCCCCTCACTACACGCGCAAACCCTGCCCAGCCTATCAGGGCAAGGATTATGACAATCAGCATAAACCTCTGGATGCTTGTCATGCCGGAGGGTAAAATTGATGCAAGAATTATCAGCAGATAAAAACTCGGAATGCACATAATGGCTTCTGCAAACCTCATCATCAGCATATCTGTTTTGCCGCCGAAATATCCTGCGATTCCTCCGTACAAAAGCCCTATCGGGAACAGCACAAACAAAGCCAGAAATCCTATTGTCATGGAAATCCGCCCGCCAAAGAGCAATCGTGAAAATACATCGCGTCCGTTTATATCCGTGCCGAGCAAAAATAATCGTCCGTCTTTGTCAGTTGTTACAAGATGCAGCTTCATCGGGATTATTCCCCAGAACTTGTACGGCTCGCCTTTGGCAAAGAATTTGATATAGTGTTTTTGGCTTCTGTCAAATGAGTATTTTATACGCAGATTAACGGGGTCAAATTCTCTTTTGTAGTTATATGTATAAGGTCGTGACAAACGCCCGTTTTCGTCGATTATAAAGACCTTAGAAGGAGGTACATAAGCCATTGTTCTATCGGAAAAATCTTTAGTATATGGTGCTATAAAATCCGCAAACAGGAGCATAAAATAAATTATCCCGAGCAAAATTAGCGCCGCGAGTGCAAATTTATCTTTTATTAATTGTTTAAGAACATCTTTCCACATAGTTATTTGTCCCTGATTCTCGGATCGGTGATAATCAACAGAATATCAGCAATCAAATTACCTAAAACGAGCATAATTGCGCCCATCATCAATGACGCCATTACGAGATTTATATCGGATTTTAAGACGGCTTCCAAAATCAGCCTGCCCAACCCCGGATATTGAAAAACATATTCAGTGAGAGCAGCACCGCTCAAAAGTCCGGCAAATTCAAACCCCAAAAGTGTTATCATCGGGTTTATCGCATTACGCAGCGCGTGCTTGTATATTACCTTGAATTCGCTCAAGCCCTTTGCTCTGGCAAATTTCACATAATCGCTGTCAAGTACATCGAGCAGATTTGCTCGCATCTGACGCTGAAGCCCCGCAAGTGAAATAGTAAACAATACAGTTACCGGCAAAAACAGATGGTGCGCAAGGTCAAGAATTTTTCCGCCGAAACTCAACTCGTTAAAGTTTGTGCAGGTAAGCCCGCCCACCGGAAACCATCCGGTTTTGACCGCAAAGATTAACAGCAAAACCGCAAAGAAAAACGACGGTATTGCCATTCCGATACTTGTCAGAACAGTCATCATCCTGTCAAACGGCGTCTTCCAGTTCAAAGCAGCCGCAACCCCGAGAGGTATTCCGGCAACCCATGTCAAAAATATTACAATAACCGTCAAAAGCAATGTATTTGGAATACGTTCTTTTAATTTAGCGCTGACCTGTTCACCGTTGGAAGTTACCCCGAGGTCGCCTTTTATAAAAGACTTTGCCCATTTGCCATATTGCACTATTATTGGTTTATCCAGCCCCAGACGTTCTGTTTCCCGCAGGAGTGTTTCTTTAGATACGGAAGGATTAAGCCTGAGTTCCGCGAGCGGGTCAACAGGCGACAATCTGATTATAAAGAAACTCACAATTGATACGATTATCAAAAGCGGTATGGTCTGTAAAATCCGTTTCAGGATGTAGAGGAGAATTTGCATTACTTTCTGCCGCCCTCCTTATCCAGATAAATTTCTTCAATATTATGAGTTGCGCCCCCGAGGGTTGTCGGGAACACGTTTTTAAATTTATCACGTATTGCAGTGATTACAATCGGTGAATAAATGTAAATAAAAGGTTTTTCATCATAGGCAATCTGCTGGTACTCATCGTAATATTTTTTTCTGGCTTTAAAATCTATAGCAAGCGCACCCTCGTCATAAATTTCATCAAGTCTTTTTTCCCAGTCAAACCTGTCGTCAGCTTTGTCTTTTTCAAGCCTTTGATTAAACATGTGCAGCGTGCCGCGGGAATGCCATACGTTTTTCCCGCTGTTAGGCTCCAGCGGAGAGCCGGTCAATCCCATTATAACCATATCCCAGTCAAGTGTGTTCGCTAACTTATTTACAAGCGAATTAAACTCAATCGGTTTAAAGTTAACTTTCATCCCCAAATCTTCAAGGTCTTGTTTCACCATAACCCCGATGGCTTCACGCTCCGTGTTGCCTGCGTTTGTGTAAAGGTCAAATTCCACGCGGTTATTGTATTTGTCGAACAATCTGCCTTTTTTATCCCAATAAAACCCTTCTTTTTTTAATAATTCTTTGGATTTATTCAAATCTTTCGGATAAGGTTTGAGGCTGGTATTCAAAAATATTGAATTGAGGCTTTCTGCCGTGAATAAAGGTTCTCCAAGACCGTTTGCAATATTAAATACCATATTTTCACGGTCAACTGCGTAATCTACAGCTCTTCGAAAATTTCTATTCCTGAACCAGTACTGCTTTTTCGGGTCAACATAAAACTCCCCGCTGTCGTTTTTGCGGTTGTTCAAATTCATTGTCAAATACATTGTGCCCGTGTTTGGTCCGAGGTTATAAACAGTAAAATCTGAATGCGGTTCAAGAGTCTTAAATCTGGCAACATTTGCACCCTGCAAGCCAATTATATCCAGTTCTTTGGCTTCAAATTTCAAAACTTCATTATTCAAATCCCCGACAATTAAATAAACTAGCCTGTCAAGGTATGGTAATTTTTCATCTTTAGTATTGATTACATAGTAATTTGGGTTGCGTACAAACGTTACTCTTTGCGCCGGAATGTATTCCTGAATTCTGAAAGCTCCGCTGGTGACAAAGGTCTTCGGGTCTGCATTTGTTGATAAAAATGTATCAAAATAGGCGTTCCCTTTTTTTACAGCCGGTTCAAAAATATGTTTTGGCGCAATCGGGTTTGCAAGCATTCTCAAAAACGGAGCAAAGGGTTTCGGGGTCGTAAATTTGACTGTATAATCATCAATTTTTTCAACAGTCGGCAGCTTACCGTCTATTATTATGGAATCTCTGACAGAAGTATTGCCGACACCTGCAAAAACAATGTCACGCCACGAAAATACAACGTCATCCGCCGTAATCGGTTTCCCGTCAGACCATTTAAGCCCGCGGCGGAGTTTAATTAAGTATTCCGTTCCGTTAACCTCAAAAGATTTTGCAAGTTTTGGGATAACTTCGCCTGTATAAGCATCTGTTGTCAAAAGCCCGTCATACATTACATCCGACATCAAAGAAGAAATATTGTCCCTTGAATTAAACGGGTTGAATGTTTTAGGTCCCTCACCAATGGTCGAAGCAACAAGTGTTCCGCCAAACCTGCCAATAGGAGCCTGTGACTGCAGATAATCAACTCCCCCAATCGTGATGTTTTTTCGTCCCGGCGGGTGAGTGAACTCTGCCTCTTTATTTACTGCCTCTCCCACGGGGATTTCAACCTCAGGGATATCTGCATGAAGACACGATTTCAACCCCAAAATAACTAAGAATAAAATTATTATCCCGAATATTATTCTCTTCATAAATATTAGCTTATCATAAAAACCTGAAAAATTTATAGCCTACAGTGGGAATATTGATTTACATAAACTGATTTTTTAGCTATAATTTTCAATATAAATGAAAGGACAAAATGGTTATGGCACAAAGAATTGTTACCGGTATGAGATCAACAGGCAAACTCCATTTGGGGCATTACCTCGGTGTTATTCAAAATTTAGTTGAGCTGCAAAATAAGTATGAAAGTTTTTTCTTTGTTGCAGACTGGCATGCCCTGACTACCAAATATGACAAAACCGAAACTCTCCGACAAGACATTAATGACGTGGTTATTGATTGGCTTGCATCCGGTATTGACCCTGATAAGGCAACCATTTATGTTCAATCTCTGGTACCGGAAATCGCCGAATTAAACATATATCTCGGAATGATTACCCCTCAAAACTGGGTTGAACGTGACCCGACCCTCAAAGATATGGCTAAAATCCTTCGCACTAAAGAGGGGCTTAACTCGCAAATAGGATTTGGTCTTATGGGATATCCGGTATTGATGACGGCTGATATCCTGATGTTTAACGCTGATGCAGTACCTGTCGGTAGTGACCAAATCGCTCATATCGAAATTACAAGAGATATCGCAAGAAGATTTAATAACATCTATAAAACAGATTTCTTTAAAGAACCTGCCGCTCTTCTCAATGACTGTGCCCTCATCTGCGGACTTGACGGCAACAAAATGGGCAAGTCCTTCCAAAATGATATCAAAATCTCTGATACTGAAGAAGTCACCTCTAAAAAAATTATGACGGCAATAACTGACAGAAGCCGACTCAGAAAAGATGACCCCGGTCATCCGGATGAATGTGAAGTTGTGTTTAAGTACTGGAAAATCTTCGGCAGCGATGAGCAAATCGCACAAGTCCGCGAAGAATGCGAAAAAGGTCAAAGAGGCTGTGCTGATTGCAAACGACAATTAGGCGCTTTAATTAATGAAAAATTAAGACCAATCAGAGAAAAACGCCAATATTTTGAAGCGCATCCCGAAGAAGTACGTAAAATAATCCTCGAAGGTTCTGAAAAAGCACGTATACAAGCCCGAAAAACTCTCCTTCAGGTCAGAGAATTAATCGGGATGTATCAAAAGTAAGAAAAACAAGCAGGATTAAAAAAAATAGATTTACATTTTTTGCTTTCAGAGATATTTGTCGGTCCTGCTTGTTCTTTTTCACCCTTGCGGATGAGAAAGTCTTTTATTCAATTGTCAATTGTTTTAATGAAAAGCCGTTTTTACGGCTATTTGGTAAAAGGTTAGTGTGTAGGAGAAAATAAAGAAAAAGAAAAATGGTCTCTATATATTAATTATAACATATTTTTATAAAAAATGCAATATATTTTGAATATATTTTACATATCTTAATAATATAAAATTGAAATACTGATTATGATTGCATTTTCGCCCTGTTTAAATTAGAATAAAATTTATACTAAAAGGGGAAAATATGAAGATTGAAGCAAAAAATTTAGTAAAAATATACGGGGACAGAAGTGTAGTAAACGATATTTCCTTTGAAATGAACAAGGGAGAAGTGGTATGTCTTTTGGGACCGAATGGAGCCGGAAAAACTACAACATTTTATATGGTAGTAGGGCTTATCAAACCCAACAGCGGACAAATACTCCTTGACGGGCAGGATATTACAAGCTGGCCGATGAATATCAGAGCAAAAGCCGGTTTGGGATATCTTCCGCAGGAAGCTTCAATTTTCAGAAAATTAAGTGTAGAAGATAATATAAAGCTTGTATTGCAGATGAATGATAAACTGACATACAGAGAGAAAAAATACAAGCTGGAAGAACTTTTGGAAGAGTTTGGTATAAAACGGCTCAGACATTACGCGGCTGTATCGTTATCCGGCGGAGAACGCCGCAGAGTTGAAATTGCAAGAGCCCTTGCAGCAAGCCCTGATTTTATGCTGCTGGATGAACCTTTTGCAGGGATTGACCCTATTGCTATCGGCGATATCAAAGATAACATCAGAAAAATTTCCGAAGATAAGGGGCTTGGGGTTTTGATAACCGACCACAACCCTAAGGCAACGCTATCTATTACGGACAGAGCGTATGTAATCTTTGACGGAAAAATAAAAATTCAGGGACGAAGCAAAGATGTTGCTGTTGATCCGGTTGCAAAAGAATTTTATCTTGGAAAGGATTTCCGCTTGTAATGAAATTTTTGCCTAAAATCAAAATTTACGATAAATATATTTTTACTCAAGTAATGGTAACCACGTTTGTGGCGATATTACTATTTACGGTTGTGTGGATTGCACCTGAAATGCTCCTGAATACTATCAAGAAAACTCTTGCCGGTGATTACGGGATAAAAACAGCAATACTTGTTTTATTCTATGAATTGCCTAAAATCCTGGGCAAAGCGTTTCCTGTCGGGCTGCTTTTGGGGTCGCTGTTCACTTTTGATAAATTGAGCAAGGATTCTGAACTCACAATATTCAGAGCTGTCGGACTATCTTTCAAAAGAATTATTGCTCCGGTTATCGTTTTAAGCCTTATTGTAACGTGGATGTGTTTTGTGACTTATGACAAACTTATTCCGCTTTCAGCACAAAAATTACGTGATATAAAAGGCGAATACACGACCACTCAATATATTTATACGCAGAAAGACGTGAATAATATACCTGTTGAGGCTGTTATTGTATCAAGATTCAGTCTGGACAAGATGATTAATATTATTGTACTGGATTTTTCAAAGCAGAGATATTCAGATGTTCATCAGCTGGCAAATATATACCATGCCAAAAGCGGGCGGACTTTTTCTGATCACTGGGCGCTTTATGACGTAACACAATATAAAATCAACAGCGACGGAATTTTTGAAGCTATAAAACAAATCCCTGCAATGTCGGTACTGAATGGTGAATCGGCTAAAAATGCTTATACGCTGATGACATATTCTGTAAAAAAAGAGCGTGAAATCACAAACCATGATTTGCATAATTATATCAAGTTATTGAAAAAAGAGGGTTTGACAGAAGAATACAGATATATGCTGAACAAATATTTGCAGAGATTTTTCCATCCGTTTGTGTGCATATTGCTTGCGGTAATGGGTGCGCTGTTAGGTTTTTCAAAGCCGAGGGAGCAGAGATTAATCGGGTTTACGATAGCAATCGGATGTATATTCTTGTATTATATAACGCTGCCGTTTTTTGATTTGCTGGCAGAAAAAGGTGTACTGCACCCGTTTATTACTGCAATATTCCCGCCGCTGGCGTTTCTGGCAGCTATAATCGGGTTTTATAAAACTAAGGATTTATAATGAAAAAACTTTTACTGGTATTTTGTGCTTTACTTGCAATTAATTCGGCGGCTGTGGCAAAGCCTATCGAGATTGAATATAATGACGGAATTTATCACATAACGCTGAACGGTGAAAAAATTAAAAAGAAAATCAAATTTGTAGCAAGTGAACATCTTATAACAAACAAAGAAGCACACCAAAAAGGCAATGCAAAATTGACAATAAACGCAGGATTTTTCGATCCTGAAAATGAAAAAACAATTTCATACATAGTGACAGACGGACAAATTTCGGCGGATCCGCTGTTTAACGAAAATTTATGGATGAGCGGAAAATATTCAAGAAAAAGTCTTGATATGGTGATGAATCGTACGGAATTTCGGGTTGTAAGGTGCGGAAACAAACTGCAATATGAAATCACTCCGCACAGTGCTGATGTTGAGTTTGGGTGCGAACTGCTGACATCAGGGCAGGGCGGGCCTTTGATAGTGCCGAATTTGAGACTTGAAGAAGAATTTTTTATTGTCAAAAAAGACGGAGAAGTAATTCGGGAATCTGCGTCAGTTCTGCATAAAACCGCAAGGACTGTAATCGGTTTAAAAGACGGTGCCGCGCATATTCTTATAATCACTGATAAGAATCCGATGAATATGTATGAAGTTCAAACTTTATGCAAAAAAATGGGATTTGACCGTGCAATGGCGTTTGACGGCGGAAGCTCAACTTCTATGAATTACCTCGACAAAATAGAAGTAACATCAAACAGCGACGGCGGCGGCAGAAATTTAAAATCTTTTATGATTATTTCAAAATAACTATTAAGCAAACCAGCTAAAATCTGAAATATATGAACGGATTGTAAGTAGATGCTGCAATTGCGGCAGATGACAGTATAAACAACACCATAAGCCATACATTAACAGCGAGTTTTGCGGCTTTATTTTCAACATAAATCATGTTTTTGAAAATCGGCATTGCGCATAATATTCCGGCAAGCAGAGTTACAATTTCAACATTATCGACATAATACATCATTGTGTAAGTTATATCGTGGACAGGAACGAGCCCGAACATATTTTTGAGGTAAGTCCACGCGTATGTCATGTTGTCCGCTCTGAACATTACCCAGCCGAGTACAAACACGAATATCGTATAAATATGTTTTAGAATTTTGACAGGCACTTTGTCGGTATCGTTGTGCCAGCCGGTCATTTTTTCTAATATTATGAAAAATCCGTTCCATAAGCCCCAGAACACAAAGTTCCAGCTTGCACCGTGCCAGACACCTGTCAGGAGGAATACAATTCCGAGGTTAATATAAGTTCTGTTTTTGTTGATTCTGTTGCCGCCGAGCGGAATATACAGATACTGCTTAAACCATGTTGAAAGCGAGATGTGCCATCTTCTCCAAAATTCCGTGATGGATTTTGAAATATACGGGTAGTTGAAGTTTTCCATAAACTGAAACCCGAAAATCAGCCCGAGACCTATTGCCATATCAGAATATCCGGAAAAGTCATAATACAACTGCAATGTATAAGAAATACTTCCAAGCCACGCAACAAGCGGAGAGAAAGTATCGGCAGGCTGGGTGAAGATTTTATCAGCAATGGCGCCGAGGGTGTTTGCGATGAGCATTTTTTTAGAAAGCCCTATGATAAATCTTTTGACTCCTATATTTACTTTGTCAAAATTGACTTCTCTATCTTCAATCTGTTCTGCGACATCATGGTATTTCACAATCGGGCCTGCAATCAGCTGCGGGAAGAGGCAGATGTAGAGCGCAAGTTTGTAGACATCTTTCTGCGCCTTGCAGTCCCCTCTAAATACGTCAATAACATAAGACAGCGCCTGGAATGTATAGAAAGAAATTCCGATAGGCATAATTACATCAAGCGCGTTAATGTGTGCGTGGAAAAGGTTATTGATGTTATCAATAATAAAGTTAAAGTATTTAAAATAAATCAAAAGCCCCAAATCAACGACAATTGTAGAGATGAGCCAGAATTTTTTATGGCTGTTGAATTTTTCTACGGCAATAGCGCCGGCGTAGTTTATAAGGATAGTGAGGAGCATAATCGCAAGGTATTTAGGCTCGCCCCACGCGTAGAAAATTATGCTTGCCGCAAGCAGTATCGGGTTATGAAACCGCTTGTTACTCAAAAGATACAGCGCGCAAACTACCGGTAAAAACATAAATACAAATGTCATTGAACTGAACAGCATTAGTCAACCTCCTCCGGGTACATGTCTTTTATTGCGTCTAATGTGCCGGAATGTTTGATAAGTATTATTGCGTCCGGCTTATAGTCTTTGATAATTTTTTCATAAGCTTTTATCTCAAATTCAGATTTTCTTTTTGGATTTTTCAATTGATCAATATTACTTCTGTATTTTTCAATCTTATAAAAGCTGGTATTAAGAAAATACAGAAGGTTTTCCATGTAAGAATCGCCCATTATCAATAACTTGTAATGCCCGTCATTATTGGTAAAAGTTTTATGCGCTTTCGTCCCTGTTATTTTAATCTTTTCCGGGTATTTGTAATCGTAATAAATATATTCTGTTTTAAGTAATTCCGGTGCCTTTATCTTTGCATTTATATATTCACAGCCTTCATTGAAATTGCGATGATATTCGTATCTGGTAAGTGTTCTTTTGTAAATTTTAAAATCCTTTTGCTGCGTAATTGTTAGTAATGGTAAATCTTTTTTCATCGTATTGATTAAGTGTTTGTAAAGTATATACGAGCCGTAGTCAGTTAGGTGGTGGTCTGTTTTAAAATAGATTAATTCACCGTTTTCATTTTTGCGTAACTCGTTTTCAGGAAAGATTATATTTGTCAAATTATATTTTTTCTTTGCATAATCAATAAATTTCACAACTCTATCTTCCTTGTGTAGGTCGCGATATGTTAGTATATATTTTTGATTATAAGAGAGTTGTGATGGCGGGATAACAACATATAATTTAATATTGTTGTCCTCACAGAATTTGTTAAATTTATAAATATTTCTGCTATAACGTTCTAATTCTTCATCTGTAAACGGTATAAAGTTTTTGGCATAATTATTTATTATATATCCATTATTTTTGAAAATAAATTTATTGTTCATTTCAACAAAGTTGCTTCTTACTTTATAATTAGCCTGATGCTGTGCAAAGATGATTTTTTCTCTGAGATTAAACCTGTCAGAGAACCAGTTGTCGAAGTCTTTGCCGTAGTTGAAGTTGAGACTGCCTTTTGATTTAAAAAGCGGCTTGTAAACAGCAAGAGTTCTGTTTTCGGATTTGGAAGTTTTTTCGTTGGAAATTCTCATCATCGGTATAAATAAAATTAAGAAAAATATCGCTAAAAATACGATGTCAATTCTAGATTTGTCTTTGTTAATCTTGAAATCCGCAAGGTAGGAAGTGATTTTGTAAGCAAAAAGATATGTAATAATCGCAATGATTAAAAGAACAAGAAAATCAAATTTGGTACTTGCGTTGAGTTTTAATTTTTTGTTATACGAGATTAGGACATTTTTATCAGTCGGCGAGAAATAGAGCTTGTTATCTTTAACCTTGAGAGTGGCGCCTTTGGCGGAGAAGTTTTCAAAATCATTGAGCTTAATCTTGTTATGTTTCAGGTTAAACTCGCATAAATCCCCCCCCCCCTCAAGGGAATTCAGTGATATCAATAGTTTCAGACGTTTAGGAGAATACGGTTTTTTGAAAGAGAATTTCACGTGCTCTTTGACATTTACATCAGTTCTATGGTAATAGAACTTTTCAGAGTTTTCGTTTGCGTATTTGTAGAGCCTTGCTTCAACCTGTTGAATATTATCGCCATTGATTTTGAACGACAGGTCAATCGGTTTAACATTCAGCCAATAGTTATGGCTCCCCCATACCGCAAGTAGCGTCAAAACAGTTGAAATTATTACTCTCTTCTTAATCATATATTCCCCGCAATGTATTCTTAACATGTCAAGTATATTATAAAAATCAACGTTGTCTATTACCGTTTCAGGAGTTTTATCAAAATTTCTCGATATTATTTTACGTTTGTTAACAAAAGGACAAAAAATAGCAACTTTTTCCGAAAAAATTACTTTATAAATATAAGGTAGTAGTGTCAGAATTTTTGTGTGAAAGCGTAGATGGGAATAGATATTGTAAGGCTGCTCGGCGTCAGCAGCGTAAACCAAAATTATTCAATCAATCCAAATCTTCATAACGGATATGTGAGGTTCGGCCAGAATATCGACGGTGATACTTTTCAAAGTACCACAATTAACCGCTACACATCAGAAGCTGCTATTGTCAATATGATTAAGTCAAACCCTGATATTGTTAAAATCCTCAGAAAAGAAGGAGTGCCGCTGGAGGTGAATATATCAGGATTAAAACAGGTTCTGAATACTCACGGCACTGATACGAAAAATATAGCATCCGGAATTATAACAAATCTGCCGTTTAGTCTTCGTGACAGAGTAAACGAGCAGGCTGTCACGGATGCCGCATATCTTCACGATTTAGGAAAAGTTTTAATACCAAAAGAAATATTATATAAAGACGGAAAGCTTTCCCCGAAAGAAACAAATATAATGCACCTGCATTCAGAACTCGGTTATCAATTGCTGAAAACAACTGATATAAATACTGCTACTTTGAATTTAATCCGTTACCATCACCAAAACCAGTTAAAAAGCGGTTATCCTTTTGCGGATAAAGATTTTACTGCAGACTTAAACCAGCAGATTGTTTCGGTTGCTGATAAGTATTCCGCCCTGCGGGAGGCTCGCTCATACAAAGCAAAGATGACTAAAGAAGAAGCTTTGACAATTATTCACAAAGATGTTGCGGAAGGAAAGCTGCATCCGTTTATATTTAAGGCCCTTGTCGATTATGCAAATTCGCTGGACAATACGGCTGAAATATCCGTTCAAAGACTGTCTTAAATAATGTGTATTTTGGTACTTTTAGGATTTTTCCGTAAAAAGTTTTTTACTGTGTTTTGAGTTTTATTTTATCACCCCAGTAACTTTGAACATCACGGTTGTATCCTGCAAGCTGGTTTTCAAAGTTCCAGCCTTTTTCTTTGCATTCTTTTTTCAAAAGTTCAATCCCGCGGTCATAAACTTTTTGGGCGGTTCTGACAACAACATCAGGCGGGTTTCCGTCATACATTTCAGACGCAAGTGACATATCAAACAATCTGCGTTTGCTAAGCCCGCTCATCTCTTCTTTTGTCGCTGTTGAACGATTATTTGTCATTTTGCATACGGCGCCGTCATAGCGGTCGTTTTTAAGTGCCCAGACCATGCCAGGTGTATTTTTGATAATTCCGGCGCCTTTGTTAAACGTCATATCAAGAAGCGCCTCTTTGAGGCTTTGCGGAAGTTTTGCGTAGTTTCCTGCGCCTAAAAGTTTTTTCAATTCTTTTTCTGCCTTGGACAAATCCTCTGCAAGCTGCTGGCAAACTTCTTCATCACTAAGTTCTGTCGGCTCGCCTTCCCGCCACAGATGTCCTATACCGATAGTAAGATTGCCGGCGTTATCACGGTAGCGTGTATTGTGAAATTCATCTTCATCTAATTCGCCGTGGTCTTCCACTCGTTTTAGTTTTCTTATAAAATCTTCGCTGACATCCAAAAGCTCTGCAACGTCACCCAGTGACTCAACATCAGCAATCGCCTCGCTTTGTTCTTCTGTAATTTCGACAACACCGGTGGAATCCGGGTTAAAATATTCGACAACCGCATCCGTCAGGTGTCTTGCGAACCCTTCCCTGTATGTTTGGGAATCAATATTTGCCAAATCCTTGGGGTTTGATTGAAAACCTGTTTCTATTAATACAGACGGCATCTCAGGTACAGCGTTCAACACGCCTAATCCTCTGTCATCAGCTTTTGTCCTGCAAGAATCCGCTGCTATCCAATCGTGCTGTTCAAGATTATTTTCAACAACGGAAGCCAAACGTTTAGCGTCCGTGCTGCTGCCTTTATAGAGAATTGTCTGACCGTTTGCGGATTTATTAGCGCTTGCGTCACAGTGGATACTGATGAATAAATCAGCATCACGATATTCTCGTTTTGCCTTCATAATATTTGCGGCAGAGCCGTTCATATAAATAACTTTTGCGCCCTGTGCCTGCAATGCCGGTATAATCTCATCAACAAAGTTTTTATTTTTGTACCACTCTTCAATCAATTTGCCGTTAGCGTCATCTGCGTAAGTTCCGATATCAAAAATACCGTTTTTAGGGTTATAGCCGCCGTGCCCTGCATTGACAATGATTGTCTTTCCGCTCAGGCTGCCTTCAAGTGTCGGCTCAAATTCTCTTACATCTGCAATAATTTTGCCGTTTTCATCTAATACCGGCTCCGGTCTTGATACAGTCGCACCGGTTTTTTGAGCAGTGTCATTTGCGCCGTTTCTTAGTTCTGCAACTGTCCGGCTTTTACCGTTTCGCAAATGTACTTCCGTTGTATTGTTTGATACCGGAAATCCGTGTTCGTCGACGCCTGACGTCTGTCCGGGAGCGTCTTTTGTATAATTTTTAGGCTCTTTATATGCCGAAATCATTTGATTAATTATTTTATCCATTTTTCCGGTTGAAATCCAGAAAAGCGAATCGAATTCGTCATTTAATTCATCAAAAAATTGCTCCTTAATCTCTTCTGTAGCAACAGTCGGACCTACTTTTTCGCACAGCGTATTGAATAATTTTGTGACAGCAGCTTTCCTGTCTTTTTCTGAGTTCGTAACCTCGTCACAAATCATCTCAATAAGCGACTCTCCTCTGGAAATTTCATCATAAGATTTGATTACATCTATAACGTTATTTTTATTAATTTTTGAAAAAGGTTCCTTAAACGCATCTTTGTCTACGGCCCCCCATTTATTTGCCGATTTTTTTAATGCTTTTGCAATATCCTCAGGCGCTTCCTTAACAACAGCCGGTGCAGGCTGCGGCTTTGGAGCAGTCTGCCGGGCTTTGGGTTTTGCCTGAGGTTTTGGCACCGGAGTATCTTTCTTTGTGTCATCTTTTACAAAAGGCCGAATGGGTACGTTTATCGGAGTGTTTTTTTTCAAAACATCAAAATTTTCTATCTGCGGGTTAAGAGCTTTCAAATCTGCCATCGACATATTGTATTTTCTTGAAATTGCCGCAAAAGTCGTTTCCAGAGGAGCCGTCGGTGTTTTTAAAATCTGACCGGCTTTTAACTTTGCAGTTCCGCTTAATCCGAAATACTTTCTGAACTCCTGCTCGTTTTTGAAATTAAACGCTTTCATAAGCTTTTGTATAGTATCGCCGGATTTAACCTTATAACCTTGAGTTTCCGCTTCTGTGCCGTTCTTTTTATTATCTACTTTTGCTGTCGATTTTTTGTTATCAACTCTTAAAACCATAACGGTCTCCTGTAATTAATCTTCTACACACATAAAAATAACGGCACTTTTTTCATAAACTTTAAAAAATGCCGCTATTTGTTAACTAAAATTTACATTCAACCGGTTAAGTATTAAAAATTCTGTCGCCGGCATCGCCCATACCGGGGATAATATAGCCTTTATCATTCAAGCCTTCATCTACGGCTGCCGTAATAATTTCGATATCCGGATAATGTTTCTGGATATTTTCAATACCTTCCGGCGCAGCGATGATACAGATGACTTTAATATTATCTATAGGAATACCCTTATCTGCGTACAATTTTATAGCCTCAAGCAAGGAGTTGCCTGTTGCCAGCATCGGGTCTGTTATATAAATATAGAATTTTTCAGGGTTTGGGGCTTCCATAGGAACTTTATTGTAGTACCATATTGGTTTAAGAGTTTTTTCATCTCTGTACATCCCGATGTGTCTGATGCAGGCTTGCGGAAGAATATCAATCGCTTCGTCGGTAAAAATTAATCCGGCTCTTAATATCGGGGAGATAATTAAGTTAATGTCCGGATCAACAGTTTTTGCCTTGAATGTCGCAACAGGTGTGGTAATTTCTTTTTCCACAAGCGGAAGATTATTTGTAGCTTCATATAAAAGACATCTTGTAATTTTTCTTGTCGCAATACGTACGCCCTGGCTGTCGGTTTTTGCATCGCGCATTGTGCACAAATTCAAAAGCACCACAGGGTTGGAGATAATTCTTACTTTTTCGCTATTCATCTTTTAACTCCTTCATTTTATCTTTAAATGTTTGTCGTTCATTATAATATTGTTCCAATTTTTCGTCAAAAATATCAAGGTTATCCTGAATTTTTTTAATATCAATCTGCTCTGCGGATGTAGAAAGTATCCCTGCGTCGTTTGCAAAAGAGGATAACTTAACGGCAATAGAACCGATTTTGTTGAACATATCATCAAGCCTTACTACAGTAGTGTTCAATCGGTTAGTATCTTTAACGGCAACGAGTTTCTTGCTGCTCTTGCTCTCAGGTGTCGGCGGATAAATCTCAAGAGACTTTGAACCGCCCATTCCGCTGAATTCAACCGTTGCGATAACGCCTTGCGGAAGTCTTAATCCCTTTTCCGTAATAACAAACTTGATGTAAACATCGTTAGTCAGGATTTTTATCTTTTGGATATGTCCTACCTGCACTCCCATATATTTTACAGGCGAACCGACAATAAGCCCGTCAACATCCTGCAAAAAAATCTGATATGTCGCAAGCTGTTTTGTATGTCTGTATGCCGAATACCGGAACCCGACTATCACCACACATAAAATAAGAAACCATATTAAAAATTCTACCCAGTGATATAAACGAATATTTTCCTTTGAACTATTCATACGCCCTATTATACATGGAATACGTAAATTTTACCACTTGTCAAAAAATTTTTTATATTATATTATTAAGATACTAAATTCTGAAACAAGAAATGAGGTTTAATAAAAATGGAGCAAATAATTAAAGTAGCGTGGGATCTGAATGAAAATACAGAAAACAGATACCAATTAGTTTATGAAATCGCAGAACTCGCAAAAAAACTGGTAGATGAAAATCAGGCTAAAAAAGCCCGCGATGAATACGGATTTGAAGAAAATTTTGAAAACGGATACAAAAAAGAAAATCCGGTAGAACACGCTATTATGGTAAAAGCATCAGAAGCTGACGACAACAGACTTGTCGGCTAATCTAAAAACTTACAAACACAAGAGCCTGAAAAGACTCTTGTGTTTTTGTGTCTAAGGGGAGTGAATATGGAAGAGACGATAGAATTTTTGAGGGCAAAAACAAAAAACTTCACACCGGAAATCGGACTTATACTCGGTTCAGGGTTAGGTGAATTTGCGGATGAACACTGTGACATAGCAATTCCTTACAGTGATATTCCAAATTTTATAAAATCCACAGTAAAAGGACATAAAGGCAGACTTGTATTTGCGGAAATTAACGGCAAACGTGTGGTGATGATGCAGGGGCGCAACCATTATTATGAAGGTCATACGATGCAGGAAATTACATATCCTGTTAAAGTTATGAAAAAACTGGGGGTAAAAACGCTCATTCTGACAAATGCAGCGGGAGCTGTCAATGAAACATACAAGCCGTCTGATTTAATGTTGATAACAGACCATATTAATAATATGGGAACAAACCCGCTTTTAGGAGCAAACGACGAGACTCTCGGCGAAAGATTTCCGGATATGAGTGAAATTTATAAGAAAAAACTTATCACACTGGCAGAAACGTGTGCCGAAAAACTTGGAATAAAACTTCAGCACGGAGTTTACTTGGCAAACAGCGGACCAAGCTACGAAACACCGGCAGAAATTAGAATGGCAAGGATTATCGGTGCGGATGCCGTCGGTATGTCCACTGTTCCTGAGGCAATTGTTGCGAATTATTGCAAAATGGATGTCCTCGGAATCAGCTGTATTTCTAACGCTGCAAGCGGTGTCAGCGAATCTTCGCTCTCTCATGAAGAAGTTATTGAAGTAACAAACCAATCAAAGTCTAAATTCAAAGAGCTGATTTCCTCGATAATTCAAGCACTTTAATGTTAATTGTAAAGTCATGTTAATTTTGTATATAAAAACTCTTGCCAAAAATTTCACTTTGAGTGAAAATCATGCAAAGGAGGACGTTTGAAAAATGTTGAATGAAAGACTGCAACAACCTGCCAGACTGAAGCAAATGCAGAACACCAAAATCCCGGTCAGACGCATTCCCCTTTCGCACCCCATGGACTCAAAAGAAAATTTTAATAATGAGAGACCTTTAAAAACAAATTCCGAGAATTTATCTTTTAAAGGTCTCTCTTTTTGGTATAAACCGGCAAAAACTTACTCAATGGATAAATATTTCCAACTGGTAAAAGCATATCGCATTTCCGATATGGGTGATGAATTTATGAACAGTATCAGAAATTCAAAATACACCGGCGGAATGGTAAAATTTACTCACGATGAAGCTACCGGTAAAGAATTAATAACAATCAGAGAAAAAGGTATAGGGCAGCGTATATGGAATGATTTGACATATCCGTTGAGACTCCCGGGTGAAATGCTCAACGGCGTAGTCAGTTTAATGACAAAAATTAAACCTATCCAAAACTTTTCAAAAGATTTGTATAATAAACAATTCTTTAAAAATATCAGACAGCGTGCAAAAACAGATGCTAAAGTTAATGCACTCAGAGGGATTTTTGAATTTGAAAATATCAAAAATTTAGAAGCAAAATCAGCACAGGAACAATCAGCAATAATATTCCAGCAGGGCATGAAATCCTTTGACCCGAACCTCGGGAATTATGATACAAAACACGAAAGAGCACTGACACGTATAGTATCCGGTATGCCGCCTGCAATATTCCTTGCAAACGACGCGTACAACCTTTCAAGATTGATGGATGACGATCCGAAAGCGGCAAAAGACGAACAAAAAGCCAGATTTAAACAAGAGGTCAGCAGAGTCGGCTGGAACGCTTATTTACAGCTGATTACCTTCGGCGCACTGTCAAAATATGTTAACAATTCAACACTTGGCGTTATGCTTATCACAGCAGTAACTACGGTGTTAACGGAAGGTGTTTCCCGTTTGAGCAACGGCAAACACATCAAACGCCTGACTCCGGAAGAGGCACGTGCTGAAAATGAACGTAACCACGCGCCTGAAGCTGAAATTAAACCGGACGCATCTTTCCAGGCAGAACCAAAATCATCCGAAAAAGAAAAAATGCAAAAACCGCTGCTTTCTTTCGATATCCTGATGAAAGCTTCAGGACTTATTATTGCTGCCGGTTACGGAATTAAATTTATCAGAGGTAAATTCGGAAACAACAGCGCAGTCAAGGCTTTGTTTAAACCTATAGATAATACAATGGACTTTATCATCGGCAAGAAAAGCGCTGCTTATGATAAACTTACCAAAATGGAAAATTATCAGTACCCCAAAGAAAAATTTGACAAAATAGTTATGGTACTTCGTGAAAACGGATTTAATGACATCGCGGATGAGTATGAGCTGTTTGCAAAACCTGCAATCAGTGCTGACGGAAACTATGTAAACCTCGGTCCAAAAGATCAAAGATGGGCGCCTTGGGTTAAATTTTTCAAAGCTCCTATTAAGTTTGCAATGGATGCTGTGACCCTTCCATACAGAATGACGGAACTTGCCGTAAATGCAACAAAGAAAATTATTGCAGGCAAAAAAGGCGTGCCCGTTGCAGTTAAACAAGAAACTCCCGAAGAACTTACCGCAAGATTGATAAAAGGTAATATTGCAGCCTTGCAGAAAAGTATTGACAACATAGGACCAAAAGCATTGAGAGAAGACTTTGATCCTGAAAAATTCAAAGAATTTGTAAAAGATAACAGACTGAAAGCCTTCAACGCAGATTCAATGTCACATCTTTCAAATGCTGAACTGTCAAACCTTGCAAAAGCCGCAGGCACCGCCGCAACACTCTGGTTCCTGATGACAG
Organism: Candidatus Gastranaerophilales bacterium; assembly: GCA_944322945.1. GTDB lineage: Bacteria > Cyanobacteriota > Vampirovibrionia > Gastranaerophilales > Gastranaerophilaceae > CALUVN01. The sequence goes on along the minus strand of CALUQN010000018.1, from coordinate 18,473 downwards.
ATAACTACAATATGGTTATGCTGAAATCAAACGGCAACAACATTGAAGGTGCTGAAACTAAGTTTAAAGAACGTGCGGTTCAAGAAACATCAAGATTGTTCTATCAGGCATTACTGATTGACCTGTTCAACAGCACATTCAGCAAACAATATCACAAGTCGCTGATGGGCGCAAGCTGGGTAACATTGACAAATACAACTATCAGTGAATGGTTGAACAGAAAGTCAGTTGGTATCCCGACAGGAAAACACACGCGCGAAGAATTAATATCAATGGAAAAATCGCAAAATGAAGCGACAGGCTTCTTAAAAGATTACTACACATTTATGAGAAGATTGACCGGCAAACGCCCGATTGAATCTTATAAAGTTGAGCCTAAAAACAATCCGAATATCAATATGACAGGCGCACCAATCCAAACAAGCAGTATTCTTGCACAAATGATAAGAGGTTAGTGCCGCGCGGTTTGTAAGTAAAATTCAGAACTTTCTGCGAGAAGACGAGTGAAATATTTGTATCGCTCTTCTTGCAGAAGTTTTTGTATGTCATATTTAAAATAAATCAACAAGAAGAGAATTTTTCGTGGTATGATGTTTAAAACAAATACGATTGAAAGGCAGATATATGAGCAGTGTGGAAGAAATTATACGCGTAGGCAAAGGTGAAGACTTAGCAGACTTAGTAATCAAAAATGCAAAACTTGTTAATGTTCTGTCAGAAGAAATTTATGACACAGACATAGCAATTATAGATGACAGAATTGCAGGAGTTGCAAAAGGCTATAAAGGCAAAACAGAAATTGATGTAAAAGGCGCCTATGTGACTCCGTCATTTATAGACGGGCATGTGCATCTGGAAAGTTCCATGCTTATGCCGTCAGAATTTGCAAAGCTTGTTCTGGCTTCCGGTACGACAACCGTGATTGCAGACCCGCATGAAATTTCAAATGTTATGGGTTTGCAGGGGATAAGTTTTATGCGTGAAGCTACAAAAAATCTTCCGCTGGATGTTTATATGATGCTGCCTTCCTGCGTGCCTGCAACGTCTCTTGAAACGTCGGGTGTTGAATTAAACAGCTATGATTTGGCGCTTTTAATTGACGCACCTTGGGTTCTCGGTATTGCGGAAATGATGAATTTTTCAGGTGTTGTAAATTGCGACGGCAGCGTTTTGAGCAAAATTAAACTGGGGCTAGAAAAACAAAAACGTGTAGACGGGCATGCTCCTCACCTTTGCGGTAAAGATTTGGATGCCTATATCGCATCAGGCGTTTCTTCTGATCATGAATGCACGACTCCTGATGAAGCTATTGAAAAGCTGCGTCTCGGGATGTATCTTATGGTTCGGGAAGCTACAGGCGCGAGAGATTTGGAGCCGTTAATTCCTGTTTTAAAAAAATATAACACCAGAAAATGTATGTTTGTGACAGACGACAGGCACCCTAAGCACCTTATCCGTCATATATCAAGAATGGTTAAAAAAGCTGTCCGCCTCGGTGTAGACCCGATAAAAGCAATTCAGATGGCAAGCATTAATACTGCGGAATATTTTAACCTGCAAAATGTCGGTGCAATAGCGCCGGGGTACAAGGCGGATATTGCTGTATTCAGCGATTTAAAAACATTTGAACCTGTACTTGTGTTTAAAAACGGAAAAATGATTGCAAAAGACGGCAAAGTAACTGTTGATTTGGCTGAGATGAAGCCGCCGGCTTTAAGAGGTTCTGTCAACATAAAATATTTGTACAGAGAAGATTTACATATAAAAATTCCTGATGAAAATCAAAAAATTAAAGTTATAAATGTAATTCCAAAACAACTTATAACAAAAATGACACTTGAGCAGCCAAAAAATGAAAACGGCTTAGCGGTTTCTGATACTGAAAATGACATTTTGAAAATAGCCGTAATAGAACGCCACAGAGCCACAGGAAATATCGGGCTTGGATTTGTAAAAGGCTTCGGACTGAAATCCGGTGCCATTGCATCAACTGTTGCACATGACAGCCATAATATGATTGTAATCGGCACTAATGACGAAGATATGTACTATGCTGCGGTTGAACTCGTAAAATCTCAGGGCGGAAAAATTATTGTCGAAAACGGTAAAACATTGGCGCATCTGCCGCTTCCGATTGCCGGTTTGATGTCTGATAAGACATCGGAAGAAGTTATGGAAAAAATTGCTGAACTGGAGGCTGCTTCACGCAAAATCGGCTGTAAAATTCCGGATCCTTTTATGAGTATGGCGTTTTTGTCACTCTCTGTAATTCCAGAATTGAAAATAACCGACAAAGGTTTAATTGATGTGAATAAATTTGAAATTACCAATTTGTTTGCGGATTGAGTTTATCAGATACAAAAAGGCGCGGCAATCAGCACCGCGCTTTTTTGTGAAACTTTAAGTATAATCTAGCGTTCAATAAAATTATACAATTCCGGATCTATTGATGTTTTACGCTCATAATTAACAACTTGTTCTTTACCGTTAACCGTAATATTAGCACTGGTCGGCGCAGCGTTTTCGCTATCGTCATAGTTATATTTTACAACAGTGCCTTTGCCGTCGTTATATTCCCGAATTATACATATCGAGCCGTCTGCCGCCGGAACGGTGTTTTCCGCGGAATTATACCAGTTTGAGCGAGAAACCTGCAAACTTTCACCTGTTTTATTGTTGGTAAGTTTGCCCTGCTGGTATGTCCAATCGCCTATCACAAACGAATCGCCGTCTCCCATACATCTTAATCTTGAAAAATCATATACAGGGATGGTTGTCTGTTCGCCAAAATCACGGGCAACATCCACGTAAAAATTCTGGTAATTTTTGCGGTAACTGTCATTTACAAAATCTTCAAACTGCATAACCGCTTGAGTGATAGAAACCTCTTTACCGGTTCTTTTATCCACAAAACCGGTGTTTAATTTGTCTTGCAAAGCAAGCATTGCTTCATCAACATCATCACTGGTAATTTTGTCTGCAAAATTTTTGCTTCTGTCGTATTTTGAAGTATCCAGAGTTTCTAATCGCTTTCTTGTATTTGCATCAACCAAATTTGTCACGACAGCCTGCAATTCCGAATCTGTTGCCTGCTCAAGCCCGCTGTTTTCGTCAAAATGAAATTTGCCGTCAAATACAAAAGTATTATCTTTTAAAGTTGCATCAGTAAGCGACATCAAAACTCGCATCTCATCAGCCGTCAACGAAGTCTTATCCCCGTCGATACCTGCAATATAATCCAGTCTTTGAAGCGCTTTTTCCGATAAGTTTCCAAACAAAGAATTTTTTCGTAAGTCTTCTACCGAAATACTTTCTTTACCGTCCAAAATTGAATTGATTTGTGCATCCAAACCTTTCTTGTATTCAGCATCCTTTGTAGTAGTGTCAATTTTTTTTCCACTCTTTGCCTTCTCCAAAACCGTTAATATTATCTACCATTTACCGCTCCTTTCTTTATACAGGTTAAAAATTAACATAATATATCAATATATAACGGATTATATTTAGCCAAACTTTAATAGTTTTTACGTTTTTTTACAATTTATAAGTAAAAAATACATTACAAAAGCATAATGACTATACTTTTTTATTGGTACCTGCCGGGTTGGTGTGTCCAATGTTCTAATTCATTTGTATGATTTTTAGTAATAATAATTAATCAATTATATTTTTATGTCGTTATTATTCATGACACATTTTTATTTGGAGCTCACGATGTCAGATCAAATTATTATTAATCCTGTTACTATTAACGAAAATAAGGAAAAAGCTAAAAAATCTTTGGAAACTGCCAGAGAAGCACACGAAAGATATTTAATAAGAAAAAATAACTCTGATTTGGAAACCGCTATATCAAATTACATTGACGCGGTTAAGTACGATCCGAGCCTTCCGGAGAGTTATTACCGGCTTGCCTCTCTTATGTGGGAACAGGGTCAAATAAGCGTTTCGACTGCTATAGAGCAATGCAAGACAGCAGTCGCGCTCGCGCCTGACAATATGAATGCTCATCTTTATGCGGGCTTTTTTATGAAGTTGGCAGAGGATTACAAAGAAGCTGAAAAAGAATTTAAAAAAGCTATCAAGTCCTCCCGTCTCAAATCTGCTCGTCCGAGGCTGGTGCTTTCGCAGACTATTTTGCAAAAAATTAATTCTAATAACGCATGTCCTGCGGATTATATGAATTTTATTTACTATTTTCTCTCAGGCAGTCTAATGATTGCATGGGACAGACCGTCTCTCAAAATGTTTTACAAAAACATGTCTGACGACTTTTCTGTCTTTACGTTTAATTCTATCGGTAAATTTCTTGAAAAGTTCAAGATGTATCCAGCCGCTGAAAACATTTACCGTAAAGCGCTCACGGAAACCGCACACTGTGATATTTTTTACGATAAAATAGGAGATTTGGCGCTTAAAAATAAAGAACTTGAGCTTTCTGTAGATTGCTATAACAAAGTTCTTGAATCAAATCCGCTTAACCACGATGTCCTTGTAAAACTTGCGACTGTCTTGCAGACATATTTCCCTGACAGAATTGATGACACCATCGACTGCTATGAAAAACTTCTGGAACTTCATGAGGATAAATCACCAATTTATTATGAATTGGGGCACCTATATTTGAAAAAAGAAGATAAAATTAATTCCATAAGCGCCTTCAAGCTTGCACTGGAACAGGATAGCGAAAATCCTTTCTATAATAATTCGCTCGGGTATGCGTTTTCGAAAGCGGAATTGTATGACGATGCAATAGAATATTATCAGAAAGCTATTGCCATAAATCCTGATAATGAATGGACTTCTATAGTCTGTCAGGCTCTGGGCGCCATTTATGCGGAAGTCAAAGGCAATGTCGAAGCAGCCGTCGCAACATATCAGGCAGGAATTATACTTGATCCTAACAATTATGATTTATACCTTGCCCTCGGAGATATTCACATGGCTGAATATGATTTGGAAAAAGCTATCAAAGCATACTGCGATGCGATTACTCTTAACCCTGATGACTACCGCGGGTATATGAAAGCAGGGATTGCACTTTGGGAAAAAGATTACCTTGAAGAAGCTCTGGTTTCTTACCATAAAGCTGTGGAACTTAACCCTGAAAATGAATTCGCTCAAAACAATCTCGGCATCCTCTACCTTGACGGTCTTGGTGATGCTGAAGAGGCGCTGGAATATTTTGAAACCGCTATTGAATTAAATCCAAGCTATACTCTTGCCTATTTTAACGCCGGCAGAGCCAGTCAGGCTATGGATTTTAGAAACGATGCGGCTAATTATTACCAGATGGCTATAGATTTAAACAAAATTACTGACGATTTGGATGAAGATGACGTCAGGGCGCGGCTGCATAAGTTGTTTGAAGCATAAGTGAGGCAAAGTTTTATGTTCAGGTTGATGCAAAAATTTTGGAATACGGATAAGGAAATGCTGCAAGGTAAAGACGGCAAAACTTATATGGTAAAAAAAAGTTATAAGTCTCTTGTTCAGCGTGCTGAACGTGGTAATGAGCAGGCGCAGTTTGCTGTTGTCAAGTTATATAATTCTGATGACGGCTACATTCCGGAAGATTTATTCAAATGGACAAAACATCTCGCAGATATTAAAAAAACTGAGCCTTTGCTGATGCAGCTTGGTGAATTATACGAAAAAGGCATCGGAACTCAAATGAATCCGTCAAAAGCTTTGAACTGTTATGAAATGGCTTATAATATTGCCGCCTCACATTGTGCAAATCCTCCGGAGCCTGCGGAAAAAGAACATCTTCTTTCTATCAGAATGCTGATTAAAGAAGTTCGCAAAAAAATTTAAAAAAGCGATAGTTGTTTTTCAAAATGTTTTTTCAAGAATGACGGACGATGGTATTTGCTAAGTCCGTATTTATCAATGGCGTCCAAATGTTCTTTTGTGAGATACCCGGCATTACTTACCCAGCCGTATTCCGGACAGATTTTGTCAAGTTCATCCATATATCTGTCACGCGTAACTTTAGCTAAAATGCTGGCTGCTGCAATTGATGCTGATTGGCTGTCGCCTTTTATGATATATTTTTGCGGGTATGGATAGTTTTTTATTAACCTGTTGCCGTCTACAAGTGTTAAAAAATCGTTTCGTCCGGATAATTCTATAACCTTTTCGCAGGCGAGTTTCATTGCTTTTAAAGATGCGTTTAGGATGTTAATCTCTTCTATCTCTTCGACTTCAATACATATTGTGGCATTTATGGTTTCATTTTTTATCAACTCATAGATACTTTCACGTTTTTTGCGTGTAAGCTTTTTGCTGTCATTAAGGATTGCAAGCTCTTCAATTAATTTTTTATTAATCTCCGGAAAGTAAACCGCGCTTGCAAAAACACCGCCGGCTGCCGGGCCTCTGCCGGCTTCATCGGTTCCTATTATTAAACATTCTTGTTTTTTATCGAATTTAAACAAATCATCTGCCGGCATTTTATTCCTCAAAGTCGTCCAGAATGAACTTTCCGATTTTTCCGTCTCTAAAATCTCTCAATATATAGATAGCAGTTCTTTCAATATCCGGTTCTCCGCCGGTTTTTATCCAATTTCTTGATTTAGAGATGTTTTCAACAGTGAGTTCATCGTGAACATTGTAATAATTTTTTGTCTCCTCAGGGTATTTTTGAGAGAGCAGTGCAAGAAGCGCATGCGCGACAGGGATGTTTGAGTAGGCGTTTTCTGATATCGAATTCACGAACGCCAGTTTTTGTGCGCGGTTTTGGTCTTGCTGTTTCATAGGGATTATGCCTGGCGTATCAAGCAAATCCAGCTGCGGATTAATTCTCACCCACTGCTGCTGACGTGTGACCCCTGCTTTTGCGCCTATTTTGGTTTTGGAAGATTTTGTAAGTTTATTGATAATACTTGATTTGCCGACGTTTGGCATGCCAACGACCATAACGCGTGCGGGACGGCGCAAAAGTCCTTTTTTCATTATTGCCTGAATACGCGGTTCGGACAGTTCAACAACTTTTTTGACGATTATGTTTAAGTCTTTTGAGTTTTTGGCATCAGTTGCCAAAACAGGATATCCGCTTTTTTCTTCTATGTAGGCAATCCATTTTTTCAATTCGTTTTTATCGGTCAAATCGGCTTTATTGAGCAAAATTAAACGCGGCTTTTCGTTTAAAAGCCGCGCAATATTATCATAACTGCTTGATAAAGGTAGTCTCGCATCCATAACTTCTATCACCGCGTCTACAAGCGAAAGCTGTTCTTTCAGCTGTTTTTCCGCTTTAGCAATATGACCGGGATACCAGTGTATGTGGAGCTTATCTTTTTTCAATTTTTTCCTTAATACGAGTAGCTTTGCCTGAACGTTCTCTCAGGTAATAGAGTTTAGAACGTCTTACATCGCCGCGTCTGAGTACGTTAATTTTTTCGATTCTCGGTGAATACATCAAGAATACACGTTCAACACCAACACCTTGGAATACTTTTCTGACAGTCATAGTTTTGTTGATGCCTGAACCGTGCATTTTTATAACAGTACCTTCAAAAGCCTGTGTTCTTTCTTTGTTGCCTTCAATAATTCTGACAAAGACTTTTACTGTATCGCCCGGATTTACTTGAGGAAGTTCTTTTTCAGTAAACGGTTTTTCTAATTCATTAATAATAGGGTTCATTTTCCTTTTTCCTTTATATTCTTTATTCTACTTATATTTCAAACAATAAAATACACTCCGACATTTAATCGGTATTACAATATTAGAGTAAAAAAAATATATATGCAAGTAGCACGTGAATATTTGTTAAGAGGTATTTACGTATTCCCAAATATTATTTCCCGCCGTAGACTGATTTTGGCTTTTTGATAAATACAAGCATGGGGATTAAGAGGAATGTTGCAAACGCATACCATCTGAATGTGTCAATATAAGCCCAGAGGTGTGACTGCTGAACCAGCTGGGAATAAATTTGGCTCTGCGCCATGTGGTTTGCCGTAAAAGAATCCGTAAGCGACATAAAAGTTCCTGTCATTGCACTGACTCTTTCCGCAAAAATCGTATTATTTTCGTGCAGATGTCCTATTAACATATTCTGGTGCACCTGCGCAAATCTTGAAACCATTGTTGTTCCGATAGATGTTCCGATAGCGCCGCCAATGTTTTTCACAAGGTTTTGAAGCCCTGTTGCGTTTGTCATACTCTCATTTTTTATTGTCGAAAATGACAACGGGATTAACGGCGTCAATGACAAGAACAAGCCGGAGCCGTATAGAATGTTCGGCAGGGCAATTGTCGTCAAATTTATATCCAGATTAATATTCCCGAAAAATACACTGCCAAACCCTAAGAGTATTAAACCTATCATAACAATGCGTCTGTCACCGATGTGTTTTGACATCGTAAGATATAGTGCAACCCCGATAAAACTACCAATACCTCTTGACCCCATTGACAAACCGCTCAAATATGCAGTGTATCCGAGAAGATTCTGGAGCATAGAAGGCAAAAGTGCTGCCGATGACAGAAATACTCCCATTAATATTACCTGCACAAGTGTGCCGAAAAAGTAGGTTTTATCTTTCAAAACACTCAAATCAATCAAGGCGTCTTTTTTATTTCTAACCTGAGAGACAAAGAATAGAATAGCGAAAATAAGAGAAATCGCGCTCAGCCAGCAAATCCATGCCGCTCCGAACCAGTCCGCATCATTACCTTTGTCAAGTACAATCTGGAGAGCAATGAGCCAGCCGGACAAAAACATCATACCCTTAAAGTCAAATTTAACGTTCTTTTGCTTTTTAGCATAAGGCGGCTCCTGCAAGAGATTTTTGGCAAGATAAACGCACAAAAACCCAAGCGGAACATTAATCAGATAAATCCACGGCCAGGACCAGTTTTCCGTAATCCATCCGCCGAGCACCGGCCCGATAAGCGGTGCAAAAATAATTGCAATACCGAAAATTGCCATTGATTTCGGGCGGTCTTTTTTAGGGAAACTTTCAAGCATTATGGATTGTCCTAAAGGCAGCAATCCGCCTCCTCCCAACCCTTGCATAAACCTTGCAAGTACAATCATTACCATTGAATTTGACACCGCACATAAAAACGAAGAAAATGTAAAAATTATCAAACAAATCATAAAATAATTTTTACGTCCGAAAAGTTTAGACGCGGAATTTACCAGCGGAATTGCAATACCGCTTGCTATCAGGTAACTTGTCAAAACCCATGTGGATTCATTCAAGCTGACAGACATGGAACCGGCAATATACGTCAGAGCAACATTTGATATTGTTTCATCCAGAACAAACATAAATATTGCGAGCATAACAGGTGTTACCATTAACCACGGGTTAATAGAGGGGCTCCACTCGGCGGCTTGTGTTGTTTCAGACATTTTCTCTCCCTATGTGCGTAATCTTATATTTTTACTCTAGCATAAAGAAAATTTTTTTTACAATTTGAACATCGTTGAAAAATTCAGCTGTGAACGCGGCGGTCTGACAGATTCTGAATACATAACCTGACTTGCTCCGAAGTTGAGGTTCACTCTGTCATCTTTAAAAGGTTTTATACTAAAAACAAATTCACTTTTTTTGTTTCGTTCAAGAAAGTTTGTTGAATAGATATTTTGCACGGAAAGTCTGTCATTGAGTTTGTATTCCGGCGAGAAGGAAAGTGTCCCCTGCCCGCGCTGCGGCCATGACGCAAAATTTTCGTTACTTAATGATGTATCTACAGACAATTTATTTTTTTTATAACGGGTGAAAATTGTGCCTTTCTGGTTGTATTCTTCCGGTTTTACAGAGGCATCGTATTTCAAACCGTAGGAAAAATCTCCAGCCTGTTCTTCTTTTTCAAACGAAAAAAACTTTACGTCATCCGGATTTCTATGAAGATATTCGTGGATATTTTGAGGTGTAACTTGAACAGCTTCAGCTTCCGCATTAGCAGTTTTTTCCTGCAGGGCTTTTTCGTGAGCGGTTATGTTGGTAACTAATTTTGTGTGTTCCAAAACAACTACATCCGAATTATCGGTTTGTTTCGCTCCTGCTTGCAATATAAACATTAATCCGGCAATCGTAAAAAGGATTAATTTGCTTAATCTTCTTTTCCCAACTATTCCCATAATTTTATATTATAAAAAAAATTCTGCTTTGGCAAATGTTAAGTATGTCATTAAACTGTAAAATGTGGTATCATATAAAATAAAGGATGTAAAAAATGAAATCAGTTAAAGAAATTTCCATAGAATCAAAAATATTAAAACGTTTAGAGAAAAACGAAAACTGTCTTAAACTTGTAAACTATCTGTTTGCGGATGAAGAATTACAGGAAATGCAGGAATATGCAAACAACGTTTCCATAAAACGTCTCGGGTTTAATGACCACGGACCTGTTCACATGAGGCAGGTTGTTGGAAACGCCATCAAGATGCTTAATCTTTTGCAGGATGCAGGGGTTAAAACATCTCTGGAAGAAGAAGAAATCGGCACATTTGAAGACAGTATGTGTGCTGTTATTCTTGCAGGGATAATGCACGATTTAGGTATGATGATAGGCAGACAGGGACACGAAGATATGTCTGCAATGCTTGCACAGCCTATTATTGAACGCGCATTGATGCACGTATTTCCGGATGATTTGCACAAACGGGTCATAATAAAGTCACTTGCGACAGAAGCAATCATAGGGCACATGTCTTCAAGAAAAATCCACTCTATAGAGGCAGGCATAATTCTTATTGCAGACGGCTGTGATATGACCAAAGGCAGAGCAAGAATTCCGCTTTCCATAAACAAAACCCCCAGAGTCGGAGATATACACAAATATTCCGCAAACGCTATAAACAGAATCGGAATCCACCACGGTACACGTAAACCAATCCAAATTGATATTGAAATGTCAGGGGATGTCGGATTTTTTCAGATAGAAGAAGTTCTGCTGACCAAAATTGATGTCAGCCCGGCAAAAAAATATGTTGAACTATACGCCGGCGTCGAAGGTCAGGAACGCAAGTGCTATCTATAAGGATTGACAAATTCCACCAAAGAATTTTCAAAACAGCTAACGCCCTCAGAATGACAGACTTTTAATAGTATCTGTAGTATTATGAAGCAAAAAATTTTACCAGTAGTATAAAAGCTATCATTAATGTTGAAATAACCGCAGAAATTCCGAATAATACCCAGAATACAGAAATTTTCATTTGGGTGCCGGAAAGATTTTTTGTCTTCTTTTGTGACTTTTTGTTGTTAATGGAAGTTTTAGTTTTCTTTGAGCCGGAAGTTTTGCTGCGCTCTGTCTGCTGAGTTTTAACTTTTGCCTGATTATAACGTTCTGCAAGAGATTTATTTTTCTTGCCGGTCACAAGTAGTTCTATGTCATAGTGTTTGTTTAGAATTCTCTTATCAGCGCCGCGGTTATAAACACAATAGCTGATTGCGACTTCAAAAGCCCGCTGGAGACATTCAAGAGCTTCCATTCCGTCTTTTTTGACGGTCGAAGAATGCGCGGAACGGTTCCCGCTTTTTTTTAGAAAATACAAATCCTCAACAAATTCTTTTTCCTGAATGGTGCCGTTGGATTTATCTTTCAGTGTTGAGAGCATATCGTCAAACGTTTCTTCCGTTGTTCTGAATGCGCCGAGAACATTTTTGCATACATTCTCCCCAAAGCGTCTTGTCTGGGTCATACATTGTTCAAAATATTCATCTCTGTAAAGTTTTTCTGCGTCAGTTATTATTGAGAATAAATCTTTGTCAATATCTTTTAAAAAATCAAAATTTCCGGGCATTTGTACTTCCGCTTTCATTAACTATTAAATCATAAACGTAATCTTTATGTTCTAAATTTTGATGTAAGACATCAAAAACATTTTGTATAACATTAAATATATCTTCTTTCTCCGGTAATTTGCCGCTATAAGGAATATAATACAAATCCATAGGCAAAAAGCCGGCTGCATTCGGGTATAAGTAATTATTGTTTACAAGTTCAGCCCCATGTTTTTGATAAAACTTAATCCGTCTTAAAGTCGCGGGCACATTTTCATCCGGCTTTTCAACCTCAAGAAAGATTCCGCACGCGTCAGAAAATAAATTTTTTAATTCACCGAGCATTTGTCCGCCAAAGCCTTTTGAATGGTATTCACCAAAAACAGCAATGTAATCGAGCCACAAATATCCGCTGGTTTTATCCTGAAATACTATTATGTATCCGATATTTTTTTCGTTATCAGAAGCGAGTATCAGCTTGTAGCAGTTGTTATGTAAAAGTGACACAAAATCCTCACGGGATTTTAGCTCGCTTTCCGGAAATTGCTGCGTCATATCTTTATAAATACGGGGAAAATCTTCGACCCCTGCTATCTCCAGCTTTACCATACAAATCTCTCCTTTTACAAATGATAATTGAACGCAAATAAATTTGTCAACCTTATATAAGTCTCTAATCACCCGTATTCTTCCGAAAAAATATTCCAACCGGGTAATATCATTTTAAAGTATTTAAAGCTATCATACAAGATACACACAAAAGAAGAGGAATAGTCGTATGGAAAACCAAAAAATTAAAATTTACATAGTGGAAGATTATATGCTGACAAGGATAACTTACCGCCACACGCTGCCAAAATACAACCCTAATCTTGAAATAATAAAAGATTTTGAGACAGCTGAAAGCTGTATAGAAGCACTAAAAAATGAAAATGCGGATGTTGTTCTGATGGATTTGGGGCTGCCCGGGATGAACGGGATTGATGCAACCCATATTGTCCGCCGGATGAATCCTGATATAAAAATAATTATCCTGACTTCTCACGATAGTGATGACGAAGTTCTTGCCAGTCTGACAGCAGGTGCCAATGCCTATGCGCTTAAAGACATAACACCCGAAACGCTTGCCACAGTGATAGAATCCGTGAACAAAGGTGCATTCTGGCTTGATCCGAGGATTGCACGGATTGCATTAAATTTATTCAGCCGCTTGAAGGCTCTCAATATGGATGAAATGTACGGGGAAAGCTTTAAACTAACTTCCAGAGAAAATGAAGTTCTCCAAATGATTGTCGACGGCAAAAGTAATACCGAAATCGCAAAACAAATGATAATAAGCCATAACACCGTGAAGGCACACGTCGGGAATATTCTTGAAAAACTGGCAGTGTCCGACAGAGTTCAGGCAGCAGTAAAAGCAGTTAAAATTACCATCATGAAAAATTAACGGAGTGACAAATGTATATTGAACACAAAACCGCACAAAAAGTTCTTCTTGCAGCAGCCGTAATTTTGACGGCAGTTTTGACTGCGAGTCCTTCCTTTGTTATCACCCCGATGCAAGGGTTAGTTTTCATATTCTTTATATTTTTTATTCATTCCAATATAGAAAAACGATTTATTATAAAACAGTATTCCATGAAAAATGAAGAGCAAAATAAACTGCTGGAAAAGATATATAGCAGCTGTCCGGATTCAATATCATACAAAGATTACAACTTCAAATATCAGCTTGTAAACGATGTTATGTCGGAAAAAATCTGCAAAAAAAATAAATCAGAAATAATAAATAAAACCTGCTATGAATTATTCCCGAAAGAAACCGCCGATATAATTACCAAAAAAGATAACGAAGCTATAACAACCAAAAAATCTGTCACCTATGAAATAAAAATTCCCGTAAACAACAAAGAATTTATATTTCAAGTAACAACTGTTCCGATAATAAAAGACAGCGACATCATAGGTATTTTGACAATAAGCCGTGACATAACTAAGAACGAGCACCTGAAAAGAACTCTTCACAATAAACACAGACAGTTAACAACATTGTTAAACACACTTCCTATGGTAGCTTATCTGAAAAATACCTCATCAGATTATATTATCGGAAATTTTGCACCTGAAAGTTCTTACACACAAAAATACAGGCTGCAAAACAGAAAACGTATTTTGCGTGAAGACGATAAAATAATCCGAGAAAAGCAATCATTGAGTTATGAAGTACAGATAAAAACGGATGACGGTTCGCTTTTGTGGCACAGAATATACAAGTCGCCTATATTTGACAAAGACAACAATGTGAACGGGATTGCCGTACTTATAAAAAATATTGAGGATGAAAAAAATCTTCAGTGCCAGCGTGAAACTTATGTCGCAACCCTGAGCCACGACTTGAAAACGCCGACTATTGCACAAATTCGTGCTCTTGAACTTTTACTTTCAAGAGATTTAGGGGAAATAAATAAGGAGCAGGAAGAACTGCTTAATTTGACGCTTGATTCGTGCAAATATATGTTTGAAATGGTTTCGACACTACTGAGCACTTACAAATACGAAAACGGTGAATTAATATTAAACTACGACTATTTCAATATGAATGAACTTATAGAGTCCTGTCTTAATGAGATATCGCAGCTTGCCGGAGAAAAAGGTCATACAATTATATTTAAGCCAAATTCCGCAGAGAATATTGTGAACGCCGACAAAATACAAGTCAAACGCATTTTAATGAATCTTTTAGGCAATTCATTAACCTACGCATATCCGGATACAGAACTAACCATAACAGTAGAAAAATTGAACGGAAGCCTTCGCGTTTGCGTAAAAAACCACAGCCCGTATATGCCTAAAAAAGTTTTAGAAACAATATTCAATAAATATGTAACTCACGCAGAAAAATTTAACAAAGTAGGCGCAGGGCTGGGACTTTACCTGTCAAAACAAATAGTCCAGGCACACGGCGGCAAGATAATTACAAAAAGTTTTGAGGACAATAGGTGCATATTCGGGTTTGAACTGCCGCTTGAAGGTGCTGCACAAACTGCTTATATCGCTTGCTGAATTAAAAAACTCCGGATTAAACTATTATATTCTTACGAAAATGTACCGTGCGGGTTGTAATATCTTTGGGTATATAAGCCCATATCTTTGGTCGATTGTATTTTACACAATTTATAATATAATGATTGTATGGATTTTTGGAATTTAGAACGAATTAAAGAAGCAGCAGGAGAGCTGAACACATATAACTTCCCCGAAAATTGGACAGCAACGGGGCTAAGGATATGGCATGAATCATTTCTCGACCGTAATATGCTTGTTATGAGGGAAGAAGGTGAGGAACGCGGCGCGTTCAAAAAAAATATTGATGCAATTTTGCCCAAAATCTCTGCATTTGTCACATCTAATCCTGAAAATTATCTTTCCTACGGGCTGCCAGTTATCGGGGTTAAAGACACAAATAAATTTATAGTAGACTTAGGAAAATATATCAGAAGCAATTACAAAGGAAAAATCATTGCAATAACAGGAAGTTCAGGCAAATCCACCACAACAAGAATGCTCTATGATGCCTTGTATGAATACGGCGCCTGTGCAAACCTTACGCAGGAAAACACCGTACACGGTATTGCATGGCACATGACAAACTTTTCGCTTGACGCCAAATACTGGGTTATAGAATCTTCAATCGGCAGAGGCGCGATGACAATTCCGGATATTGCTATAGTCACTAATGTTGCGCCTGTTCACCTTGCCAAAAATCAAACTATAGCTGATATTGCAAGAGCCAAGGCAAAAACTTTCGACACCATGGCAGCGGGAAAAACCGCAATCCTTTGCAAAGAAACAGAGTGCTTTGATATTTTTGAAAATGCAGCAAAAGCTAAGAATTTAAAAATTATCACTGTCGGCTTAACAGATGATTGCGACGTTAAAATTTACGAAAATACAATAAAAATTTATGATAAAGAGTATTCACTGGGGACGGAATTTATCCCTCAGCACCTGAAAATTGATATGGCGCTTGCACTGGCAGCTGTGTATGACCTTGGCGAAAATGTTGAAGCGGCAGTCGGAGTGTTAACAAAATTTCAATCGCTCACCGGACGCGGCGAGACTTTCACAGGCAAAATCCAGCCGAACAGAACGATTACTCTTGTTGATGAATCCTACAACGCAAACCCGCTTTCTATGAAAGCGACCCTGTTGGCTTTCGGTGAAAAATACAAAGACAAAAATAAAGTCCTAATCCTCGGTGATATGGCAGAAGGCGGACAACACACTCTTAAACAGCACCTTGAGTTAATTCCGGTCATCCGCGAGGTTCATCCTGAAAAAATTCTGCTGACGGGCGAGACTATGAAAGAAGTGTGGGATATGATTAAGCCGGAATTTAAAGGCGAATATTTCAGTAATGTTGCAGACCTGAACAAAAGTCTGCTGCAATGGATAGCCGACGGTGACTGCGTGTTCGTAAAATCTTCTCACTCCGGCGGGTTATACAAGACTGTTAACGTCATAAAGAACTTTATGAAAAATTTCACATAGGAAGCCGGTGAAAAAATGATTATAGCTATATTTATACTTTTGATAGTTATTTTCGCGATAGTGACGGCAATTGACGCAAGAAACTTTACCCACACAAAAAATCACCAGCGAAAAGTTAACAACTCTATTGACTTCGGGATGGAATACCTGAACAATTGTTTTCTATCCAGCGGGCGCGTTATCTGCTGCAAAAACATAAAAAAGGGAATAACTTACGGCAGCGAATTATACAGCCCGATTACGCAGAGCTGCATGATATATTCGCTTCTGCTGCTAGAGAAAATGCTAGGGATAGATGATTTGAAAGAAAAAAGAATCCTTGCATCAAAATATTTGATAAAAGAATACATAAAAAAATTTGAGCGGAGGAAATTTGCAGTCGTTTCACGCTCAAACGAGGACGGCTGCGGCAGCAGGCTTGCACGTGTCGGCGCGTCCGGAATGGCGCTTGCAGCGATAACGGATTTGTGCGGAAAAGAGATTACCCTTGACAAACTGACTAAAATTGCTGATTTTATCATTTCAATGCAGCTTCCCGGCGGCTGGTTTAATTCAGTTTACGACCTGAACTCAAAATCCGTCGTGCAAACTAAAGAAGAGATGAACCATCAGGGGCAGGCTGCACTCGGACTTTTGACATTATACGAAAAATATCCGAATCCTAAATACATAAAAGCAGCACGCAAAGGACTTCTTTGTCTGGCTTATGCACAAAAAGATAAAGAAGAAGTCCAATACGACTACTGGGCAATGATAGCAGCGGAAAAACTTTTCCACCATACAAAAGGTCGATTAAACGCTGATGAAATTGAGCTTTTGCAGAATTATTTACTGAGTATGGCGAGACCATTTTTGGCAAATCAGATTAAAAATTCTGACAATCCGTTATGCGGCGGATTGAATAATGAGACAAGCCCGGCTTTAATTGCCCCGATGGTAGAGGGGTTAATCTCGACTCTCAACTGTATTGAAATAGAAAATGTAGATGAGAGAATGCCATTGATGAAGGGGATATATCTAGGGACGAATTTTCTCAGACACCAGCAGATGCAGACCGGCAGGATGAAGGGCGGTCTGCCTTACGCGAGTGACTGGCGGGAAACCGGTGTGCCGGAAAGTGCATCTATGATAAAAACAGAAGCTGTCTGCCACGCCTTTAACGTCTGGGTCAAATTTCAGGCTCTGTTTAAATAGACTGCTTTCCACACCAGACAAAATTCTTTTCCATCTGCGTTATCTAAAATTTCATTTTGCGAAATGGCCCCAGCAAATATATCAGCAAATTTTTCCAACTAAACAGCCTTAGTAAAATTATTTCGTAATAAGGCGTTTTTCTTGCATATCGCCACCAGAGATATGCCAATTCTAAATTAGGCAATACCCACGGTTTATTATCAGAGCCATAATGTATAATTTCTGCTCTTGAACGTATTGCGTCTTTCAATCCAGGTTCTGTGTATGGCAGTGCGCACAAGTAGTTGTATTTGTAATCTAAATAAATACATTTTTCGCTCAATGTTATGTATAGTAAATCCTGATCAAAAAATAGTATATTTTTTCGGAATTTAGTGTAATTTTCTAATAATTTCTTTTCAATATTATCTTTTTTATACGCTTCGAGATTTAAAACTAAAACACCGCTGTTTATATAGGATTTTTCTTTTGGAAGTCCGAATTTTACGACCCAACACTTTCTATTTAACGCGATATCAAGAGGGTCTTTTACCCAAGCTACATAATTGTCACCTAAATCTACATCGTAAATTTTCCCGATATCAGTCAAAACTATAATATCCGAATCCAAAACTACACATTTTTTTAATTCCGGTAAAAATTGCGGTAAATTCATTTTTGCATATACTATCGGATTTGCGCGCATTTGTTTTGGTATTGGATATCGTTTTATATCAATATAGACATAATCTATTTTGAAATCTTTTATATTTTTTAGTATTTCAAAATTTTCTTTGGATATAGAACTAATATCGTAAGTTAAAATATAAAAATGGATTTTTCTATCGGTATTTTCGAGTATTGATTGCATTAAAACGTAAGTATAAGGAACGTAGTATTCACTTGAGGTTAAAACTACATTAATCTCATCTTCGTGACAGTTTAAATTCATCCTTCTCTCCATTATTTCAATTCAACACAATATACATTGTGTTGAGCAA